>DASQFQ010000147.1:0-16305 GCA_035633075.1 Solirubrobacteraceae bacterium | reverse complement strand
ATCGGCGTGCCGAACTTCTTCATCGACAAGTTCCGGATCCCGCCCTTCCTGCTGCCGATCTACCAGGCCGCCGGCATCCAGTACGGCGTGCGCTGGGAGGTGCTCGCCGCCATCAACGAGATCGAGACCGACTACGGCCGCAACCTCAACGTCTCCACCGCGGGCGCCGTCGGCTGGATGCAGTTCCTGCCCGCGACCTGGAAGCAGTACGGCGTGGACGCCAACGAGGACAAGCTCAAGGATCCCTACAACCCTGTCGACGCCGTGTTCGGCGCGGCGCGCTACCTCAAGGCCGCCGGGGCGGACACCGACCTGCGCAAGGCGATCTTCGCCTACAACCACGCCGACTGGTACGTCGAGTCGGTCCTCATGCGCGCGCGTGTGATCGGGGGCATGCCCGCCAACCTCGTGGGCTCGCTGACCGGCCTCACGCAGGGACACTTCCCCGTGCACGCCAAGGCGACCTACGCCGACGACCTCTCAGAGCGCGAGGCCAAGCGTCTTGCGAAGCGCAGTCGGCGCAAGGGCAACCGTGCACTCGTGGTCGAGAGTTCCAAGCACCGCCGCGGCATCAAGATCTTCGCCCGTCGGGGCGCTCCGGTCGTGGCGGTCAACGACGGCCGGATCGTCCGCATCGGCCGCACCGAGCGCCTCGGGCGCTTCGTCCAGCTCCAGGACGTGTACGGCAACACCTATACGTACGCGCGCCTGGCCAAGGTGGCCAAGAGCTATCCCGCGCCCAAGCGGCGCAAGACCTCGCCCGCGAAGATCGCCCGCGAGCTCGGGCTCCCGCGCGACGCCAAGCCGAAGGCGCCCGCCTCGGCGACCACGACCCGGGCCACCAAGCGCTCACGCACGCGCGCACCCCGTCCGAGCCGTGCGAGCGCGCCGCGCAGGATCCCCGTCAAGCGGCGCCTGTTCGCCCATCCCGAGCGCCCGAACGCCGGACGCTCCGGCGGCGACCAGCAGCTCTTCGAGCGCACGGGCAAGATCGACGGCTCGCAGAGCTTCTCCTCCTACCTCACCAAGGCGTTCAGGCCCGATCGCTCGGACGTCGACATCACGCGCCTGCGCCCCGGCTCACGGATCGTGGCCGGCACCGTCCTGGGACGCATCGGCCAGACCTCGACCAGTGAGGCCCCCCACGTGCTCTTCGAGGTCCGGCCCGCCGGTCGCGGCGCCCCGCGCATCGATCCCAAGCCGATCCTCGACGGCTGGAAGCTGCTCGAGTCCACCGCCATCTATCGCGCGGCGGGCAAGAATCCCTTCTTCGGCCCCGACGCCGAGAACCCGTCGATCGGCCAGATCCTGCTCATGAGCAAGGAGGCGGTGCTTCAGCGCGTGCTGGCCAACCCTCGCATCGAGCTCTACGGCTGCGGGCGCAACGACATCCGCACGGGCCAGATCGACCGCCGCGTGCTCGCCACGCTCGAGTTCATGGCCGCCTCCGGCTTCCGCCCGACGGTGACCTCGCTCAAGTGCGGCCACGGCGTCTACACGAGCTCGGGCAACGTCTCCGAGCACTCCTCCGGCAATGCCATCGACATCGCCAAGGTCAACGGCATCCCGATTCTCGGCAATCAGGGCAAGGGGTCGATCACCGAGCTCGCCGTGCGCCGCCTCCTGACGCTCCAGGGCACCATGAAGCCCGACCAGATCATCACGCTGATGACCTTCGAGGGAGCCGACAACACGCTTGCCATGGCCGACCACGCCGACCACATCCACGTCGGCTGGAAGCCGCTGTACGGCACGAACTCCAAGACCGCGAGGCGCATCAACGCCATCCTCAAGCCCAAGCAGTGGATCAAGCTGATCGATCGGCTCGACGCGATCGACAACCCGACCGTCCGGCTGCAGCCGTCCAAGATGGCGCTGAAGGTCACCAAGCGCGCGTCGAGCGCGCACCGCGGCGAGTAGCGCCGTGGCGGCCGAGAGCCGCCGCTTCCGGTTCGTCCAGTGGGAGTTCCCCGGGCGGCTGGGACCCGAGCCCGGACGCTACGTCGTGCGCCGCTACGCGGGCGACGATGCGCGCCACGTCCTCGTGATCGGTCGCCTGGAGGCGCCGCCGCGGCGCCGGCTCGGCAGCCGCCGCGCCCAGCGCAGCGAGCCGGGCGCCGGGCCCACGCTCGTCGAGGTCACCCGTGCGACGGTCATCGCCACCGATCCCCTGCCCGACGAGTTGCGCGCCCGCGAGTGGCTCGCCGTCGCCTCGCGGGAGCGGTCGGAGGAGACGGTGGCCGATGCGATGCAGCTGCTCAACCTCACGATCCACGGCCACCGCCTGGCTGCCGCCGATCCCTACGTCGCCGAGGTCGGGGTCCAGCAGGCGATCGCCCTCCGGCTCGGCTACGGCTCGGGGGAGCAGGTGGCCGAGGGGCACTGGGAGGCGGCTCGCGAGCTGGCGCCCGGCGACCGGGGGCGCCGCTCGCTCGCGCTGAGCCCCCAGGAGCGCCTGGCCGCACTGCTCGCCGGCCGCGACGTCGCTCTGGCCTGCGAGGAGCTCGCCCTGCGCGCCCGCCTGGACCTCGACCAGGGCCGCGGGCGCGAGGCCGCCCTGCAGGCCCGCGCGGCCCTCGAGGCCGCGCTCGCCGAGCTCGAGGGCTGGCGCGGCACCGGCGACATGGCGGCGCGCCTCGACGAGCTGCGCGGCCACGCCGCCGCGGTCGAGGCGGCGGCGGGCGCCGCCCTGCGAGGCGGCCTGGAGCCGGGGGAGATCACCGCCGTGGAGGCCGCCCTCGGGCGACTGGAGGCGGCGCTCCGCGCACGAAGCGCCGCCTCGTGAGCGCCTTCGTCTACTCGTTGACGCGGTCGATCAGGATCGCCAGGCGCACATGGGCGCGCCACTCCGTGAGATCCTCGCCACGCAGGCCGGTCGAGACCACGTCGACGGCCTTGATGTTGCGCAGCGTCTGCCGGGCTTCCTTGAGCGCGTTCTGCACGGCATCGTCGGAGCTCGTGCCCGAGCCCACGAGCTCGATGATCTTGGTGACGGCCACCCGTCCCCTCCTTTTGGTCGACTGGCGCGCACGCTACTCGCTCAGCGCACCGAGGACCCCCTCGAGCTCGGCGACGACGTCGCCCCAGAGCCGCACAGCCGCGTCGGAGTCGTAGGGCGTAGCTCCCTTGGTGACGATCGTGACCCGCCCGCCGGCCGCGAGCGTGATCTGTGGGAGCTGCGCAACGGGTTGGACCTCCAGCGAGGAGCCGACGCACAGGAGCACCTCGGCGCCCGCCGCCAGCTCGGAGGCCCGCGCCAGCGCCTGCTCGGGCAGGTACTCGCCAAAGAGCACCACCTCGGGCTTCAGCGGGCCCTCGCAGTCGCAGCGGGGCACGCCGTCGCGGTCGGTGGCCAGGCGCGTGCGAACGTCCTCGAGCTCGTAGCGGCGCCCGCACTCCCGGCACGAGGAGTGCGCGATCGATCCGTGCACCTCGATCAGCTCGCGTGTGCCCGCCGCCGCGTGCAGGCCGTCGATGTTCTGGGTGACGACGGCGTCGAGGCCGCCGCGGCGCTCGAGCTCGGCCAGCGCGCGGTGCGCGCCGTTGGGGCGCTTGTCGCGCAGGGCGGTGAAGCGGGCGCCGTAGAAGTGCCAGAATCGGGCGGGATCGCGGCGGAAGGCGTCGATGTGGGCGACCTCCATGGGATCGACGCTCTCCCACAGCCCCGTGCCCGGCGAGCGGAAGTCCGGGATCCCGGAGGGCACGGAGATACCGGCTCCGGTCAACGCCACCACGGAGCCGGCCGAGCCGATCAGCTCGGCGAGCCGCCGCGGCCCGTCCTGACTCACCTGCTCGCCTGCGCTCGCGCGAGGGGTTGAGAAGCCGCTCGCCTCGCTCACTCTCCCTTGAAATCCGGCGTGCGCTTACCCAGGAACGCGCCGATGCCCTCGCGCGCGTCCTCGGAGGCGAAGACCGTCGCGAAGCCCTGCTTCTCGGCCTCGATGCCCTCGTCGAGGTCACCCCGGTGTGACACGCGCTTGACCTGCTCGAGCGCCATCGGCGCCTGGCGCGCGTACTTGCGCGCCCATGCCATCGCTGTGTCGAACAGCTCGTGGTCGGCCACCACGCGGTTGACGAGGCCGTGCTCGTAGGCGTCTTCGGCCGAGATCGCCTCGCCCGTCGTGTTCATCTCGAGCGCCTTGGCCGGCCCGACCAGGCGCGGCAGCCGCTGGGTCCCCCCGAAGCCCGGGATGATCCCCAGGTTGACCTCGGGCTGGCCGAAGGTCGCCGAGAAGGCCGCAAGCCGGACGTCGCAGGCCATCGCCAGCTCGCAGCCGCCCCCGAAGGCGAGGCCGTTGACCGCGGCGATGGTCATCGTGCGCGACCGTTCCCAGGCGCGCAGCAGCGCGTGCGCCGACTCCAGCAACTCGCGGCCGCCCGCCTCGTCCATCTCCGTGAACGCCTTGATGTCGGCGCCCGCGCAGAACAGGGCGGGGTTGGGCGAGGCCAGGATCATCGCCTTGACCTCTGTGGCCGCCTCGATCGCCTCCCACGCCGCCTGGAGCCCGGCGACGACGTCGGGCGAGATCGAGTTGGCCGGGGCGTTGTCGATCCACACGATCGCGATCTCGCCGCGCGTGTCGAGCTTGACCTTCGCGGTCTCGAAGCCCGAGTCGGGCTGGGGATAGGGGTAGAAGCCCTGCCCGCTCTTGGCCCCGAGGCGGCCCTGGGCCACCAGCCGGCGCAGGACGAGCGGCGGCTCGAAGTGCTCGCCCCACTCCTCCTCGGCGCGCTCGAGCGCGGCGAGGACGTCGTCGAGCCCGCGCAGGTCGGCGCGCACGAACGGTCCTGGGATCATCCCGGTCCCCATCATCATCCCGAGGTCGATGTCGCGGACCCCCGCGACCCCTTCCTCGAGCACGAGGCAAGACTCGACGAACGCCTTCAGCGAGAAGCGCTCGATCAGCGCCTCGTCGACGGCCGGAGAGGCCTCAGCTTCCGTGCTCATAGAACCCCTTCCCGGTCTTCTGGCCATAGTGGCCCTGCTCGACGAGCGCCTCCATCCCCTTGTGGACGTAGAAGCGGTCGCCGTAGGCGTCCTGCATGTCGCGCGCGACCTTCAGCGCCGTGTCGAGGCCGGACATGTCGGCGAGGAAGAACGGCCCCATCGGCACCAGCTTGGCGTCGGTGAGCGCCTTGTCGACGTCCTTGACGTCGGTCCCGGTCTCGTCCTGGTAGCGCCAGATCTCCGACGCGGTCGAGGCCAGGATGCGGTTGACCACGAAGCCCGGGCACTCGCCGCAGCGGACCGGCATCTTCTTGATCGCCTGCGCGAAGTTGACGGCCGCCTGAGCCGTCTCCGCGGAGGTGTCCTCGCCCTCGATGACCTCGATCAGGCGCATATGGGATGCGGGCCAGAAGAAGTGGAAGCCGACGACCTTGTGGGGCCGCTGGGTGACGTCGCCGATCTCGGTGATCGAGAGCCCCGAGGTGTTGGAGGCGAGGATCGAGTGGCCGGGGGTGACGGCGTCGAGGTCGGCGAACACCTGATGCTTGACCGCCATCTTCTCGGGCACGGCCTCGATGACGAAGTCGACGTCGCCGAAGCCCTCGTAGGAGGTGGTGCCGGTGATCAGGCCGAGCGTGCGCTCCACCTGCTCGCCGGCCTGCTCCCGGGTGATCCGCTCCTTGGAGACGAGCTTGGCCGTCTGGCTCTCGGTGACCTCGCGCGCTTTCTCGAGGCCCTTGTCGACAAATCCCTGGTCCACGTCCTTGAGGACGACGGGGATGTCTGCGGAGGCGATGACCTGGGCGATCTCCCCGCCCATGACGCCCGCGCCGACTACTGCGGCTTTGAACACGAACATGGGCGGCAGGTTATGTCATCTCGAGCTCCGCCCGGCGCTCCCGCGCGAAGCGTTGGAGGCTGCGGCGCAGCGACTCGCGCAGCGCCCGGCGGATGAACAGCAGGTCCGTGAGCGGCGTGAGCGGGCTGCGCTGCTTGAGCTCGTAGCGCAGCTCCAGCGCGATCCGCACGCCGTCGTCGACGGGCTCGAAGCGCACCGCCTGGGTCCCGTGAAGGCGCTCGTCCTCCACCGCGAGCTCCTGGCCCGAGCGCGCCTCGTAGGCGAGCACCTTCTCGCGCACCCGGCCGCGCCCGCCCGGCTTGGAGTCCCAGTCCAGCACGGCGCCGGCGCGCGGCCAGCTGTCGTCGAGGCGCGCGACGTGGCCGAAACCGTCGATCCACGCGGCCCATCGCTGCGGGTCGTACCACAGCGCCTCGGCCCCGGAAGCGAGCCCGGGGACGGTGACGGCGGCGCGGGCGCGGGGCATCAGAAGACTTCGGCGCGGATCGCCTCGATGGACTCCGCGATGCGGTCCAGGCGGGGACGCAGCTCGGCGGCCAGCCGGTCGCGCTCGCTGCAGCCGCTGCGGGTGATCCGGTAGAAGCGCCGCGAGCGCCGCTCGGGATGCTCCCACTCGCCGGCCACGTGGCCGTCGGCCTCCAAGGAGCGCAGAAGCGGGTACATCGTGTTCGGGTTGACGGCCAGCGCCCCCGACGTGAGCGCCGCGATGCGATCCATGAGCTGGTTGCCGTAGGAGGGCGCCTCGGAGACGAAGTGCAGGACCAGGAGGGGTAAAAGCCCCGCGCGGCGCAGGTCGCCGATGAGCGGGTCGGTGCCCCCGGGGCCCCTGGGCTGCGGTGCCCCGGGCGTCCCGAGGGCCGCGCGCGCAGCGTCGACGCTGGCCGCCTCCGCCGCCGCCTGCGAGGTCTTGCGAGAGGGCACGATCCCCGGATTATTGCCGCGGTCGTGCTCTCGGCGGGCGATCCCTACGCGGCGGTGCCGGCCATGGCGGGGTCCTCGACGCGCCGCGGCAGCAGCGTCTCGCGCGCGATCACGAGGCGCTGGATCTGAGAGGTGCCCTCGTAGAGCTGCATGATCTTGGCGTCGCGCATCAGCTTCTCGACCGGGTAGTCCTTGATGAAGCCGTAGCCGCCGTAGACCTGGACGGCGTCGGTGGAGACCTCCATCGCGGAGTCGGCTGCGAAGCGCTTGGCGTGCGAGGACTCGAGGGTGTTGCGCTTGCCCTGGTCGAGGAGGACCGCGGAGTTCCACGTGGCCAGGCGCGACAGGTGCACCTTGGTCGCCATGTCGGCGATCATGAACTGGATCGCCTGGTGCATGGCGATCGGCACGCCGAACTGGACGCGTTCCTTGGAGTAGTTGGTGGCGAACTCGAACGCGGCGCGGGCGATGCCGGTCGCCATCGCCGCCACGCCGGGGCGCGTGCGGTCCAGGGTCATCATCGCGATCTTGAAGCCCTTGTTCTCCTCGCCGATCAGGTGGCCGGCCGGGATCTCGGTCTCGTTGAAGGTGATGGTCGCGGTGTTGGACGCCCGCTGGCCCATCTTGTCCTCCTTCTTGTCCACCGTGACCGTGTCGTCCTTGGGGACCAGGAAGCAGGAGATCCCGCGGTGGCCGGCGTCCTTGTCGGTCTTGGCGTAGACCGCGAACCAGTCGGCGTAGCCGCCGTTGGTGATGAAGCACTTGGAGCCGTTGACGACCCACTTGTCGCCCCGCTTGATCGCGGTCGTCCGCATGCCGGAGACGTCCGAGCCCGCGTCGGGCTCGGTGAGGCAGAACGAGGCGAGCTTGAAGTCCTCGGTCAGCATGCCCAGGTAGGTCCTCTTGAGCTCCTCCGAGCCCGCCAGCGCGAGCGGCGCCGAGGCGAGGCCGTTGGCGCCCAGCGAGGTGCCGATGCCCGAGCAGCCCCAGGACAGCTCCTCCTCGATCAGGCAGCCGTCGAGGTAGGAGGCGCCCGGGCCGCCGTACTCCTCGGGGATGTGGGTGTTCATGAGCCCGACCTCCCACGCCTTGCGCAGCACGTCCTCGGGCCACGTGCTGTCGCGGTCGTACTCCCAGGCGACCGGACGGATCTCCTTCATCGCGAAGTCCCGCGCCATCTCGCGGAGGGCCTTCTGCTCGTCGGTAAGCGTGAAATCGACCACTCAGGTTCGCTCCCAGTGACAGATTGACTGGTCAGTCAACAGCGTTGGGGAGTCTACACCCGGCCCGGCCGGAATGGGAACGCGCGTTCCCGGCCTGGCCGGCTTGACTCGTGTTTTTGCAACGCCCCTCCCAGAAGGGAGTAGGGTCGGTCCCGGAGGCTGGTCAGCGCGGCACTTCTCGATTCCGATGCACCGGAGTCGCTTCCGCCGCGCCTCGACCGCTTGCTGCGTCACACCGGCGCCGGCGTGTCTGCTTGAGAGGACGTACCTGCAATGAACGAGCCCGTGACCGCATCTGCTTATCCGCTGCGCCTCGAAGGGAAGCTCGATGCGCCACTCAGCCGCTGGTTGTGGCTGGTCAAGTGGGTCTTGGTGATCCCGCATGTGATCGTGCTCGTGTTCCTGTGGATCGCCTTCCTCGCGCTGAGCGTCGTCCGCTTCTTCGCGATCCTCTTCACCGCCGCTACCCGCGTGCGATCTTCGACTTCAACGTCCGCGTGCTGCGCTGGTCATGGCGGGTCTGCTTCTACTCCTACAACGCGCTGGCGACCGACCGCTATCCGCCGTTCACCCTCGCCGACGTGACGGATTACCCGGCCCGGCGGGAGGTCGAATACCCGCAGTCGTTGTCGCGGGGGTTGGTGCTCGTGAAGTGGTGGCTGCTGGCCCTGCCGCACTACATCGTGGTCGGGGTGTTCGCCGGCGGCGCCTGGGCCGGCTGGAACGCGGCGAACGACAACTCGGCCTGGATGTACAGCGGCGGCCTGATCGGCCTGCTGGTCTTCATCGCCGCCGTCGTGCTGCTGTTCACCGGTCGCTACCCCCGCCCGATCTTCGACTTCGTGCTCGGGATGAATCGCTGGGTGTTCCGGGTCGTGGCGTACGCGGCGCTGATGACCGACGCGTACCCGCCGTTCCGCCTCGACATGGGCGGCGAGGATCCGCAGCCCGACACTGCCCCGGCCATCCGGCCCGAGCCAGCGGCTGGGTTGTCATGAGTCTTCACTAGCGCAGCAGGACCCACAGCACGAGCGCGGCCGAGCCCGCGAGCACGATCGCCGTGACGAGCGCGGGGGCGTACTGGTGCTCGAAGAGCAGCGAGCGGCGGGGGGCCAGCGACCTGCGCCTGAGGCGGCGCCACATGCGACCATCTTGGTCGATGCAGGCGGCCTTCGGCATCGTGATCTTCGTGGTCGTGGGCGTGGGGATCGTGCTGGCGATCCTGTCGCTGTTCTTCCGCGCGCGCCTCTACGACGAGATCGGGCGCGGCGGGCTGTCGATCAACGAGGACCGCAGCCCCACCTCCGCGCCGGGCGGCCCGGTGGACGTCTCCGAGCGCGACGCGGAGATCCGCCAGATGCTGGGCGCCCGCAACGCGCGCGCGGCCGCGCGCGGGGAGTCCGGGGTCGACGTGGAGGACGAGCTGCGCCGGCTTACGACCCCGGCCGCCGACCCCGAGCTGCGCGCGGAGGTCCGCGACCTTGTCGTGGCGCGCAACGCCCGCCGCGAGGCCCGCGGCGAGCGCCCACTCGACGTGGAGGCCGAGGTGGACCGCCAGCTGCGCGAGCTGGGAGCCTGACTCAGCCGACGAAGTAGAAGGTCACGCCCAGCAGGGCGTACACCGCCAGCAGCTGCAGGCCCTCGAACCACGTCGACTCGCCCTCGTGGGTCACCGCCTGGGCCACGAGGACGGCGAGGATGATCGCGCCGAGCTCGAAGCCGTTGAAGACCAGCGCCATCGGGAAGGGGCCGACGAAGAGCGACAGCAGGACCAGGACGGGCGCGGCGAAGAGGGCGATCTGGGCGCTCGAGCCGATCGCGATGTTCACCGCGAGGTCCATCTTGTCTCGCATGGCGAAGTAGATCGCCACCCAGTGCTCGGCCGCGTTGCCGACGATCGCCACGACGATCACCCCGACGAAGAAGGGCGACAGGCCGATGGACTCCGACGCCTCGGTGATCGAGCCGACCAGGATCTCCGACATCACGCCGACGGCCACGCCCGCGAGGGCAAGCATGAGCACGCTGCGCCGCACCGACCACGGCTCGCTGACGTGGTCCTCCGCGTCGTGCTCGGGGTTGAACAGGTCGCGGTGGGTGTGCAGCGAGAACACCAGCCCCGCCACGTAGGTGAGCAGCAGGACCACCGAGACGCAGATCGACAGGGACACGATGTCACCGCTGAAGTTGACCGCCTTGGCGTCGGGGCTCGGCAGTCCACCGCCTTCCACGAGCTGGAAGATCGCGGGCATGGCCAGCGCCACGGCGGCGAGCAGGAGCATCAGCGACTGGACGTTGGCCGCCGTGCGGTCGAAAGTCTGGCGCTCGCGCCGCAGGCCGCCCACCAGCATCGCCGCGCCCATGACCAGCAGGATGTTGCCGATGATCGAGCCCACCAGGGAAGCCTTGACGACCTCCTGCAGGCCCTCCCTGAGCGCGAAGAACGCGATGATGAGCTCGGGCGCGTTGCCGAAGGTGACGTTCAGCAGCCCGCCGATGCCCGGGCCCGAGCGGACGGCCAGCTCTTCGGTGGCGCGGCCCATGAGCGCGGCGGTCGGGATCACGCCGGCCGCCGACGCCCCGAAGATGACCGCGGCCTCGGCGTGGGCGAACTCGAGCACCACGGCGATCGGGATGAACGGGACGAGCAGGTAGGGCCAGCCGTCGCCGCTCAGGAGGAAGCGCGAGAGGTTGAAGCCGCCGCTCGTCTCCGCGCTCACCGCCCGCAGCCTATACGGGAGCACCGGTTTCCTAAACTGAGGCGCATGCGGCGGCGCACCTTCCGCGACACCGACCTGGTGACCTCGGCCGTCGGCTTCGGCACCTGGGCCCTGGGCTCGGACTGGTGGGGAGAGCACGAGGACCCCGAGAGGCTCGTCGCCCGTGCGCTGGACCTCGGCGTCACCTTCTTCGACACCGGCGACACCTACGGCCAGGGTCACAACGAGGACCTGGTCGGCGCTGCGCTGGAGCGCTCGGGCCGCCCCCGCGACGCCTATGAGCTCTCGACCAAGTTCGGGTACGTGATCGACGCCGACCGCACGGCCCACCGGGAGTCCGAGCGCCCGCACGACTGGTCGCCTCAGCACACCCGGCGCGCGCTGGAGGCCTCCCTGCGCCGCCTGCGCACCGACCACGTCGACCTCTACCAGCTCCACAACCCGCGCATGGACGGCATCGACGCCGACGGGCTGTTCGCCGAGCTCGACGCGCTCCGGGCGGAGGGCAAGCTCCGCCACTACGGCGTCGCGCTGGGCCCGAAGATCGGCTGGCGGGACGAGGGCGTGCGCGCCCTGGTCCAGCGCCCGCGGCTGACCTCGCTGCAGACGGTCTACAACCTGCTCGAGCAGGAGCCCGGCGCCGAGTTCCTCGACGAGGCCGAGCGCCACGGCGCCGGCATCATCGCCCGCGTGCCCACTTCGTCGGGGCTGCTCGAGGGCCACCTGACGCCCGAGCACACCTTCACCGGCAACGACCACCGCCGCCACCGGCCGCGCTCCTGGCTGATCGAGGGGCTCCAGAAGGTCGACCAGCTCGGGTTCCTGCTACGCGACGGCGAGCGCACGCTCGCGCAGGCGGCCTTCAAGTACGTGCTCGCTCAGCCGGCCATCGGCTGCGTGGTGCACACGGTCACCACGACGGCGCAGCTCGAGGAGTGGGCGGCGGCGGGCGGCGGCGCGGTGCCCGACCTCGACGAGGACGAGCTCGCGCGGGTCGACGAGCTCTACGCCGCCGGCTTCGGGCTCGCGCCCGCCTAATCGGCCGCCAGCTCTAGCCGCGGCCCGAGCGCGCGTCCAGCGGGGAGCCCGCGAGGAAGAAGAACCAGATCTCGAAGGCCGCCACGGCGAGTACGACGACCGACACGACGGCGTAGTCGCCGGCGGTGAGCGGGGGGGCTTCGCCGCCCAGCTTGCGCCGCCGGTCGCCGCTCATGCTGCGAAGCCACGGCGTGTGGCGGCGGATCGTGCGCTCGTGGCCGGTCAGGCGGTCGTGGGCGGCCTGCAACATGCCGAGCACGCCCACGAGGGCGAACGCCACGGCGCCGATCGTGACGGCGATCACCCCGACGGCGAGCATGCTGATGCCCGAGCTCGGCGCCACGAGCGAGCCGACCCAGAGCCCGAGCAGCGGCGCGCCCGTCCAGATGTTGAGCGTCACCACCCCCATGAGGACGATGAGCCCGACGCGCTTCAGCCGAACCGTCAGGGATTGGTGAGCAGGTCCGCGCACTTCCGGGCCTTGGCGGCGTCGTTGCCGGCCTCGGTCACGCATTGCGAGTACTTCTCGAGGTTCGCCGAGGACCCGCCCGTGGAGCCGGAGGAGCCCGAGCCGCCGGTGCTCCCCGAGCCCGCGCCGCCGGTGCTCCCCGAGCCCGAGCCCGAGCCGGAGCCCGCCCCGCCCAGGCCGCCGAGGCCCAGGCCACCGAGGCTCGAGAGGAGCTGTTCGAACGGCTTGGCGCTGGACGGCGCGACGATCTCCTGGTCCTCGTTGAGGCCGGTCATGGAGAGGTCGAGGTTGAACTTGGCCGAGCCGCCGCCCTGGGTCTCCTTGGGGGCCACGATGCCGAGCGCGATGACCATCCGGCGCAGGATGGAGTCGTCCTTGCCGGTGTAGATCTCCACCTTGATGTCCCTGACCGCGTCGGCGACCTGCTGCTTCTGGGCCTCGGTCAGCTTGGCCGGGAGATCCTTGCTGCCCTGGACGCCCAGCTCGCGCGTCCTCTGCAAGGCCGTGTTCGCGTCGTCGAGGAGCTTGGCGACGTCGACGCCGCCGGTGATCTTGATGGTGTCGTCGCCGCCGACCTTGGCCTCGCCGGCGTTCTTGGCGCCGGTCAGCCAGTTGCGCGGGTTCAGGCCCAGCGTGGACAGCGACTGGTTGGACTTGTTGCCCTTCCTCTGGGCCTGCTCGTAGCCCTTGCGGAACTGGGTGAAGACCTGGTCGGAGACGGCGTAGTCGTTGCCCTGGAAGTTGACGAAGCCCTTCTGCCCCGTGGACGTGAGGCCGGCCTTGATGCTCTGCCCGGCGCCCTCGAAGGCGAAGTCGATCTTGAACTTGGGGAGCTTCTGCGCGCCCTGGCTCTGGAACGGCCCGCCCAGCTTGAGCGTGATCGGGCCGTTGACCCCCTGGGCGCCCTTGGCGTCGATGCGAAGGGTGAGGTCGAGCTTGCCCGCATCGACCTTCTTCTTGCCCGAGAAGGTGTTCTTGAGCAGCGTGTCGACGTCGGTGTCGGAGCTGGCCGTCTTCTTCTCGTCACCGCCGCACGCGGCCACGGCCAGCGAGGCAACGGCGGCGAGAAGCAGGAAGAGCAGGGGGCGCAGGCGGGCGGGCATTGGACGGATCGATCTCCTGAGTCTCGGGCGGGCGCGCGCAGCGGGAGTTGCAGCCGCGGGCCTGATCGCGGTGGCGAGCCTAGCATTGGGTCATGGCCTTCGCACGAAGTGCGTGTTGTGCCTGTGTTGCCCTGGTGGCGGTGGCGGGGATCGCCGCGCCGGGGGCGCAGGCGGCGAAGAAGCGGACGGTGCGCGGCGAGCTGCGGCGGATGCTGCTCGCGGGCGCGATCGACCCGGCCGAGCACGACTCCCGGCGCGACACCTTCGAGCGCGTGAAGGGCACGGTGCGACGCCTTCCCGCCGGTGCGCGGCGCAACGAGCTCGGCGCGGTGGTCCGCGACGTCGAGGGCATCGCCGCGCGCGGGTCGCTGACCCTGTCGCGCCTGGACCCTCTGTGGCTGACGCTCGAGCGCAACCGCCAGTGGTGGACGACGCGGCCGCGACTGCCCGGCGGGTGGCGGGTCTCGTTTCCGGGCTCGGAACTGGTCTGGCAGTACTACCCGGGCCAGGGCCTCCAGCTCCAGCCGCTGGCGAGCTTCGGGAAGCTCAACGCGCTGTGGGCGGGCAAGGTCTACGACGACCGCCTCGCGCGCCTGCTCGACGAGCTGCTCGGCGTGGCGGCCGAGCGCGGCGCCGGCGTCGCCTGGGAGTACTACTTCACCTACGCCGGCGGTCGCCCGCCGTGGGTGAGCGGCCTCGCGCAGGGCACCGCTGTCCAGGCACTGGCGCGGGCGGCGATCCGCCTCGGGCGCAAGGAGGAGGTGCTTCCGCTCGCCGAGCGGGCGCTCGGCGTCTTCGAGGCGCGCCCACCGGTCGGGGTGCGGGTCCCCATCGGCGACGGCGCTCACTACGCGGAGTACTCGTTCCGGCCGCGCCTGCGTGTGCTCAACGCCTTCGCACAGGCGCTCGTGGGACTGAGCGACTTCGCCGGCTACGCCAACGACGACCGTGCGCGTGGCCTGTTCGCCGACGGCGAGCGCGTCGCCCGTCGCGAGGTGCCGAGCTTCGACACCGGCGCATGGTCGCTGTACTCGCGTGGGGCCGTGACGCACGAGTCGGACCTCGGCTACCACCGCCTGCTGCGCGGCTTCCTGCGCGGGCTGTGCGCCCGCACCGAGCGGCCCGTCTACTGCGACACGGAGTCCAACTTCGCGCGTTATGAGACCGAGCGGCCGCGCCTCGAGGTCGTGACGACGAGGCTGCGCGGCGGCACGGCGGGCAGGCTGCGCTTCCGGTTGTCGAAGATCTCCGGCGTCGGGCTGCGCGTGGCGCTGGGCTCCAAGCTCGTGTTCGCCCGGGCCGCGGTGCCCGTCGGCTACGGGACCCGCACCCTGGCGTGGCCCGTCCCCCGCCGTCCGGGCCGCTACAGCGTGGCGCTCACCGCGGTGGACCTCGCCGGTAACGTGGGCACGACCAGCTCCGTGGTCGAGGTGAGCAAGCCGAAGCGCGAGCGCGCGCGCCCCTAGACTCGCGGGTCTCGATGAGACCGCGGACCATCCTCTACACGGGCAAGGGCGGCGTCGGCAAGACCTCCGTGGCGGCGGCCACCGCGCGCCGCTGCGCCGCCGCGGGGCGCCGCACGATGGTGCTCTCGACCGACCCCGCGCATTCGCTTGCCGACTCGCTGGAGACCGCGGTCGGGTCCGGCCCCACGCTCGTGGGCGACGGCCTGTGGGCCCAGCAGGTGCAGGCCCAGGAGGAGCTCGAGCGCCACTGGTCGGCGGTGCAGGGCTGGCTCGGAGGGCTGCTGATCGGCCAGGGCGTCGACCGCATCGCCGCCGAGGAGCTGACCGTCCCGCCGGGCGGCGACGAGCTGTTCAGCCTCCTCCAGCTCAAGCGCCACGTCGAGTCCGGCGAGTGGGACGCGATCATCGTGGACTGCGCGCCCACCGGCGAGACGCTGCGGCTGCTGTCCTTCCCAGACGTCGCGCGCTGGTGGCTCGACAAGGTGTTCGGCCGCGAGCGCCAGCTGCTGGCCGCCGCTCGCCCCCTGGCCCGTACCTTCTTCGACGTCTCGCTGCCCGACGAGCGGGTGTTCGGCGAGGTCCAGGCGCTCGTGCGCAACCTCATCGGGATGAACGAGATCCTGCGCGACTCCTCGGCGGTCTCCATCCGCCTCGTGATGTCCCCGGACCGCATCGTCATCGCCGAGGCGATGCGCACGTTCACCTACCTCTCGCTCTACGGCTACCTGACCGACGCCGTCGTGGTGAACCGTGTCTTCCCCGACGAGGTGGCCGGCACGTACTTCGGCGCCTGGCGCGAGGTACAGCGCGAGCAGCTCGAGCTGGTCGAGTCGGGGTTCGCCCCCGTCCCCGTACTGCGCGCGCCCTACTTCGAGCAGGAGGTCCTGGGCGCAGCGATGCTCGACCGGCTCGGCGAGGCGCTGTTCGCGGACACGGACGCCGGCGCCGTGCTGCACGACTCGCTCGCCCGGGAGCTCTCGCTAGACGGGGACCGGGCCGAGCTGCGCCTCGACCTGCCCTTCGCCCGCAAGGGCGACATCTCGCTGAAGAAGATCGGCCTCGAGCTCGTCGTGCGGGTGGACGGCCAGAAGCGCACGATCATCCTGCCCCCGTCCCTGGCCCCCTACCGCCCCGCCTCGGCCTCCTTCTCCGACGGCGCCCTGCTCGTGAGCTTCGATGGCTGAGACCGACCCCCTCTCGGAGATGCGCGGCCAGGTCGACGCGGCCTACGCCGCCGCCGACCGGCTCGTGCGCGAGGCCGAGGCCGCCGCGCGCGAGCGGGAGCGAAGCGATGATGAGGCCGCAGGCCGAGGCACTGGCGACGTCCCGCCCGCGGGCTTCGAGGGCGAGCGGGCCCACGGCGAGCGCTCCGCCTTCCCGGACATCCAGGCGCTGGCCGGCCTGCTCGAGACGGCGCGCTCCTCCCTGCCGCCGGAGCTGGCGCACCAGCTCGCCCAGGCCGCGCGCGAGCTGCTGATCGCGCTGCGGGCCCTGATCGACTGGTGGATCGCGCGCCTGGAGCGCGAGCCCGAGCGGCCCGTCGAGGTCCAGGACATCC
>DASQFQ010000146.1:0-7153 GCA_035633075.1 Solirubrobacteraceae bacterium | reverse complement strand
CCCGGCGGCGCGACCGGCACGAGCGCGAGCGCGATCAGGGCCCCGAGCGCCGCGACGCCCCGCGCGCGCCCGCTGCGTGCCTCGTTCAGCAGCAGGGCGAGGAAGAAGGCCGGGAACAGGGCGTCGAGCCCGAGGTCCTTCGGGTCCCCGAGCGCCTCGCCCCAGATGGCGCCGACGGCGGTGCCGGTAACCCAGCTCACGTACTGGATCGCCGAGGATCCGAACAGCAGCATCCGGTCGAAGCTGCCGTCCGGGCGCGCGGCCAGCGCCCAGGAGGCGTCCACCACGGCCTGGCCCTGGAGCGCCCGCTTGAGCGGCCCGCCGCGGAGCGAGGGAGCGAGCGCCACGCCCATCGGCAGGAAGCGCGAGTTCATCAGCGCCGCGGCGGTGATCGCGGCTCCGACCCCGCCGCCCTGCGCGAGGATCGCGATCGCGCTGAACTGGGCGGAGCCGGCATAGACGATGGCGGACATGACGATGGCCTCGAGCGCCGACAGCCCCGCCTCCTGCGCGACGACGCCGAAGGACAGCGACAAGAGGGCCCCGGCCATCGCGAACGGGACGCCCGCGCGGACGCCGTCCCGGAAAGTCGCCTCGCGGCGCGCCGATGTGGCGGGAGCGGTCAGTTCTCGACGAAGTAGCTGCCCGACTCGCCGCTCGAGAAGTAGCGTGTCGTGACGGTCTTCTTGCGCGTGTAGAACTCGACCGCGTCCGTGCCGTGGGCGTGCAGGTCGCCGAGGAAGCTGTCCTTCCAGCCCGAGAAGGGGAAGAACGCGACCGGAGCGGCCACGCCGATGTTCACGCCGACCATGCCGGCCTCGACGTCGTGCTTGAACCTGCGCACCGCCGCGCCGGACTCGGTGAAGATCGACACGCCGTTGCCGAAACGGCTCGAGTTGACGGCCTCGATGGCCTCGTCCAGCGTGTCCACGTGGATCAGCGACAGCACGGGCCCGAAGATCTCCTCGCGCGCGAGCTCCATCTCGGGCGTCACGCCGTCGAGGATCGTCGCGCCGATGAAGCAGCCCTCGGCCAGGCCGGGGTCCCGGCCGTCCACGACCAGCTCGGCCCCCTCCTCGAGGCCGCGATCCACCGCCGCGAGGATTCGTTCGCGCGCGGCCTCCGACACCACGGGCCCGAGCTCGTTCTCCTCGTCGAGGCCGTCGCCGACCCTGACCGCCTCGGTCGCCTCCTTGAGGGCGGGCAGCAGGCGCTCGTGGGCCTCGCCGACGGTGACGACAACCGACCCCGCCATGCAACGCTGTCCGGCCGCGCCGAACGCGGACCCGATGATCCCGTTGACGGTCTTGTCGACCACGGCGTCCGGCATCACCACCATGTGGTTCTTCGCGCCGCCGAGCGCCTGCACGCGCTTGCCGGCCTTGGCCGAGCGCTCGTAGACGATCCTCGCGACCGGCGCCGAGCCGACGAACGAGACCGCGTCGATGTCCGGGTGGTCGAGGATGCCCTCCACCACCTCGCGACCGCCGTTCACGAGGTTCACCACGCCGGGCGGCAGCCCGAGCGAGTCGAGCACCTCGAACGCGATCTGCTGGGTGAGCGGCACCTGCTCCGAGGGCTTCAGGATGAACGCGTTGCCGCACCCGATGGCGAAGGGCAGGAACCAGAACGGCACCATCGCCGGGAAGTTGAACGGCACGATCGCGGCGCAGACACCGACCGGCTGGCGCACGGTCTCCGCGTCGATCCCGCGCGACACGTCCTCCAGCACGCGCCCCTGCATGGTGGTTGGGATGGCGCATGCCGCCTCGACCATCTCGATCATGCGCGCCACCTCGGCGCGGGCGTCCGCGATCGTCTTGCCCATCTCGGTCGTGACCGAGCGCGCGAGCTCCTCACGGCGCGCGTCGAGCCCCGCGCGCAGGGCGAACAGCTTGTGCGCCCGCGCGGTCACCGACACGTCCCGCCACGCCGGGAGCGCCGCGCGCGCAGCCTGCACGGCCGCGTCCAGGTCGGCGGAGGAGGAGAGCGGCACGCGCGCGAGCACGTCGCCGGTCGCCGGGTTGGTCACGTCGAGCTGCTCCGAGGACGCGGCCGGGGTCCACGATCCGCCGATGTAGTTGTCGAGCACGCGGGTGGCCGAGGTGGTGACGGTCATGGCTCAAGCATCCATTCGTGGTCGGGATCTCATCGAGGTTACCGTCGCCTGTGTATACGCGCTGGAGCGCGAAGCCCTGCACCCCCACTGACCGACTCTTCCGATGTTGAGCCCCTATGACGGGCTCAATGTCGGATTCGTAGTCATTCGGGGCGGTGGGTTACGGCCTCGACGTTGTTGTCGTCGGGGTCGTTCACCCCGATGATCAGGCGGTCGATCAACTTAACGCCGAAAGCTCCTCGTCGGGCGCTGAGTCGCGGCCGGACTCGAGCAGCGGTCGGATCAGGTCGATCGGCAGCGGGAACACGATCATCGACCCCTGGTTTGCGCTGATGTCCGTGAGCGCCTGCAGGTAGCGGAGCTGGATCGTGACCGGGTTCGGCCGGATCACGTCGGCGGCGTCGGCGAGCCTGGCGGCGGCCTGGAACTCGCCCTCCGCGTTGATGACCTTGGCGCGCCTGTTGCGCTCGGCCTCCGCCTGCCGGGCCAGGGCGTGCTGCATCCGCTCCGGGATCTCAACGTCCTTGATCTCGACGATCGTGACCTTGATCCCCCACGGCTCGGTCTGCTCGTCGATGATCTTCTGAAGGCTCTCGTTGAGCCGCTCGCGCTCGGAGAGCAGGGAGTCCAGCTCGGCCTTGCCGAGCACGGAGCGAAGGGTGGTCTGGGCGATCTGGAGCGTGGCGGCCATGAAGTCCTCGATCTCCAGCACCGAGCGCTGGGGGTCGATCACGCGGAAATAGGCGACCGCCGCCACGCGCACCGGCACGTTGTCGCGCGTGATGACCTCCTGGGGGGGGATGCGCAGCGTCACGGTGCGGAGGCTGACTCGCACCAGGCGGTCCACCGCCGGGATCAGCAGCACGAGGCCGGGCCCCTTCTGGTCGATCACGCGGCCGAGCCGGAAGACGACACCGCGCTCGTACTCGCGCAGCACCCGCACCGAGGCGGCGGCCAGCGCGATCGCCGCCACGGTCGCCACCACGAGCACGATCAGGATCACGGCCGTCATAACGGGTCCTCCCATTCCTCCGCTCTGCGCACGGCGAGCGTCAGCCCGCTCACGCGCTCCACCACCACCGCGTCGCCCGCGGCGAGCTCCTGCTCGCCGTCGGGCCAGCTGGGACGGGCGCGCCAGAGGGCGCCGTCCACGAACACCTGGCCGTCGCCGCCCTGCCAGCTGCGGACCACGCCCGTGCGCCCGCTCAGCGCCTCGCGCCCCGACGAGGCCCGCAGGCGGCCGGCGGCGAGCGCCTTGCGCGTGGCGACCGCGAGCCAGAGGCCGGTCACGGCGCATGCGGCGGCGACCGCCGCGAGCACGACCGCCACCCCGCCGCTCGCCGCGGCCAGCCCGGCGCCGCCGGCGAGGGCCAGCCCGCCGGCCACTCCCAGGGCCCCGCTGGGCAGGTGTGCCTCAGCCACCAGAAGGGCAGCTCCGACAAGCACGAAAGCCAGACCGACCTCAACCATCTCGCTCTGCCCATCGTACGCCTCCGCCCCGGCCTCTGCTGGAACTTGGCGGGCTCATCGCTACAGTGCCCCCGCTTGCGCTCGACGGGAAGAAACCGCCTCACGCGGCGAGACCTGATCCGCTACGGCGGCGCCGGAGCCGCGGGCGCGGCGGCGCTCGCCGGGAGCGGGTGCGACCTGAGCGACGGATCGGCCTCGGACGACAGCCCGGTCCCGCGCGTGACGCGCGACCGGGACGCGATGAACGTACTGCTGATCGTGACCGACAGCACGCGGCGCGACTTCGTGAGCGCGTACGGCGGCGACGAGCTGGCCGACACCCCGAGCCTGGACGCCCTCGCGAAGGAGGGCCTGCGCTTCGACCGCGCCGTGCCCGAGGCGATGCCGACAGTGGCGGTGCGGCGCGCGCTCCTGACAGGCACGCGCTCGTTCCCGTTCCGCGACTGGAGGGTGGCGCCGAAGCTGCCCAAGTTCCCGGGGTGGAGCCCGATCCCTGCACACAAGCGTCTCGTGACCGAGTACATGGACATGGCCGGCGTCGAGACCGCCTACGTGACCGACAACCCATTCCTGATCGGCCCGCGCTTCGAGCGCTTCCGCAAGACGCTCGACATCTCAGCGCCGATCTACGAGCAGGGCGAGTACCGAAGCTGGAACGTGGGGATCGACGAGGACCGGGTCGCGTCGAAGCAGCAGATCGAGAACTACCTCCTGCCGGCGCTCCAGGGGACCGGGGCCGAGAAGCGGCTGCAGGAGAACATCGGCTTCAACAGGGGCCGCAGGGGCGACCAGCTGTCGGGGGCGCGCGTGCTCAAGGAGGGCATGAGGGCGCTGCGCAAGCTGAAGGACAAGCAGCCCTTCTTCCTGGGGGTGGACGCCTTCGACCCGCACGAGGCGTGGAACGTGCCCACGACCTTCCTGCTCCGCTTCGAGGACCACGAGGGGGTGGAGCCGATCCTTCCCTTCAAGACGCCCTACTCGAAAGTGCAGGACCTCGAGGTGACCGAGGAGCAGGTTCAGCGGGTGCGCGAGCTCTACGCCGCCGAGCTCACCTACATCGACGCCTGGATCGGCCGCCTGCTGAACCTGCTTGACGACCTGCGGCTGGCGGACAGCACCGTCGTCTACTACCTGAGCGACCACGGCATCCTGCTCGGCGAGCACGGGTTGATGGGGAAGGCGAACTCCATGCTCGGCAAGGAGATCCACGACGTCCCCTACATGATCCGCCACCCGCTCGGCACGCGGGCCGGGGACACCACCGACTTCTTCGCGTCGACCCACGACGTGGCGCCCACGGTGCTCTCGTTCCAGGGGATCACCGTGCCGGGCCGCATGGACGGGGACGACCTGACCGTCATGTTCGACGGCGCCGACCCGCCCGAGCGGCCCTTCTGGACCACGTGCTACGCCGACCACGTGGCGGCCGGGGACGGCCGCTACCTGCTGATCGCGGGCAACCAGGGCGAGGAGAAGCGCCTCTTCGACACGCAGGAGGATCCGGACGAGGAGGACGACGTGGCCTCCGATAACCCGGACGTGGTCGACCGGCTCTGGAAGAACATCGTGGACGACGCCGGAGGCACCATGCCGGTGTTCGGCAAGACCGGCGTCATCAGCGGCTGAGACGCGCTGCAAGCGAGCCTCCGCCGGGCGCGCACCTTTCCGGCGCGAAACCTCCACGAGACCCGTGCGGGCCTGGTTGTGGCTTGCCGCAGTTTGCGGGAACTGCATGACTCCCCGCCAATGGGCAGAGGGCTGGGGCTCGCCGCCCCGTCACCGGCAGGCGTGCCGTCGCCACAACGACTGGGCTATTCGAGCGTCGTGCTCGACCGGCTGTCTCAGCACGCGCGCGCGGTGCTGGGCTTCGACCAGGCCTGGATCGTGCTGCAGGCGCCCGGCGAACCCGGCCACTTCACCGCGGCGGCCGGCGCCGGCGTCGACCCCGACCTGATCGGCAGGCGCGTTCACGCCGCAGGACTCGGCGCGGTGGCCTCCGCGCGGGTCACGGCCGGGTCCGAGGAGCGCGGCGCACTCTGCGTGGGTGGCAGGGACGAGCAGCGAAAGCTCGAACCGCACGAGATGGAGCTGCTGTGCGAGCTGGGCAACCTGACCGGCGAGGCGCTCGTCCACCACGAGCACCGGGCGCTCATCGCGGGCGACTCGCAGGCTGAGATCCGCGCGCTCGTGAAGGCGCTCGCCGACTCGGACGGCGCCACCTACCTGCACTCCCTGGAGGTGGCCGCCACCGCGGCGGTCGTGGGCCAGCGGCTCGGGCTCGACCAGGCGGAGCTCGTGGAGGTCGAGCTCAGCGCCCTCCTCCACGACGTCGGCAAGCTGCGGCTGCCGCAGAACGTGCTCGCCAAGCCCGGCCCCCTGAGCGCCGCAGAGCGCCGCCTGGTCCAGCTGCACCCGGCGTGGGGCGCCGAGATGGTCGGGCGCATCCCCGGGCTCGAGGCGGTGGCGCTGATCGTGCGCCTCCACCACGAGCGACCCGACGGCGCCGGCTACCCGCACGGGCTCTCCCGCGGGCGCATCCCCATGGCCAGCCGCATCGTGTCCGCGTGCGACGCGTACAGGGCGATGACCAAGCGCCGGCCCTACAGCGAGCCGCTAGACGTCAGCGCGGCCGTTGCGGAGCTGGAGCGCCACGCGGGCACCCAGTTCGACCCGTACGTGGTGGCGGCGCTCGCCGCGTTCGTGCGCAGCCCGGGGGCGGTGTCGGCCTGAGCCTTCGGCGGTGCTCGCTCAAGAGCTCGCCGCCAGCTCCTGCTTCGGCGTCTCCTTCTTCGGGTCGATGAACGGCTTCTCGACCACGACCGCGGAGGTCACCCCCTCCGGCCGCTCGACCTCGAGCTCCGTGCCGAGCTCGGACCGCTCGATCGGCACCATCGCGTAGCCGATGTTCTTCTCGAGCCGCGGCGAGAAGCAGGCCGACGTGACCCTCCCGATGCGACTGCCGTCCTTGTGGACCGGGAACACGTCGATCATCGAGCCGTCGTTGTACGAGCCGAGCCGCTCGCCGCCGATCTCGACGCCCACCAGCTTGCGCTTGGGGCCGTCGGCCTTGATCTTCGCCAGGGCCTCCTTGCCGATGAAGTCGGTGCCCGACTCGAGGTCGACCATCCAGTCGTAGCCCATGCCGACCTCGTAGGGATTCGTGTCGTACCACATGTCGCAGCCGGGGCCGAGGGCGAGGATGCCGCCCTCGATGCGGCGGATGTGGCACGGGCCGATCACCTCGAGCCCGTGCGGCTTTCCCGCCTCGAGCACGGCGTCCCAGAGCTTGACCCCGTTCTTGCTGGCCTCGTACAGGTAGATCTCGAAGCCGAGCTCGGCCGTGTAGCCCGTGCGCGAGACGAGCACCTTCATTCCGTCGAGCTCGTACGGGCGCAGGTAGTAGTAGGGGATCTCGAGGATGCTGTCGCCGAACAGGTCGACCATCACGTCCTTCGACTTCGGCCCCTGCACCTGTACCGGCGAGACGTCGATCTCCTTGATCGTCACGTCGTGGCCCGACTTGTAGGCCACGCCGCGTGCCCACAGCTCCACGTCGCTGTCGGC
>DASQFQ010000145.1:0-3639 GCA_035633075.1 Solirubrobacteraceae bacterium | reverse complement strand
ATCCCGCGCGGGTTCGCGCCGGCCTTGAGCACGCCCCCCGGCTCGCGCCCGACCGCGCTCACACGTCCCAGCGACCATGGCGGCTGCACCACGACGTCGTGGCCGCGCCGGCGCAGCTCGCCGATCGTCCGCTCGCCCGCGCGGTCCTCGATCTCGACCTCGCGCAGGCGCAGCTCGCGCGGATAGAAGGAGCTGGGCAGGTGGTTGGTGTGGAACATCGGCGCGTCGATCGCCGCCTGGAGGTCCAGCCCGAAGTGGAGGTGCCCGAGCAGCATGGCCAGCGCCCACTGGTCCTGCATGTCGCCGCCGGGCGTGCCCATGGCCATGTAGGGCGCCCCGTCCCGGAGCACGAGCGTGGGCGTGAGCGTGGTGCGGGGGCGCTTGCCCGGCTCCAGCGAGTTCGGCAGACCCTCGGTGAGCCAGAACATCTGCGCCCGCGTCCCCAGGCAGAAGCCGAGGCCGGGCACCAGCGGCGACCCGTGCAGCCAGCCGCCGCTCGGCGTGGCCGAGACGAGGTTGCCGTGGCGGTCGGCGACGTCGACGTGGCAGGTGTCGCCGAGGTCGTGGCGGAACAGCGCGAGCGTCGGCTCGCCCGTCGCGGCGCCCGCGGCCGCCACCGCCAGCGGCGGCAGCCGTGGCTCGGCGCCCTCGACGGTGCCCGGGCGCAGCGCGTCCGACGCCGTGTCGGCGATCAGCGCCCGGCGCTCATCCGCGTAGCCGGCGCTCAGCAGGGCGTCCAGCGGCACGTGCGTGAAGTCGGGATCGCCGTACCACGCCTCGCGGTCGGCGAAGGCGAGCTTGGCGCATTCGACCACGGTGTGGACGTAGTCGGGACCGGGGCCCATCGCCTCGAGGTCGAAGCCGGCGAGCACCGCGAGCTGCTGCAGCATCCCCGGCCCCTGTCCCCACGGGCCGGTCTTGCACACGGTGTGCCCGTGGTAGTCGAGCGTGACCGGGGCCTCGAGCGTCGCCTCCCAGCGCGCCAGGTCGTCGCCGCCGAGCAGCCCCCGATGGCGCCGGCCGCTTGAGTCCATGACCTCGGCATCCTCCAGCCAGTCGGCGATCGCCTCGGCGATCCAGCCACGGTAGAAGCCGTCGCGCGCCGCGTCGATCCGCCCCTCTCGCGTGGACGCCGCCCGCTCGCTCTCATTGACGACGCGGCGGTAGGTGTCCGCCAGCGCACGATTGCGGAACAGCTCACCCGCCCGGGGCAGCACGCCGCGCGGCAGGTAGCACTCCGCGGAGGTCGTCCACTCGTCGCGCAGCAGCTGCTCGATGCCCTCCACCGCGGTGCGGACGTTGGCCACGAGCGGGTAGCCCCGCTCGGCGTAGGTGATCGCGGGCTCGATCACGTCGGCGAGGCCGAGCGTGCCGAAGTCGCGCAGCAGGAGCATCCAGGCGTCGAAGGCGCCCGGCACGCACGCGGCGAGCAGCCCGTCGCCGGGGATCAGGTCGAGCCCCAGCTCCGCGAAGCGCGCCGGCTGCGCCGCGGCGGGGGCCGGACCCTGGCCGCACACGACCACGACGTCGTCGCGCTCGGCGCCGTAGAGGAGCATCGGCACCTCTCCCCCGGGCCCGTTGAGGTGAGGCTCGACCACCTGCAGGACGAAGCCGGCCGCGACGGCGGCGTCGAACGCATTGCCGCCGCGCTCGAGGATGCCCATGCCCGCCGCCGACGCCAGCCAGTGAGTCGAGGCGACCATGCCGAAGGTGCCGCGCAGCTCGGGCCGGGTGGTGAACATCAGGCCTCCTCGCCGACGAGGTGACAGGCGACGAGGTGCCCGGCGCCCTCGCCCGGGCGCAGCTCGGGCCGCTCCTCCACGCAGCGCGGCGCGGACTCGTCCGCGCGCGGGCAGCGGGTGCGGAACCGGCAGCCCGAGGGCGGGTCCGCCGGGCTGGGGATGTCGCCCGCCAGGACGATCCGCCTGCGCGTCCGCTGGACGACCGGATCGGGCACCATGGCGGCCGACAGCAGGGCCTGCGTGTAGGGATGCTGGGGCGTGGAGAAGACGTCCTCCCGCGTGCCGGTCTCCACCACCTCGCCAAGGTACATGACGGCCACCCGGTCGCAGAGGTACTCCACGATCGAGAGGTCGTGGGTGATGAACAGGCAGGAGAAGCCCATGCTCTCCTGCAGCTCCCGCAGCAGGTTGAGGATCCCCGCCTGCACGGAGACGTCGAGCGCCGACACCGGCTCGTCGGCGATCAGCACGCTCGGCCGGACGCTGAGCGCCCGGGCGAGGCCGACGCGCTGGCGCTGGCCCCCCGAGAGCTCGTGCGGGTAGCGGTCGCGCAGCTCCTCGCGCAGGCCGACCTGCTCGAAGAGCTCGCTGACAAGCCGCTGCAACTCGGCGCCGCCGGCGAGGCCGTGCAGCCGCAGCGGCTCTCCGGCGATGTCGCCGACGGTCATGCGCGGGTTCAGCGACGAGTACGGGTCCTGGAAGACCATGTGCAGCTCGCGCCGCAGCGGGCGCAGCTCGCGCCGCGACAGGTGCGTGATGTCGGTGCCCTTGAGGCGGATGGTCCCCGCCGTGGGGTCCTCCAGCCGCATGATGCAGTTGGCCACCGTCGACTTCCCGCTGCCCGATTCGCCGACGAGCCCCAGCACCTCGCCGGGCGCGAGCGTGAGCGACACGCCGTCGACCGCGTGGATGACCTCCTGGCCGCCCGCCAGCTTCCCGCCCGTCGGGAAGTGCTTGACGAGGTCGACGACCTCGAGCGCCGGGTCGCTCACGCCTTGCTCCATGCCTCTTCTCCCGGGTCGAAGCACGCCACGAGGTGGTTCGGCCGCACCGCAGCCAGTGGTGGGACGTGCTCGCAACCCTTGTCGGCGCGCGGGCAGCGGGGGGCGAACGAGCAGTGGTCCGGCAGCTCGGAGAGCGACGGCACCACGCCCGGGATCTCCTGCAGCGCCTCGTCGGAGCTGCGCAGCCCCGAGCGCGGGAGCGCCCTCAGGAGCCCGACCGTGTAGGGGTGCTGCGGGTGCCCGAACAGCTCGTCGGCGGGCGCCTCCTCGACCTTGCGCCCGGCGTACATCACCATCACCCGGTCGGCCACGTCGGCGACCACGCCGAGGTCGTGGGTGATGAGCAGGATCGCGGTGCCGAGCCGCTCGCGCAGCTCGCGCATGAGGTCGAGGATGCCGGCCTGGATCGTGACGTCGAGCGCGGTCGTGGGCTCGTCGGCGATCAGGATCTTCGGGCTGCACGCCACCGCCATCGCGATCATCACGCGCTGGCGCATGCCGCCCGAGAGCTGGTGCGGGTACTCGTCGACCCGCCGTGCGGGCGCGGGGATCCCCACCAGCTCGAGCAGCTCGATCGTGCGGTCGCGGGCCTCGGCCTTCTTGAGGTCCAGGTGGTGGCGGAGCACCTCGCCGATCTGGCGCCCGACCGTGAACACGGGGTTCAGCGAGGTCATCGGCTCCTGGAAGATGAAGGAGATCTCGCGGCCGCGGATGCGCCGCAGGCTGGGCATGTCGGTCCCCAGCAGCTCGCGGTCCTCGAAGCGGACGGCGCCCGACACGGTGGCCGACGCCGGCAGCAGCCGCAGCAGCGACATCGCGGTCACGCTCTTGCCGCAACCGGACTCGCCGACCATCGCGAGCACCTCGCCGGGCTCGATCGCGAACGACACCCC
>DASQFQ010000144.1:0-3806 GCA_035633075.1 Solirubrobacteraceae bacterium | reverse complement strand
GCGCGACGCCGGGATGGAGGTCGTCTACGAGGGCATCCGGCTCACGCCGTCGCAGATCGCCCGCTCGGCCGTGGACGAGGGCGTCCACGTGATCGGCCTGTCGATCCTGTCGGGCTCGCACCGCGAGCTGATCCCCGACGTGATCGACGCGCTTCGCGAGGCGGGCGGCGGCGAGATCCCGGTCGTCGTCGGGGGCATCATCCCCGAGGTCGACGTCGCGCCGCTGCGCTCGGCGGGCGTCGCCGCGGTCTACACCCCCAAGGACTTCGAGCTCACCCGGATCCTGCGTGACGTCGTCCGGTTGGTGGCGGAGCGGAACGGCATCGCGACCCCGGCCTGATGGGCGGCGCCGCGCTCGGCGCCCGGCTGCGCGAGCGCGACCTGACCGCGGCACCGGCCGTCCTGAACCTGGTCGAGAACCGGGCGCCGGCAGTGCGCGAGGAGGTCGCCGCGCTGCTCGCCGCGGTCTCCCCCGCGGCGCTCGGCGGGGAGGCGGGTGCTCACGTGGTCGGCGTCACCGGCCCGCCCGGCGCCGGCAAGTCGACCCTGCTGAGCGCGCTCGTCGCCGGCTGGCGCGACCGCGGCCGCACGGTCGCGGTGCTCGCGGTCGACCCCTCCTCCAAGCGCTCGGGCGGCGCCCTGCTCGGCGACCGCGTGCGCATCGACTCCGATTCCGGCGACCGCGGCGTCTTCATCCGCTCGATGGCGGCCGGCGAGCGCCTCGGGGGGCTCGCCCCCGCGACCCGCGCGGCGGCCCGGGCGCTCGCGGCCGCCTTCGACGTCGTCGTGATCGAGACGGTCGGCGTGGGCCAGTCGGAGACGGAGGTCGCGGAGGCCGCCGACACCGTGGCGGTGATCGTCCAGCCCGGCTCCGGCGACGCCCTGCAGTTCCTGAAGTCCGGGATCATGGAGATCCCCGACGTCCTCGTCGTGACCAAGGCCGACCTCGGCGTGGTCGCCACCCGCGCCGAGCGCGACCTCCGAGCCGCGCTGCGGTCGCTGGGCGACCACGAGACCGCGGTCGTCTCGGTGTCCTCGGTCCCCCCGACAGCGGGGATCGGCGACCTGCTCGCGGCCCTCGAGGCGCACCGTGCCGGCCTCGACCTCCGGGCCGTTCGCGTCCGGGCCCGCCGCCTCGGCGCCCTCGCCGACTTCGTGGCCGAGCACGGCGCGGCGGGCCTGCGCGCCCTCGGCGGACGGCGGCCGGCGGAGCGCTTCCTTGCGGGTCAGGATCCCGCCGCCGACGAGCCCTCGCTGGTCCGCGCGCTGGAGGCGCGGACCGGCGAGGGCGGCGTCAGTGCTTGATGAAAAACAACGGCTTCCTGCCGATGAGCGGCGCTTGTCAACGAACTGACCACTCGTCCGCCTGCACTGGCCGCCAATTCCGGCTAGAGTCGCCGCCGGCCACAACCCCCCACGAGGAGGCAGGGATCTTGAGCAGGATGCGAAACCTTGCGCTGCTGGCGCTGACCGCCGGGCTGCTTGTGCCGGCAGGCGCCCAGGCCGCCACGAAGAACATCGTCGCCGGGCCGCCGGTGAGCAAGCCCCCCAAGGGCGTCCCGCAGGACGCGGATACCAACGCCTTCTACCGCAAGAACGTGACCATCCACGTCGGCGACAAGGTGCGCTGGGCGATCAACGGCTTCCACACGGTCACGTTCCCCGCGAAGGGCACGAAGGCCCCGCCGTTCATCAGCCCCGACCCGACCACCAAGATCTCCGGCGTCAACGACGCCGCCGGCGCGCCGTTCTGGTTCAACGGCCAGAACCGCCTGATCCTCGACCCCCAGGGGGCGTTCCCGGTGGGCGGCAAGTCCTACGACGGCACCAAGCCCGCCAGCGCGGGTGCGCCGCTGTCGGAGGGCAGGCCCAAGCCCTACACGCTGAAGTTCACGAAGGCCGGCAGCTTCGGCTATGTCTGCACCATCCACATCGGCATGAAGGGCACGGTGAAGGTCGTCGCCAAGGGCAGGGCCATCCCATCGGCGGCCGCGGACAAGAAGGCCGTCAAGGCTCAGTTCGCCAAGACGGTCGCCCAGGCGAAGAGGGGCGACAAGTTCGCCGGCCCCTCCGGGAACGCCGTCCAGGCGGGCAACGACACCACCGCGGTGGCGATCCTGCGCTTCTTCCCGCAGCGGAAGACGGTCCCCGTGGGGACCACGGTCACGCTGTCGATGCCGCCGACCACGTCCGAGGTCCACACGTTCTCGTTCGGCCCGGCGGCCTATCTCAAGCAGCATTCGGACGGGTTCATCGCCCCGGACCAGTCGAAGACGCCTCCGGTGTTGGTCTTCAACCCGGTGATCGCGTTCCCGAGCGATCCGCCGCCCGTGCTGCCGCCCTACATCGGAACGAACCACGGCAACGGGTTCCTCAGCACCGGCGTGCTGGACCGTGACGCTGCGACGCCGTCCCCGGGCAGCGCGCAGATCAGGTTCGACAAGGCCGGGACCTACGACTACATCTGCCTCATCCACACGGACATGAAGGGGCAGATCGTCGTCGGATGAAGCGCGTGACAGTGGCCGGCGCCGGGATCGTGGCCCTCGTGCTGCTCCTGGCGCCGGCTCCGGCGCGCGCGGCGACCCGTGAGTACTGGGTCGCCGCCGTGCCGAGCACGTGGAACGTGGTACCCAACGGGCGCAACCCGATCGAGGGCGAGCGCTACACGCCTGACAAGACGACGATGAGGACGATCGTCTACGAGCAGTTCACGCGCGGCTGGCGGCGTCGCCTCCCGCAGCAGACCCGTATCCCGGGCCCGCTGCTGCGCGCGCGGGTGGGCGACGACATCCTCGTGCATTTCGCCAACCGCGACACCGCCTTCAAGCGCCCGCACTCGATGCACTTCCACGGCGTCCACTATCCCTTCGGCTCCGACGGGTCGTTCATCCCTGGGTTCTCGGGCCGCGGCGGTGACGTCGAGCCCGGCCAGACGTTCACCTACCGGCTGCGGGCCGGCGTCGACTCCGCGGGCGTCTGGCCCTACCACGACCACTCGCCGTCGATGATGGACTCCATCGCCGGCGGCCTCTACGGCGCGCTCTCGATCCTCCCGCAGGGCGTGCCGCGCGCCGACCGCGAGTTCGTGACCTTCTTCGAGTCCACGCTCGGCTTCGAGACCATCAACGGCCGGGCGTTCGTGGGCAACACGCCCGTCCTGCACTCGCGCGTCGGAGAGACCGTGCAGTGGGACGTCCTCGCGCTCGGCGACGAGCACCACACCTTCCACGTCCACGGCCACCGCTGGCGCGACCCCGACGGGACCTCGATCGACACGCGCACGATCGGCCCCGCCGAGAGCTTCTCGTTTCGCATCAAGGAGGACGCGCCCGGGACGTGGCTGTATCACTGCCACGTCGAGCAGCACATGATGCGCGGGATGATCGGCCTCTACCGGGTGCGCCGGTGAGCGCTCGCCTCGCCGTGATCCTGGCCGCGCTGGCGGTCGCCGTGGTGGCCGCAACCCCGGCGCGCGCCGCGGAGCGCACGGTCGACATGCCGGGCAAGTTCTTCGAGCCTGCGAGCCTGACGCTGCTGGCCGGGGACACCGTCACGTGGACCAACAGCGACGCGGTCGCCCACAATGTCGCGGCGCTCGACGGCTCCTTCGAGTCGGGGAGCATTGGCCCCGGCGGGAGGTTCTCCTTCACCTTCCAGCAGCCCGGGCGCGTGCCCTATCGCTGCACGATCCACCCGTTCATGTCGGGGAGCCTCGACGTCTTCGCGTTCGCCCTGCGCGGGCCGGCCTCGCCCGTGGCGGTACGCCGCCGGGCCGTCCTACGCGGGATCGCCCCCGGGGGCGT
>DASQFQ010000143.1:0-1866 GCA_035633075.1 Solirubrobacteraceae bacterium | reverse complement strand
ACGCGCGGGCTCTCGGCCGCCCAGATGCCGATGACCAGGCCGAGCACGACGGCGAGCGCAGTCGCAACGAGGACCTGCGACGCCGTGTCCATGGCCAAGTCCCATACCCCCATGATCCCGATGGCGCCCAGCATCAGCAGGGTCGTGATCGCCGGCCGCGTCCCGCTCAGGACGAACGCGATCGCCGTCAGGCCGCCCAGGATCACGAACCAGGGGCTCTCGACGAGCAGGATGCGCAGCGGCTCGAGCATGTACTCGAGCAGGAAGTTGCCGATGGGCTCGGTGATGCCGAATATGAACGACGCCGGATCCTGGATGTAGTCGAGCACGTCCTGGATCCACATCGACAGCTGCTCCTCGATCGTCGCCGTGTAGACGAAGCTGTCCGTCTCGAACTCGTCGGGATAGATGTCGGCGGCGCCGAGCGCCTTGGCCACCAGCACGACGACGGCGATTGCGGCGAAGGTGGCGAGCATCGTGATGCGGGCCCGGCGCCGGCCCTCGTCCGTGAGGTGGCGACGGGTGGGGTCGGTGCGGTCGGCGATCGCCGCCGTCGAGCGGTCGAGCGCGATCGCCATGATCACGATGACCCCGCCGGCCAGCAGCGCCAGCGCCGGGTTGGAGTAGAGGCCGCTGGTGACCACGTCGCCGAGCCCGCGCCCGCCGATTAGGCCGGCGATTACCACCAGCGACAGCGCAAACATGATCGTCTGGTTGACCGAGAGCAGCACTTGGCGGCGAGCCAACGGAAGCTGCACCTTGAAGAGCGTCTGGGGTTCTGTGGCGCCAAGGGCGCGTGAGGCCTCGACGGAGTCGGCGGTGACGCCGCGGATACCGAGCGCGGTTATTCGGACCGCGGGCGGGATCGCGTAGATCATCGTGCAGATGACCGCCGCCGCGGGGCCTACCGAGAACAGGATCACCACAGGCATCAGATAGGCAAAGGCGGGCACGATCTGCATGGCGTCGAGCCCAGGGGTAACCGCATTCAGAACGCGCTCGTTGCGGCCCGCGAGCACGCCAAGCGGCACGCCGATCGCCAGCGAGAGCACTACCGCCGCCGTCATCAGGGCGAGCGTCTGCATGCTTTCTTCCCAGAGGCCGGTCAGGGCGAAGGAGACCAGGGCTCCGGCCACCACCAGCGCGGCGCGCCAGCCGCCGAAGCGCAGGACGATGAGAACGGCGCCGGCAAAGACGCCCGGCCAGGTCATCCACAACAGCGCGTCGTCGAGGGCGATCACCAGCCAGTCGGCCAGGGCTCGGAAGCCGTCGAAGATCGCGAAGATGATGTTGGGGTTCTCCGCCGTGCGCTCGTCGAGCAGCCAGATCTGGAGGTCGTCGAGACGCTCCGGAAGCGCTTGCCAGGTCAGCGCCGCCGGCCACGGGAAATCGTTGCGCAGCAGGGCGAACCCGATCAGCATCAACACCACGATCGCTCCGACCATCGCCGGACGACCGCGCCAGCGCGACGTGGGCGCCGCGAAGGCGGGTGCGGCGAGTCGCCGGCTAGCTACTGCCATCGCGCACGGACACGTCGGCCATAGCGTGCAGGACGCTCTCGCGGTCGACTACTCCCACGGTGCGGCCGTTGTCGACCGCCCGCACGGTTCCGTCGGTTGCGGCCACCAGCGGAACGGCGTCCTGGACCGTGGTGCTGACGTCGAGTTCGGGACCGTCCTTGTCCTCTCCGGGACGAGCCTCGCGCATGATCCAGCGCAGCGTCAATACGTTGGTACGCGGGATGTCGCGCACGAAGTTGGCCACATAGTCGTCGGCGGGCGAGCCCACGAGCTCCTCGGGGGTGCCGAGCTGAACGATCGCGCCGTCGCGCATGATCGCGATGCGGTCGCCGATGCGCAGTGCCTC
>DASQFQ010000142.1:0-1552 GCA_035633075.1 Solirubrobacteraceae bacterium | reverse complement strand
AAGCGCGGGGCAGCGCAGCACGCCCGAGCGTCCCGTGCCGCGCTGGTCGAAGACGATCAGGTCGCGGCGGCGAAAGGCCGGCCCCACCGCACCGAGGGCGTCGCCCGCGAATGAGAAGCTGGCCGACTGGCCCGGGCCGCCGGCGAGTGCGACCACCACGCCGCGGCTCGGTCGCCTGAGCGCCCGTGTGCGCTGAATGTAGAGCGAGACCCGTCCTTGGATGGCGCCGCTGCGGTCCAGCGGCACGCTCAGGCGAGCGCAGGGAGACAGCGAGCCTTTGCAGCGCTTGAAGCGCAGCTCGGCCTGCGCCGGGACCGCTGGCACCAGCAGCGCCAGCACCGCGACGAGGGCGCTGGTGCTAACGCTGGCGCGGCCGCTTGTCCAGCTCACTTGCCACCCGCATCATCTGGATGAGGGTAGGCCTCGGGGTGCCCGCGCGTGCCGCGCTCGCATCCTCGACCACTCCAATCGAGATCGTCCCGCGGACCTTCTTGCCGCCCAGCGCACCGCGCACCCGCTCGCCGGCGAACTCGAGCACGCCGTCGGGTGTGGCCGGCCCGGACAGGCGCAGGCGGGCGCTCTGGCGACGCCGGCCGAAGTCCCGGACGACCCCGGTCACCCGCACGCCAGGCACCACCTCGACCCGGCGCAGGACGAGAGGCACCCGCCGCGCCTCGAAGTCGATCGCCCAGCGTCCGCCGCGCAGCCCCCCGCCCTTCAGGCGAAGGCTCCCGCTGGTGAGCAGCGTGCCGAGCACGTCCTCGGCAACGTCGAACAGAGTCACCTCGACCGCTCTCACGGCACGGCCGCGCCGACCCGATACGCCGCGCGCCGGGCGCAGCTCACCCAGCGATGCGGGGGGCGGCGCCAGCGCCGGGAACGCGGGGCGGCCGCGCCTGCGGCAGCGTGCCGGAGGTCGCCCGCCACGGAGAAAGCGGCGCGCGGCGCGCGGGATGCAACCGCTCAAGTCGGCCGACAGCGTGGAGTGCCCGGTATCCGGGGCCACGAGCAGGCGCGCGTTCGGCCAGTCGCCCAAAGCCCCGCGAGCGGCCTCCACGGGCGTTCGCAGGTCAACCTCACCGGACACCATCAACACGGGTATGTCGGGAAGCGCCCCGGGCGGCGGCGCCGGCGGCGGACCGGGTGAGGCCTCGGGCCAGCGCCGGCACTGGCGGATGAAGTCGTTGCCCGCCGTGGTGGCGGTGTCGAAGGGGTAGAGCTCGGCGGCTGGTATCTGCGCCGCCGCGGAGGCGATCTGCGCTAAACGGTCAGCAGGGGCGGAGAAGCGCGTCCACGGGAAGGGAATCTCCTCGCAGGTCGTGGCGGCGTAGAGCCCGCTGCTGAAGTCGCGCGGGCTGCCGCCCCCCTCGGACAGGAGCGCGCGCCGCTTCAGGCGAAGGATCGGCGCCAGGTCTCCGCGCAGAGCCGAGCTCACCGCGCCCGGGAAGGCCGAACGGGCCACGTCGTCGAGGTCGCCGGCTATGAGGGTGAAGAAGAGCTCCTGGCGGGTCAGCGCGCTGCGCCGACGGCGGCCGTTGGGCAGGGTCACGCG
>DASQFQ010000141.1:0-4372 GCA_035633075.1 Solirubrobacteraceae bacterium | reverse complement strand
GAGTTCGCGTGCGGTCGAGCGCTACCGCCAGGGCGGGGGCAGAGCCCCTGGGTGACCCTCTGGGAGGAGGGCTAGGATCCGCTCGTCGCCCGCTGCTTCAGCGACGCCTTGAAGCATCGTCGACGGTCGGGTTGACTGTCGCTCGCCAGCCGATTGAAGGAGAGACATGGGATTCATGGACAAGGCCAAGAAGATGGCCGAGCAGGCGCAAGCCAAGCTCGACGAGGCGCAGACGAAGTTCAACAAGAGCGGCCAGGAGCAATCCGGCGGGGGCGGGCCCGCGGTTCAGTACGACGAGCACGGCCGCCCGATTCAGCCCTCGCCCGTGGCACCCGACGCCCCCGCGCCGCCTCCGGCGAGCACGCCGGGCGTGCCGGCGACGGGAACGCCCGAGCCGGCCGCTGGCGAGGCCCCCGTGCCCGACCCCGGCGCGCCGGGCGTCCCGCCGCCGGCGACCCCGAGCCCGCCGGCCACCCCGAGCCCGCCGGCCACCGCGGCGCCCGCGCGACCGACCGCAAAGGAGGACCCCAACCGCCCGGGCGACGAGCCGCCGAAGATGTCGAGCGGCGACCCGCTCGCCGGCTGAGGATCGCTCACCGGCCGAGCGCGCGAAACGACCGCGCGCTCGGCCGGAGCGCGTGCGAAACTATGCCGATGCCCCCGTACGAAGGCCTGTTGACCGCCATGGTGACCCCGTTCCGCCCCGACGGCGGGGTCGCCGAGGACGCCGCTGTGGCGCTCGGCCGCCACCTGCTCGGGCACGGCTCCAACGGCTTGGTGATCGGTGGGACGACGGGCGAGTCGGCGACCCTGGCCGATGCCGAGCTGGTCGCGCTGGTCGGGCTGATGGCGCGCGAGCTCGGCGACGAGGGAACGATCGTGGGCGGCGCGGGAGCCAACGACACCCGTCACGCGGCCGAGCTCACCGAGGGCGTCGTCGCGGCGGGCGCCGAGGCCGTCCTGTCGGTCACGCCCTACTACAACAAGCCCAACCGCCGCGGCATCCGCCGCCACTTCGAGGAGGTGGCGCGCGCCGCGGGCGGGACGCCGGTGATCCTCTACAACATCCCCTCGCGCACCGCGGTGAACATGCCGCCCGACCTGCTCGCGGAGCTCGCGCAGATCGACGGCATCGAGGCCGTCAAACAGGCCAACTCCGACGAGCTGCAGCTCATCGACGGGCTCGCCGTGCTTGCCGGCAACGACGACATCCTCGCCGCCGCGCTGGATCTGGGCGGCGCCGGGGGGATCTGCGTCGCCTCGCACGTCGTCGGCGACGATATGCGGCGGATGTTCGACGAGCCCGAGGCGCGGGCGGAGATCGACGCGTCGCTGCGCGACGTCTACGCGACCCTGTTCATCACGTCGAGCCCGACTCCCACCAAGGCCGCGCTGAACCTGCTCGGCCACGAGGTCGGAGGCCTGCGCCTGCCGATGGTGGAGGCCGACGAGCACGAGCTCGACGAGATCAAGGCGATGCTCGCTCGCCACGGGCTGCTCGAGAGGGCCGCCACCGCGTGAGCGGTACGCTGCGCGTCCTCCCGCTCGGGGGCCTGGGGGAGATCGGCAAGAACATGACGGTCGTCGAGTACGGCGGTCGGATCGTCGTCGTGGACTGCGGCCTGCGCTTCCCGACCGCCGAGATGATGGGCATCGACCTCGTGCTGCCGGACTTCACCTACCTGCGCGAGAACGTGGACCGGATCGAGGCGATCGTGATCACCCACGGTCACGAGGATCACATCGGCGCCCTGCCCTGGGTGCTGCGCGAGCTCGGGCAGACGAGCGTGCCCGTGGTCTACGGCGGGCAGCTGACCATGGCCATGGCGCGCTCAAAGCTCGACGAGCACCGCCTGCGCGAGGTCAACCTCCAGGTGCTGCCGACCGGTCAGGTCACCACCGCCGGCCCGTTCACGATCGAGCTCGTCCACCTCACGCACTCGATTCCCGACATGGTCGGCGTGATCCTCACCTGCGAGCTCGGGACGGTGCTGTTCACCGGCGACTACAAGTTCGACCAGACGCCGGTGGGAGGCGCGGCGGCCGACGTCTCCAGGCTCGCCGAGCTCGGCCGCGACGGGCTGCTCCTGCTCTGCGGCGACTCCACGAACGCCGACCGCCAGGGCACGTCGATCTCCGAGCGCGTCGTCGGGCCGAACCTCGAGCGCGTGTTCGCGCGCTGCCAGGGGCGGATCGTGGTCACGAGCTTCGCGTCGAACATCCATCGTGTCCAGCAGGCCGTCGACGCCGCCACCGCGCTGGAGCGCAAGGTCGCGCTGGTCGGCCGCTCCATGCGCAAGAACGTGAACATCGGCCGCACCCTGGGGCACATCACCGTCCCCGAGGGCCAGCTCATCCAGCCCCGGGAGATCGACCAGTGGCCCGACCACAAGCTCGTGATCATCAGCACCGGCTCCCAAGGCGAGCCCCTGAGTGCGTTGCGCCGCATGGCCTATCGCGACCACTCCCAGGTCGAGCTGCACGAGGGCGACACGATCGTGTTCTCGGCCACGCCGATCCCGGGCAACGAGCGCGCCGTGAACGAGACGATCGACCGCCTCTACCACATCGGCTGCGAAGTCATCACGCCCCGCGAGGAGACCATCCACGCGTCCGGCCACGGCTACGCGGAAGAGCTCAAGCTGATGCTCAACCTCACGCGCCCGCGCTACGTGATGCCGGTCCACGGCGACCACAAGCGCCTGCGGCTGCATTCCCGGCTCGCCCAGGACGTCGGGATCGCGGCCGAGAACATCTTCCAAGGCGAGAACGGCCTGCCGCTCGAGATCAACGCCTCCGGCGCCCGCTGGGGCACCCGCGAGACCGCCGGCATGGTCTTCGTCGACGGCGTCGACATCGGCGACGTGGCCGACGTCGCCCTCCGCGACCGCCGCATGCTCTCAGCCGACGGCATCTTCATCATCGTCGCGACCATCTCCGAGCAGGACGGCTCATCCGTCGTGGCCCCCGAGGTCCTCGCCCGCGGCGTCCCCTTCCTCACCGAGGACGGCACGTTCATCGCCGAGCTCCGCGAGGCCGTCGAGGACTCCCTCGACAAGGCTGCCGCCGAGCACATCACCGAGATCGAGGTCCTCGAGACCATGCTCCACGACGACCTCGCGGGCTTCATCTACGACAAGCTCAAGCGCCGGCCGATGGTGCTGCCGGTGGTGGTGGAGGTCTAGGTACCGCCTGCCCGGCGCGCAGAGTCCGGAGACGCCTCGCTGGATTCGAGCACGGGCTCCGCTGGGCCGGGCTCATGCGGGAGCTGAGGTGGTGCGCCCACGAGGGCATAGACGGGCGGCTCCTCTCCGTGGGCGTCCGGGACCGCTCGAGCTGGCCACGCCGCCGCCGCCAGAACCAGCACGCATACACCGACTCCAGAGACCGCATAAGCAGCCGGTGGGGAGGCCACGGACACGACCAATCCGCCCAGCAGGAATCCGACCCCCGTCATGATCGACGCTGCGGATTCCAGCAGGCCCGTGATCCGCGCCTGAAGCGCCACCGGAGTCGACTCCTGCAACGCCGTCATGACCGCGACCCACTGGATGCCGTTGCCCAAGCCGCCCAGCACCGAGAAGGCACAGGCGAGAGACAGTGTCGTCGCACCCGCCATGCCTAGGTAGGCGACGCCGATTGCTGCCGTGGACCACAGAATGAGGGTGCGGATCCGACGGCTGCGCAGGCGCAGGAAGGCCAGGCTGCCGAGCACGATGCCGACCCCCCACGAGGACAACAGGATCCCGAACCCCGCGTCGTCCGTGCCGAGCGTCTCCTTCGCGTAGATGACCTCGATGGGCACGATCAGGGCGAAGAAGAGGATCGCGGCGCCCTCGCCGAGAATCAGGAGCCGGGTCGCGCGGTCCTCACGAACGCGCTGCACTCCAGCGCGGAGGTGGCGTAGGAATGGCTCGGACGCCTCGGTGATGGCGGGGAGCCTGCTCGTCGAGACCAATACAAGACCCACCGCCACGAAGGATGCAGCATCGATGAGCAGCGCGTCGCCCACGCTCGATGCGGCGATGATGATGCCGCCGAGCGCCGCCCCGCCGGCCGTTGCGAACGCGAAGGCGACGTTGAGGAGTCCGTTGCCCTGACGAAGCAGCCCGTGAGGCTCGAGCGTCGCGCTGACCGCTGCCCGCGTCAACCCCCGCGCGGTCAGCATCAGCACGCCGTCCACGAGCGCCAGGGCAAGGACGGGCACGAGCAGGAATCGGTCTGAGATGAAGGCAAGGGCGGCGTATACGGCGGCCTCGGCGAAGTAGATCGCCGGCAGGCTGCCCCGCAGCGACAGCTGATCGACTCTGGCGGTCAGCGCTGGAGCTGCCAGCGCGGGAAGGAACTGCGACGCGATGAAGAGCGCGCTTAC
>DASQFQ010000140.1:0-4000 GCA_035633075.1 Solirubrobacteraceae bacterium | reverse complement strand
GCCGCCGGACTGGTCCCCGCTCACCGTGTGGCTGGGCAAGGACGTGGCGGGCCGCGCGATCGGCGCCGACCTCGCCAAGATGCCGCACCTGCTGGTGGCCGGCACCACGGGCGCGGGCAAGTCCGGCGCGGTGAACGCGATGCTCTCCTCGATCCTCCTGCGGGCGACCCCGCACGAGGTGCGGATGGTGCTCGTCGACCCCAAGCAGGTCGAGCTCACGCACTACGACTCGATCCCGCACCTGCTCACGCCGGTCATCACGAGCCCGCGCAAGGCCGCCACCGCGCTGCAGAACCTCGTGCGCGAGATGGAGCAGCGCTACTCCTACATGTCGCTCGCCCGGACGCGCTCGCTGGTCGAGCTCAACAAGGTCCGCGAGCGCCGCGACGAGGCTCCGCTGCCCTACATCGTCTGCGTGATCGACGAGCTCGCCGACCTGATGATGGTCGCGCCCGCCGACGTCGAGGACTCGATCATCCGCCTCGCCCAGAAGGCGCGAGCGGTCGGCATCCACCTCGTGCTCGCCACGCAGTCGCCACGGGTGGACGTCATCACGGGCATGATCAAGGCCAACGTCCCGAGCCGCATCGCCTTCTCGGTGTCCTCGCAGACGGATTCGCGGGTCATCCTCGACCAGAACGGCGCCGAGTCGCTGCTCGGCCAGGGTGACATGCTCTTCTCGCCCGTCGGCACCTCGCGCCTGCAGCGCATCCAGGGCGCCTACATCGACGAGGCCGAGATCGCCAAGCTCACGGAGGCATGGCGCCGCCAGGGCGAGCCCGAGTTCCGCGAGGAGCTGCTAGAGGAGGTCGAGGAGGAGGTCGTCGAGGGCGCGGACCCCGACGGCTTCGACCCGAACGAGGACCCGCTGCTCCCCGACGCCATCCGGCTCGTCGCCGAGATGCAGACCGCGTCGACCTCGATGCTCCAGCGCCGCCTGCGCCTCGGCTACACGCGCGCCGGCCGGCTGATCGACATGCTCGAGCGCCGCGGCGTGATCTCGGGCTATGAGGGATCCAAGCCGCGGCAGGTGCTGGTCTCCGAGGGCGACGTCCCGCACGTGCTCGCCGCGCTCGCCGAGCGCGGCGCCGCCGCCGTGCGCGTCCACGGCGACGACGGGTGACCGACGCGTAGCCTTCTCTTCAGCTCATGCCGGAGATCGGGCAGACGCTGCGCGAGACGCGCCTGCGCAACAGGGTTGACATCACCGAGGTCGAGGCGGGGACCAAGATCCGCGCGAAGTACCTGCGGGCGCTGGAGAACGAGGAGTGGGACCTGCTGCCGGGCCCAACCTTCGTCAAGACCTTCCTGCGCACCTACGCGGACTACCTCGGCCTTGACTCCCGCCTGCTGGTGGAGGAGTACAAGCAGCGCTTCGAGGGCCCGTCGGCCATGGAGCTCACGCCCTTCGGGAGCCCCGGCCTGGGCGCGCGGCGCAATCGCCGTCGCCGCCTCGCTCCGGGGCCGTGGGTCTTCGGCGTCCTCGGGTTCCTGATGCTGCTCGTGGCGCTGTACGCCCTCGGGACGTGGGGGTCCGACCGTGGCGGCGAGGCGACCCCGAAGCAGGTGGAGCGCCAGAGCACGGCCAAGCGCACCCCGGCCCCGCGCCGGAAGGGCTCAAGCCGGCGCGCGGCGCCATCGCGGCGCGTCAGCCTGATCGTGGTCCCCACCGGGACGGTGAATGTGTGCCTCGTCGACTCGAGCGGGCAGGCGCTGATCGACAATCGCGACCTCCACGACGGGGAGCGGACCCGGCGCTATCGCGGGCGGCGCCTGCGAATCTCCTTCGGCAACGGCCAGGCCCAGATGCTCGTCAACGGCCGCCGCGTCGAGGTCCCGGACCGTTCGACACCGGTCGGCTACGAGCTGCGCGCCGGACGCCGGGCGCGGGAGCTGCCCGAGGCGCGGCGCCCGACCTGCACGACCCAGTAGTGGCCCTCTAGTGCGCGCCGGCATCGTCATCACCGGCACCGAGGTGCTGTCGGGGATCATCGCGGACCGCAACGGCCCCTGGCTGTCCGAGCGGCTGCGCGGGCTCGGTGTGCAGCTGGCGCACATCGTGGTCGTCGGCGACCGGCCGCAGGATCTGCACGCCGCCCTGGAGTTCCTCGCAGGCGAGGGCCTGGACCTCGTCGTCACGAGCGGGGGCCTGGGGCCGACCGCGGACGACCTCACGACGGAGGTCGTCGCCGGCTTCACCGGTCGACGGCTCATCCTCGACGAGGCGCTCGAGGAGCGCATCTGGCAGATCCTCCAGCGCCTGCGGCGGCGCTGGCGCAACCTCGACGAGGCGGCCTTGCGCGCGGGCAACCGCAAGCAGGCGCTCGTCCCGGAGGGGGCCACGATCCTCGAGCCGGTGGGGACCGCGCCCGGCCTGGTCGTGCCTCGGCACGACGGGGCGGCGCCGACGGTCGTGGTGCTGCCGGGTCCCCCGCGGGAGCTGCAGCCGATGTGGGAGTCCGCGCTGGAGACCGAGGCGCTGCGCGAGGCACTCGAGGGCGCCGGCGCCTACGAGCAGCGCATCCTGCGGCTGTTCGGGATCCCGGAGTCCGAGATCGCCCGCTCGCTGCGCGAGGTCGAGGCCGAGGGGCTCCGACTCGACGGCCTGGAGATCACCACGTGCCTGAGGCGCGGGGAGATCGAGATCGCCACGGTGTTCGAGCCGCGGTTCGCGGAGGCCTACACGGCCTTCGAGGACGCGATCCGCAAGCGCCACGCCGACACGCTGTTCTCCGATGACGGCTCGACGATCGACGATCAGGTTGCGCGGCTGCTCGAGGGCCGCACCGTCGCCGTGGCGGAGTCCTGCACCGGGGGGCTGATGGCGGCGCGGCTGACCGAGCGCGCCGGCTCCTCGGCCTACGTGCTGGGCGGCGTGGTGGCCTACTCCAACGAGGCGAAGGTCGCGCACGCCGGCGTGCCGCCCGAGCTGATCGAGCGCCACGGAGCGGTCTCGCCCGAGGTGGCGGCGGCGCTCGCCGACGGCGCGCGCAAGAAGTTCGGCGCCGAGATCGGGATCGGGATCACCGGCATCGCGGGCCCCGGGGGAGGCACCGAGGACAAGCCCGTCGGAACCGTCTGCCTCAGCGTGGCGGGCGGCGACGGGGCGCGGATCGACCGGACGGTGCTGCTGCCCGGCGACCGCGAGACGATTCGCGAGCGCAGCACCACGGTGACGCTGCACCTGCTGCGGCGGCTGCTGCGCGCTTGAGCCTGCGCCTGTTCGTCGCCCTCGACCTGCCGCCCGCGGCGCGGGCCGCCCTGGCCGCCTTCCGCGACACGGCGGCCGACCCGGCGGTGTGGCGGGCGCTGAGCGACGACGCGCTGCATCTCACGCTGGCGTTCCTCGGCCATCGCCCGGAGTCCGACGTCGAGCGGGCGGCCGCGGTGCTGCGCGGCGCCACCGGCCCCGCACCGCGGCTCGTCATCGGAGCCGCGCTCGCGCTCCCTCCCCGCCGCCCACGGGTGCTCACTGCCGCGATCGCCGACCCCGACGGGACCCTCGTGGGGCTTCAGGCCGCGCTCAGCGCCGGCCTGGCGGCGGCGGGGACCTACACCCCCGAGACGCGGCCCTTCCGACCGCACGTCACGGTGGCCCGGCTGCGCCCGGGGGCGCGTGTGGAGCGCGCAGCCATGCCGGGGCCGGAGCCGCTGGCGTTCCGGGGCGCGGCGGTGACGCTCTACACGTCGCGCCTGAGGAGCTCCGGCGCCCGCTACGAGAGCCTTTCGTCCATTCTGCTACCGGATCCTCACGCCCGCCACTAAGCTCGCGTGAGATGATCGGAGGCGCGCGCTGGGCGGCGAGCATCGGCGCGGCGGCGCTGGTGCTGCTCGGTGCCGTGCCGGGAGCGCAGGCGCGGCTGCGCTGGTATGACTGCCACGACGTCGCGGCGCAGTGCGCGATGCTGAGCGTCCCGCTGGACCGGTCGGGCGGCGTCCCGGGAACCGAGCGGCTGCGCCTGGGGCGCTTCGACCCGCCGAGCCGGCGTCCCACGCTGCT
>DASQFQ010000139.1:0-11390 GCA_035633075.1 Solirubrobacteraceae bacterium | reverse complement strand
GGCGCGCGGCCAAGGGCCTGCAAGCGCTGGGTTAAGGGTCGGCCAACTACGGCGTCGGCGTCGGTGTCAGGGCCGGCGTCGGCGTGGCAGACGGCGTGGGCGTGGGTGTCGGCGTGGCCGTCGGGGCCACAGGCGCCGGCGACGCTCCTCGGTCAACGCGGGGCGCCCGCTGGGGATGTCGCGGATGGTACGCAAAGGCCTGCACTCCCAGCTGCCGCTCCGCGCTCTGCCACGTCTCATATCACGGTTGGGCGACATCGTCGGCACGGGTGATTCGCGCTCTGCGTTGGCTCTCGTCGTACGAATGTCCAGGGCGAGGGTGGGCACTAGAGTGCAATACATGTCTGGCCCCGTGCTTGTCGCCGTTGACGAGGATGCGGGCGCACTGCGGGACGTCGAGCGAGAGTTACGCGAGCGCTACGCGCGGCATTACCGCGTCATGTGCATGCGATCGTCGCACGAGGCGCGTGCCTGTCTCGAGGACCTTGCGGCTGCCGGTGAGGAGGTCGCCTTGATTCTTGCGGGACAGTGGCTCGCTGGGATGACCGGGAGCGAGCTGTTGGATGAGGCGCGTCACCTTCATCCGCACGCAAAGCGCGGGCTGCTGATCGCGTGGGGTAGCTGGGGGGACCGAGCGACGGGCGAGGCGATCTTCGACTCGATTGCCCACGGCCGCATCGACCACTACGTGCTCAGGCCGTCAGCGTCACCGGACGAGCTCTTTCATCAGGCGATCTCGACCTTGCTGCTCGAGTGGGCGGAGGCGCTGAGCGGCGCGCCACACACGATCTACGTGGTTGGCGAGTCTTGGTCTGGCAGGGCCTATGAGCTGAGAGACCTACTTGGGCGCTGCGCTATCCCGCACTCGTTCTGCCTGGCCGACTCGAACGACGGGCGCGCCCTCGTTGCTGAGGCGGGCGAGGGGGCAAAGCTCCCAATCGTCGTCTTTCCCGACGGCACGGTCCTGGCAGACCCCAGCAATGCCGACCTCGCGAGGGCGGCGGGCTCGCCGGTGAACCCGGAGCGGATGGATTTCGACCTTGTGATCGTCGGCGCCGGACCGGCTGGTCTGTCGGCAGCCGTGTATGGCGCCTCGGAGGGATTCAGCACCTTGGTCGTCGACGGAGGCGGGCTCGGGGGCCAGGCAACCTCCAGTTCGCTGATTCGCAACTACCTCGGCTTCCCTCGAGGCGTCAGCGGTCGCCGTCTGGCTCAGCAGGCGTACGAGCAGGCCTGGGTCTTCGGGGCGAACTTCGCGTTCATGCAGAGGGTGACCGATCTTCGGCGCGAGCACGACGGGCTCTTCGTCACCCTCTCCGACAGCGGCCGCGTGCGTGCCCGTGCGGTGCTCCTGGTGACGGGCGCCCGCTATCGCCGACTCGGCGTCCCGGCGCTCGAGGCGTTGAACGGCGCCGGCGTCTTCTACGGCGGTCCGGCTTCCGAGGCGCCTGCCATTGCCGGCCAGGACGCTTACGTCCTCGGCGGCGCGAACTCAGCTGGACAGGCCGCGCTGTACCTCGCTCGTTACGCCCGGCGCGTCACGCTCGTGGTACGTGCTCAGTCGCTCGGCGCAGGTATGTCGCACTACTTGCTCCGCCAGGTGGAGGCGACGCCACGGCTTCAGGTCCGTCTCGGGACCGAGATCGTCGGCGGTGGGGGCGACGGGTGGCTGGAGCACCTCGTGCTTCGTGATCGCGCCGAGGGAAGGGAGGAGACCGTCGACGCCGACGGGCTCTTCCTCATGATCGGAGCGCGCCCGCACACTGACTGGCTGCCACCGGAGGTCGATAGGGATGCGCGGGGTTTCGTCCTCACGGGAACGGATCTTCGCGACGACCACGCTTGGCCGCTCGATCGCAGTCCGTTTCTGCTCGAGACGAGCATGCCGGGGGTTTTCGCGGCGGGCGACGTTCGGCACGGGTCCGTGAAGCGCGTGGCGTCTGCAGTTGGAGAGGGCTCGGTTGCGATTCAGCTCCTCCACCGCCTGTTCGCGGCCGACCGGCTGCATCCGCGCGGCCATCCAAAGGAGCCCGCCGTCGTGATCGGACGCTGACGACGCCGCTTGCACCCGGGCCTTGCCTGCAGACGGGACGAGTAGCGCGCGGATTCAGGCGCCGCTGCCGGCGGTGCGGTCGTCGGCTCGGGCGTCGGCGTGCCCGGTTGCGCGGGAGGCGCGGTCCCGCCGAGGGTCGCCGTCTCCTCCGGCGGGGGACCCTGCGCCTGCCTTCGTCCTGTAGAGGCCGGAATCGATGGTCCTTGCGATCCGACCTCCTGTGGGTGGGTCTCCCTGCCGATAGGACGAGCATGACGCCGTTGCCGCGCCCTGCCTCGCCCCCGAGGCTCCTCGCCCGGATCGCCGTGGCCGGAATGTCGCTGGCAGTCGTGGCGCTCGGAGCGCTTGCCGTGTGGGCGGCGATCGTTACGCAGAATGGCGCCCATGGGCTTTCCCAGGCGGGCGTCCAGACATCGGGGCACCTGCGTGCCATCCAGGCGCTGAGCATGATCGACACGTCTACCGACGCGCTCGAGGTGCGAATCGTCCCGAGCGAGCTCGCAAAGCTGCGCAAGGCGCAGCGGGTGCTCGACGACGCGCTAGACCGCATGGAGAATGGCGGGGTTCGCCAGGCCAGCCAGATCGCCGAGCAGGGCAAGCCGATCGTCGAGCGGCTGAAGCCTGCGATCGAGCAGTTCCTCGCCAGGCCGCCGGGCTACGACAGCAACGGCACTGCGGGGGCAGAGGAGGAGATGGAGGACATCATGGCGGAGCTCCAGGTGCTCCTGAACGACCTTGACGCGGATCCCTCACGCTTGCTGGTGACGAAGCTCCAGTCCGTGACGGCGACCGAACGCACCGTTCGCGTCACCGCGTTCACGCTCATTCCGCTCGGGCTGGGCGGTGTGGCGGGGTGCGGGTGGCTGCTGAGCCTTTACCGGCGGCGCTCGGAGGCCACGATGCGCGCCGCCTTCGACATGACCGCGGAGGAGGCCCGCACCGACGAGCTGACCGGCCTTCCGAACCGGCGTGCCCTGCTCGAGGAGCTCGAGTATCGCAGCAACGGGAACCAGAGCTTCACCCTGACGATCGCCGATCTGAACGGCTTCAAGCGCTACAACGACACCTTCGGCCATCCCGCCGGCGACGCGCTGCTGAGGCGGCTCGGCCGCAAGCTTGCGGCGGCCTGCGAGGGCCGCGGGATCGCGGCTCGGCTCGGCGGGGACGAGTTCTGCGTCCTGTTCTTCGGAGACATGCCCGCGGACGAGGCACACGCGCTTCTGAGCGAGGCGCTCAGCGACGAGGGCGAGGGATTTGACATCACGGCCGCGGCGGGGCTGGCCCGGGTGCCCGAGGAAGCCCGTGACCCCACCGCGGCGCTGCGCCTCGCGGACTCCCGGATGTACGCGGCCAAGGTCAGAGCGCACCCCAGCGCCGAGCAGGGGATGTCCACGACACTGATGCGGATGCTCGACGAGCACCACCCGGGCCTCGGCAGCCATGTCAAACAGGTGGCGGACCTGGCCGTGGCCTGCGCCGAGGAGCTCGGCCTCTCTGTGGACGATGTCCGGGGGGTGAAACGCGCCGCGGAGCTGCACGACCTCGGCAAGGTCGCCATCCCCTCGGCGATCCTGACCAAGGTAGGGCCCCTCAACGACGAGGAGTGGGAGTTCATGCGCCGCCACAGCATCATCGGCGAGCGAATCCTTGGCGGTATCCCCTCGCTGGAGCACGTGGCGTCATTGGTGCGCTGGTCGCACGAGCGCTGGGACGGCCATGGCTATCCCGACGGGCTTGCCGGTGAGGAGATCCCGATCGGCGCTCGGATCATCTTCGCCGCCGACGCCTTCTGCGCGATGACCGAGGAGAGACCCTACGCCCAGGCACGATCGGTAGATAGCGCGCGCCTGGAACTGCGCGCGTGCTCGGGAGCCCAGTTCGACCCTGTCGTCGTCACCGCTTTCCTCGCGGTGCTCGACAGCCGCGACGCACGGGCGGACGATCGTGCGTCACCGGCTATGGCCCTTACCTAGGCGCTGCGCAGTCTGCTCAGTCGCCCGCTTCGCGATGGAGGCCTCGGACGATGGCGGGGAGCCCGACGCGTGCAAGCGCCTCGTGTACCGCAGCTCATCGCGCAGGTCCAGCGCGACGCCGCCTACCGGCGTCGCCGCAGCGGGCACTGGATCAGAAGCCCACGGGACGGGGTCTCGGTTCGCCCCGATGACGGCCGCCTCAGTGGCCGCCGGGCCGGGAGCCATCCTTGGCTCCGCCGCTGGGTTCGGGAAATGGAGCTAGGGGGACTCGAACCCCCGACCTCCTGGGTGCGATCCAGGCGCTCTCCCAACTGAGCTATAGCCCCCGGCGTGGACATACGTTGTTCACGCACGGCCGTCGGAACGCCGATTGTACCTGTGGCGCGGCTAGGCTGGCCGGCTGCCCGGTGCCCAAATGAGCTTTCGCAATCGACTCACCGTCTTCTTCATCGTCCTCGTCATCCTTCCGATGATCGTGGTGGCGGCCGTGGGCTTCGTGCTGGCGCGCGACTCCGAGGAGGGCAAGATCAACGCCCAGCTCAGCACGGCGCAGCGCTCCGCGTCGGGGCTGTTCCGCGAGTTCCAGGACCGTGCGGAGGCCGCGGGGCGCACGATCGGCCGCGACCGGGAGCTCGCCACGGCGATCCAGGGCGGGGATCGCCAGAGGATCCAGGCGCGCTTCGACGAGGTCGCTCGCCGCGCGCGGACACGACGGGCGGTCATGCGCCTCACCAGGACCGGCCGCTTCGAGTCGGGCGCCCCGGACGGAATCGCCCCCGCTCACACTCGCCTGGTCGACGGGACGGACCGTCCCGCCGGAGAGCTCGTCGCGTCGGTCGTGAGCGCGGTGGAGTATGCACGCCTCGCCGCGCGCGTCACGGGGGCCGAGGTGGTCGTCTCGGGACCCGACGGGACCCTCGCCTCGACGCTGACTGAGCCCGACTCACGGGGGTTGCCGCTGCGCGGCGCCGCGAGAGTTGACGGACGCGAGTTTCGCCTCACCGGATTCGACGCCCCAGGCTTCGAGACCGGGCGCGTCGTGGTGCGGCTGCTCGCCGACGACACCTCGGGCAGGGTGAGCGCCTCCGCGCTCGAGGTCATCGCCATTCTCGCGGCGGCGCTGATCGCGGCCTTCGCCTTCGCTCTCACTGTCTCGCGCTCGCTGCAGGCGCAGATCCAGCGGCTGCTCGACGCCGCGCGCCGGCTGGCCAGTGGAGACTTTCGCATCGCGGTGCCGACCGAGGGCAACGACGAGTTCGCCGCGCTGGGCACGGAGTTCAACTTGATGGCGCGCGAGCTCGAGGGGCGTCTCGAGGAGCTCCAGCTCGAGCGTGCGCGCGTTCGCGGGGCGATCCGGCGTGTCGGCGAGTCCTTAACCAAGGGCCTGGACCGCGACGCGCTGCTGAAGATCGTGGTGCACACGGCGGTCGACGGCGTGGGCGCCGACTGCGGCCGGGCGGCGCTGCGCGAGGGCCCGCAGCTTCGATTCGAGCAGGTCGCCAGCGAGGGCGACGTGGAGAGCTTCCGGGAGGCCATCCGCGCCGCGGAGGCGGCCGCGCTCGAGGCCGAGCAGGCGGCGGAGACGCAGGTCGGCGAGGCCACGGCGCTCTCGCATCCGCTGCGCGCCACCGAGGGCGGGCGGGTCCTCGGGCTCATCTCGGTGGCGCGGACAGGACGCTTGTTCACCGCAGCCGAGCGCGAGCTGTTCTCCTACCTGGCCAACCAGGCCGGCGTATCGCTCGAGAACGTCGACCTCCACGAGACCGTCCAGCGCCAGGCGGTCACCGACGAGCTCACCGGGCTGTTCAACCACCGGCGCTTCCAGGAGGTCATGGCCACCGAGGTCGAGCGCGCGAAGCGCTTCGGGCAGGGGATGGGGCTGATCATGCTCGACATCGACAACTTCAAGCGTGTCAACGACACCTACGGCCACATGCAGGGCGATCTCGTCCTCCGCGAGGTCGCCCGCGTCCTGAGGGACTCCTCGCGCGAGATCGACGAGCCCGCCCGCTACGGTGGCGAGGAGATGGCGGTCGCGCTGCCGCAGACCGACCTCGAGGGCGCCTACCAGTTCGCCGAGCGCGTGCGCCAGCGGATCGAGGCGCTCGAGCTGCCGCTGATCGAGGGCGGAGGCATCCTGCAGGTCACGGCCTCGTTCGGTGCCGCGTCGTTCGAGGGCGAGAGCGACGCCGACAAGGACATGCTCGTCGCCGCCGCCGACGCGGCGCTGTACCGGGCCAAGCGCTCGGGCAAGAATCGCACGGTCCGAGCCGAGTAACGTTTAATCGCCTGATGGGACTGCTCGACGACGCCATCCGCGAGCACCTCGAGCTCAAGCGCCGCCGCGGGGCGGATCCGCATGACGTGGAGCGGCAGGAGCAGGAGGCGCTCGGCCCGCCGATCCGCGGCGAGTTCGCTTCGAGCCCGGCGGCGCCGGAGGCCGCCGAGGGCGTCGAGCCCGTCGAGCCGCCGGCCCCGATCGTCGCTCCCGATCCGGACCTCGAGCCGGTGCCGGAGCCCCGCCCGGGACCTGAGCCGCGCGGCGACCTCGAGGGCTGGCTCGACGAGCCGGCGGAGGCGCCGCGCCACTCCACCACCGAGTATGTGCCCGACGACGTGGAGGCGCCGCGCCAGGCCACCACCGAGTATGTGCCCGACGACGTGGAGGCGCCGCCCGAAGAGCCCAATGGCGAGGACGTGCTCGAGGAGACCCCCGAGTTCCTGCAGGAGACGCCCGAGCACGAGCGGCTGTGGTTCGAGCAGAAGCCGCCGCGCGACTTCGACCTCGACCGATAGGCGCTCACCCCTACACGCTGCTGGACGTGTTCACCGCCGAGCCCCTGCGCGGCAACGGCCTCGCGGTGGTCCACGACGCCGACCGCGTGGGCGACGAGGTCATGCTGCGCTTCGCACGGGAGACGAGGCTGTCGGAGACCTCCTTCGTGCAGTCGCCCGGTCTCGACGGCGCCGACTACCGGCATCGCATCTGGATGATCGGCGGGGAGATCCCGTTCGCCGGGCATCCCTCGCTCGGGGTCGCGGCCGCCGTCGCGCGCCTGCGCGGCGAGGGCAGCGCCACCTACGTGCAGGAGACCCGCGCGGGGCTGCAGCCGGTGGAGGTCGAGCTCGACGGCCTGCATGCTCGCGTGTCCATGCTCCAGGAGCCGGCGGTCTTCGGCCCCGAGCTCGACCCCGCCGAGGTCCTCGCGCTCGCCGGGCTGGCTGCCGAGGACGGCGACCCGGACCTCCCCGTCCAGGTTGTCTCCACCGGGGTTGCCCAGCTCCTCGCGCCCGTGCGCGACCCGGCCGCGCTCGAGCGCGCGCGGCCCGACTACGACGCCATCGGGGCGCTGCTCGGCGACCACGACGCGATCACCTTCTACCTCGTCGCGGTGGACGCAGCGGCCGGCACCGCCCGCGCGCGCTCGTTCACGGCCACGGCGGAGATGGGCGAGGACCCCGCAACCGGCTCGGCGGTGGGACCGCTGTGCGCCCACCTGGCGGCTCGGACGGGGGCGCAGCGCCTGGAGGTGACCCAGGGTGTCGATATGGGCCGCGCGAGCATCCTGCACGCCGCGATCGAGGGCGACCGGGTGCGCGTGGGCGGCGATGCCGTGATCGTGGTCGAGGGCACACTCCATCTGGACACCTGACCGATCCGGTGCCCGGTCCGATGTAGTTCGGCGCCCGAGTTGCCGACATCGACCTCAGGCCACCCGCCACCCCGGCCGGGGTCGGACGGGCGGCCGCCTCGAACCTCCCGGACGAGGCAACGCCGGACGCACGCGGGACATCTCTCCTGCCCCGGGGCGATTCCCAACTCGTTCGGCACCGGCATCGGCGGGCTGCGCGGCCTTCGGGCCGCGCAGCCCGTGAGCCGCTCCGTCACTGCCCGGGGCAGGGGCGGACCGCAGCCCGGCCCGCCGCCGGCGAACGAGGTCACCCCGTGGCGGCCCTCGCGAGCAGCTCGTCGAGGCGCGCGTAGGTCTCGTTCATTCCGCGCTCCATGCCCGAGCTGAGCATGCCGTCGCGCTCCTCCTGAGTGTGGAAGATCGAGGTCGTCGTCACCTTCGTGCGTCCGCCGAGATCCGCGAACTCGGCGGTCTCGACCGAAACGTGACCCGGCATCCCTTCCCACTCGAACGTCTGGACGATCCGGTCGGGCGGGGTGATCTCCCGGTACGTCCCCCTGAACGCGGTTTCGCTGCCGTCCGAGTTGTGGACGACGAACCGCCACGTTCCTCCGGGCCGGACGTCCATCTGGTCGACGACGGTGGTGACGCCCAGCGGACCCCACCACTCCGGGATCAGCTTCGGGTCGGTGAACGTCGCGAACACACGCTCTCGCGGAGCGTCAAACACGCGCTCGACGTGGATCTCGCGATCCGTCGGGGTTGTCACGGTCGCCGCCGCGGGGGCGGTCTGATTCTGATCGGTCACTGCGGCACTCCTTTCGTGCGCTCGAGAAGCTCCCCGAACCGGTCGAGGCGCTCGTCCAGCATCCGCCGGTACATGTCGATCCACTGCTCGACGTCCTCCAGGCGCCGCGGGCTCAGGCTGCAACGGCGCGCCCGCCCCACCTTGTCGGTGGTCACGAGCTCGGCGTCCTCGAGCACTCGGACGTGCTTCTTGCACCCGGTAAGTGACATCGCGAGCGGCTCTGCCAGCTCGCTGATCGTCGCGCTTCCCCGACCGAGCCGCTCGAGGATACCCCGACGCGTGGGGTCCGCGAGCGCCGCGAAGGTCCGGTCGAGTTGCGTATACTGAACCATATGGTTCAGTATAACACGCTAATGCCCGTTGACCGAGAAATGCATGTAGTCCTTGGTGGAGCCGGCCCAGGCGCCGCCCCAGCCCCACCCGATCGAGCGGAAGGCCCGGACGACCGCGGGAGTCACCATCCCGCGCCGGTGTCTGGAGCGGTCGAAGTACGGCCGGCTCGCCGGGTCGCGGGTCTGTCCACAGCCGATGTAGGGGTTCTCGACCGGATTCAGATCGACCGCCTGGCCGTAGGCGTGGTTCGACCAGGTGCCCGTGCCCTTGCCGCCCGAGCAGGGCGAGGGCACGGCCTGCCGGCACTCGAAGGACCCGCTGACGTCGCCGTCCGCCGGGCGCGAGCGCTTCGGTCCGTATGCGTCGGCAAGGCGCATGTGGTGGATCGGGAAGTGCAGTTCGTAGAGCCGACGGAACACCCTCGCGAGCGGGGCGGCGGCGTGCTTGTTGACGACGAGCTGGCCGGTGTGCGCGCGCCGGTCGAACCCCCGGTATGTAACGGTGAGCAGGCGCAGCCCCGAGAGCGGGACGGGGCAGCCCTCCTGCCAGAAGGCGCCGCCCTTCAGCTCTGCCCGGACCGGCGCCGGCAGCGGCTTGATCGACGAGTGGAACGGGTGGAGCGCAAGCACCACGAGCGGCAACGCAAGGACACGGATCACGGAGCCTCCGATTCGTCGTCAAGCCGCTCGGGTGGAGCGTTGCGCGCCACGGCGCGATCTATTTTGGCGCGCGCCGCCATCGAAAGGAGGCCTCTCAACGAGCGGCTTTCCAAAAGCCCATGGAGGCGAGGGGAATCGAACCCCTACTTCCGGCTTGCAAAGCCAGCGTGCTCCCGTTACCACTACGCCCCCGGGACCACCCTCAAGCGTAGTGGCACGTTCGGGAGCGGGTAAGAGCGCCCATATGGCTCTGCCTCCTCCATCGATCGGCTCGACCGTCCTCGTCACCGGCGCGTCCTCGGGGATCGGCGCCCAGCTGGCCCGCCAGCTCGGCGCGCGTGGCTACAACGTCACCCTCACCGCTCGCCGCATGGACCGCCTCCAGGAGCTGGCCGACGACCTGCGCGCCGCGCACGGCGTCCGTGCCGACGTCGAGGCCTGCGACCTCGCCGACCGGCGCCAGCGGCAGGCCCTCATCGAGCGCCTGGGCTCGGGAGAGCTCGAGGTCGTAGGCGTGTGCAACAACGCGGGCCTCGGCTTCCGCGGACCGTTCCACAAGCTCCCGCTCGATGCCGGGGTGGGCGTCGTGGAAGTGAACGTCGGGGCGGTGCACGAGCTGACCGGCGCCTTCCTGCCCCGGATGGTGCAGCAGGGCACCGGGGCCGTTCTCAACGTAGGCTCCACGGCGGCCTTCCAGCCGCTGCCGGGTTTCGCCACCTACGCGGCGACCAAGGCGTTCGTCGTGGCGCTCTCGGAGGCGCTGCACACCGAGCTGGCGGGCACCGGCGTCTCGGTCACGGTGTTGTGCCCCGGCTTCACCCGCACGGAGTTCGGCGAGGTCTCGGGGTCCGCCGAGGACGAGGACAAGCTCGCCGACTTCACGCTGATGGACGCCGACGAGGTCGCGCGCCAGGGCATCGAGGCGATGGTGGCCGGCCGCCGCTCCGCGGTGCCAGGCCTGCTCAACAAGGTTGCCTCGACCAGCGGGCGCTTGGTCCCGCGGACCATCCTGCTCCCGCTCGTGCGGCGAGTCTCCCGGTCGCGCCCTGGCGCCCAGTCCTAGGCCGCCGCCCGGGCTCGCGGTGCGGTCAGCCCCGCGCGTGCCCGGCGCCGCTACTCGTAGATCACGACGTCGGGAGGCGGGCGGAGGCGCAGGACCTGTCGTGGGGTCATCAGGTCGCGGTCCTCGCGGTAGAAGAGCTTGAAGCCGTGATGGAAGAAGCGTCGCGGGGAGGACGTGAACGCGTGGTACTTGGCCTTCTTGATCGGCTGCCCGCCGAACCCGTCGGCGTTCAGCACCATGGAAAGGCCGGCTCGCTCCCGCAGCGAGGCGTCGTCGACCATGTCGTTGGTGAACTGGTGGATGAGGAAGAGCTTCTCGGGGAGGCGCCGGCGCCGGACGAGCTCGGACAGCCAGGCCGACACCGCGTTGACCTCGCGTGCCCGGACCGACCCGATGACGTCGCCGGGGACCTCGCCCGGTCCCATCCGCCACTCCGGGTCCAGCGCCAGCCCGACGTCGGGTTGCTCGAGCCACTTCTGCAGCCGGACCGTCTCCGTGAAGAAGTCCGACCGTCCGGGCTGGATGTCGAGCACCAGCAGCGCCCTTACCCGGCGGGCGGCGCGCAGGTAGCGCCGGATGACCGTGTCCTGCTGGCGGGTGGAGTAGCGCTCGCCCTCGCCGGCGTCGGCCGCTGCGACGACGGCGATCAGCTCCATCGCCGGCAGCACCGGGCGGCTCTTGCGCGCGTAGGCCCTGGCCTGGCGCTCGAGGCGCGCAGCGGCGCTCGCGGGCGACCCGATGCCGAGCTCGCCCAGCTCGGCGGCCTGGGGCGCGCCGTAGAAGGCTACGATGCGGCGGTCGGGCAGCAGGCGCCGCCCGCCCCGGGGCAACTGGAGGAGGGCGGCGGCCTCGGCTTTGGAGGCGCGGGG
>DASQFQ010000138.1:0-4874 GCA_035633075.1 Solirubrobacteraceae bacterium | reverse complement strand
CGCGTCGGGAAAGCGCTCGGGCGTCGCGAACTGGGAGCGCGGGTCGCACACGAACGGCCGCCAGCCGGCCGCGCGGGCGAGGCGGCAGAGCGCGGCGGCGTAGTCCACCGCGCCGAATACGACGAGCCGTGGCGCGGGGGCTATGACGTCCACGAACAGCGTCGTCTCACCCACCTCCCGCGTCTCGGAGTGCTCGGCCCAGAGCAGCTCCTCCGCGGCCGCAACCGCGGCGCGGTCGAGCTCGAGGTCGCCGAGGCCGCCCTCCCTGCTGCCGTCCACGCGCACCAGCAGCTTGGCGCCCACGTCGGCGCCGGCAATCACGGTGACGAGCGCGGCGCGGCCGTCCTCGGCCGCGATGCGGGCGAACTCGCCCTGCGCGCTCACTCCACGTACTCCTCCACGAAGACGTCGATCTCGCCCCCGCAGGGCAGGCCCACGTCCCACGCCTCGCTGTCGGCGATCCCGAAGTGGAGGAGCTTCGGACCGTCGCCGCGGAGCACGCCGGCGGCGGCGTCCACGACGGCGCCCTCGACGCAGCCGCCGGAGACCGCGCCCGACACCTCTCCGTTCTCGTTCACGGCCATCTTGGCCCCCGGCGCTCGCGGGGCGGAGCGCTTGACCCCGACCACCGTGGCGATCGCCACGCGATCGCCGCGGCCGGTCCAGGCTCGAACGTCGTCCAGTACGTCCTTCACGGATTCCCTTCCTCCCTACCTGCTAAGCCTTCCCTGAACAAACTCATTCAAAGCCACCTTCCATCAGGTCTGCCAACTCTTCCAGTGAAGAAAGCGAGTTCCCGGCCAGGAAATGGTCCACGTGCGGCAGCGCGGCACTCATCCCGCGCGTGAGCGGCTCGTAGCCGGGGTGCGCCTTGAGCGGGTTGAGCCAGACCAGCCGGTGGGCGCAGCGCTGCAGGCGCGCGACCTCGGCCGCGAGCTGCTCCGGGTCGCCGCGGTCCCAGCCGTCGGAGAGCAGCACGACGACCGCGCCGCGACCGAGCCGCCGCCCGTGCTCGCGGTTGAGCTCGGCGAGCGCCTCGCCGATGCGCGTGCCTCCGGACCAGTCGTCCGCCGCCCCGGCGGCGCGGTCGAGCGCGCGGTCGGGGTCGCGGCCGCCCAGCTCGCGGGTCACGCGCGTCAGGCGCGTGCCGAACACGAACGCCTCCACGCGCCGGCGCGCGGCCACGCAGGCCTGCATGTACTGGAGCAGCATGCGCGCGTAGGGCTCCATCGAGCCGGAGACGTCGCACACGAGCACCAGCGGGCGAGGGCGCTCCGCCGGCTCGCGCCAGTGGCGCTCGAACGGGTCGCCGCCGGTGCGCAGCGACGAGCGGATCGTCCGGCGCAGGTCCGGGCGGGCAGCGTGCGGCGGCGCTCCGCGGCGGCGGGCGGGGCGTGTGCGCCGGCTGGGCCGCGTGGGCCCGACGCCGGCTATGCGGCGCATCATGCGGCGAGCCAGGCGCCGCTCGGCGTCCGTGTAGTCCGCGAAGTCCTTGTCGCGCAGGAGCTCGGCGTCCGACCACGCGGCGGGAACGACATCCGCCTCGACGTCCGCCGGTATCCGTGCCTCCTCGCCGGGCACGGCCATCCTCGGCAGGACCAGCGACGCCACGTCGTCGAGCGCCGCGGGAGGCTCCGGCTGCTCCACCCGCGGCGAGAACCACTCGGCGAAGGCGGCATCGAAGGCGGCGAGGTCATCTCGCCGCGAGCACAGCGCGGCGCGCAGAGCGAAGTAGGCGGCGGCGCGGTCGGCCGGGTCCACCGCGGCCAGCGCCCGGTGGGCGCCGAGGAGCTCGTCCACGCCCACCCGGGCGCCCGCGGCGCGCATGGACGCCGCGAGCAGCGCGAGCCGCCCGGTGAGCCGTGCCCCGAGCCGGCCTGGCGCGAGGCGGCCGGCTGGGCCGCCCGCGGAGCGTTTGTCCTCACCCACCGTGAAGCACCCCCCGCTCGCGCGTCCGCTCGATGTCCTCGCGCACCTTCAACACGACCCCGAGCGTCTCCTCGAGGCCGGCTCCGTCCAGGGCGAGCAGCGCCTGCGCCCATGAGATCGTCTCGCCCACGCCGGGCAGCTTGTAGAGCTCCTCGCCGCGCAGCCTGGCCACCGCGCCGCACACGCGCCGGGCGATCTCGTCGGGCACGCCGGGCAGCCGCGCCCGGACTATGTCGGCCTCGCGCTCCGGCGTGGGGTAGTCGATCCAGTGGTACAGGCAGCGGCGCTTCAGCGCGTCGTGGAGCTCGCGCGTGCGGTTCGAGGTCACGACCACCAGCGGGCGGCGCTCGGCCGTCACCGTCCCCAGCTCGGGGATCGAGACCTGGAAGTCGGACAGGAACTCGAGCAGGAACGCCTCGAACTCGTCGTCCGCACGATCCACCTCGTCGATCAGCAGCACCACGCGGTCGTCCGCCTGGAGCGCCTCGAGCAGCGGCCGGCGCAGCAGGAAGCGCTCCGAGTAGAGCGGCTCCTCCGCACCCGCCCGCAGGTGGAGGAGCTGGCGCGGGTAGTCCCAGTCGTACAGCGCGTGATGCAGGTCGATGCCCTCGTGGCACTGGAGCCGGATCAGCCGGGCGCCGGTCGCCCCGGCAAGCGCCTTCGCCAGCTCGGTTTTGCCCACGCCGGCCTCGCCCTCGAGCAGCAACGGCTGCTCCAGGGTGGCCGCCAGGTAGACGGCAGTAGAGAGGCCCTGGTCGGCGAGGTAGCGCTCGCGGGCCAGGGCCCCTTGGACGGCTGCGGGACTGTCGAGGCTCAGACGCTCACAGCCTCCGCGAGGGCCCGGCGCGTGAGGACGCGCGCCAGGTGGCGCTTGTAGTCCGGCGTGGCGTTCAGGTCGCCGGGCGGGTCGGTGCCCTCCGCCGCCTGCTCGGCCGCCGCCGCGATCGACGCTTCGTCGAGCGAGCCGCCGCGAAGCGCCTCCTCGGCCGCGGTCGCGCGCAATGGCGTGGCGCCCATGTGGGTCAGGCCGATGCGCACGTCGTCGCAGGTGCCGTCGGGCGCCCTCTTCACGAGCGCGCACACGCCGACCATCGCCCAGTCCTCGGCCCGGCGGGCGAACTTCAGGTAGCCGAAGCCCCAGCCCTCGAGCTCGGGCAGGCGCACGTCGGTAATCACCTCGTCATGAGCCAGCGCGGTGGTCAGGTAGTCCTGGAACAGGTCCGCCGCGGCGATCGTACGCTCGCCATTCGGGCCGCGCGCCGTGACCTCCCCGTCGAGCGCGAGCAACACGGCCGGCAGGTCCGACGCGGGATCGCCGTGCGCCAGCGAGCCGCCGATCGTGCCGCGGTTGCGCACCTGCTGGTCGGCGATCTGCGCGGCCGCCACCGCGACCACGCCCAGCTCCGTCGTCTCCTGGAGGTCGGCGTGACGGGTCATGGCGCCGATGCGCCAGCCGCCGTTGCCCTGCTGGATCCCGTGCAGGCCCGGGATCTTGCGGAGGTCCACGAGCACGGTCGGGGTGGCGAGGCGCACCTTCATCAGCGGCAGCAGCGAATGGCCGCCGGCGAGCAGCTTCGCGTCCTCGCCGTTCTCGTGCAGCATGCGGATCGCCTCGTCGAGCGTCTCAGGCGCCTCGTAGTCGAACGGTGCCGTGATCATGCCGCACCTCCCTCGGGCGGGCTCGTGGGCCCGCCGCCTGCGCCGTTCCCACCTGCCGCCTCGATGGCCTGCCACACCCGCATGGGCGTGAGCGGCATGTCGAGCTCGGTCACCCCAAGCGGCTCGAGCGCGTCGAGCACCGCGGCCGCCACGGCCGGGGTGGCCGCGATCGTGCCCGCCTCCCCGATGCCCTTCACGCCGAGCGAGTTCACCGGCGAGGGCGTCTCCGTGCGATCGGTCTCGAACGAGGGGACCTCGGCCGCGGTCGGCAGCGCGTAGTCCACGAACGTGCCGGTCACGAGCTGGCCCTCCTCGTCGTACACGACCTGCTCGTAGAGCGCCTGCCCGATCGCGTGGACGATGCCGCCGTGCACCTGGCCGTCGATCAGCATCGGGTTGATCGCCGGCCCGCAGTCGTCAACCGCCACGTAGCGCACCACCTTCACCTTGCCGGTCTCCGCGTCCACGTCCACGACGCAGGCGTGCGCGCCGAACGGGAACACGAAGTTCTCGGGGTCGTAGAAGGAGCTCTCCTCGAGCCCGGGCTCGATGTCCGCCGGCAGCTCGTTCGGGGGGATGTGGGCCGCGCCGGCGATCTCGGCCATGGTCATCGACTTGTCCGGCGACCCGCGCACCCGGTAGCGGGCGTCCGAGAGCTCGATGTCCTCCGGCGCAGCCTCGAGCAGCGCGGCGCAGATGCGCTTCGCCTTGTCCTGGACCTTGCGGGCGGCGCGCACTATCGCCTCGCCGCCGACGGCAAGCGAGCGCGAGCCGTAGGTGTCCCAGCCCCATGTGCCCTGGTCGGTGTCGCCGTGCAGCACGTCCACGTTCTGCGGGTCGATCCCGAGCAGGTCGCCCGCGATCTGGGCGAAGCTCGTGTCGAGCCCCTGGCCGTGCGGCGACGTGCCGGTGTAGACGATCGCCGAGCCGGTCGGCGTCACGCGGACGTTCGCCGACTCCCAGAACGCGGCCTGGAGGCCGACGCCCTGGGGACCGACCGCTCGCGACGGCGCCAGCCCGCAGACCTCGACATAGGTGGAGAAGCCCACGCCGCGGTGAACCCCCTGCTCGCACAGGCTCGCCTGCTCGCGGCGGAACTCCTCGACGTCGAAGTGCTCCAGCAGCCGGTCGAGCGTGCCGTGGTAGTCGCCCGAGTCGTACACGATCCCGAGCGCGGTCTCGAACGGGAACTCCTCCTTCGGGATGAAATTCTTGCGCCGCAGCTCGAGCCTGTCCATGCCGAGCTCGTTCGCCAGGCGGTCCATCATCAGCTCGATCCAGTAGGT
>DASQFQ010000137.1:0-8801 GCA_035633075.1 Solirubrobacteraceae bacterium | reverse complement strand
AGCGACGGGGCGATCATCAGCTCGGCATGGTTGAACTCGGCCAGGTCCTTGTAGCCGCAGGTCGCCATCGACGTGCGCAGCGCGCCCATGAGGTTGAACGTGCCGTCGTTCTCGTGCGCCGGACCGATGAGGATCTCCTCGAGCGTGCCGTTCTGGACGGTCTGGACGCGGGCGCCGCGCGGCAGCGACGGGTGGAAGGTCGCCATGCCCCAGTGGTAGCCGCCGCCGGGGGCCTCGTGGGCGCGGGCCAGCGGCGAGCCGATCATGACCGCGTCGGCGCCGCAGGCGATCGCCTTTGAGACGTCGCCGCCGGTGCGCATCCCGCCGTCGGCGACGACCTGGACGTACTCGCCGGTCTCGAGCATGTGCGTGGAGCGGGCGCCCGCCACGTCGGCGATCGCCGTCGCCTGGGGCACGCCCACGCCGAGCACGCCGCGCGTGGTGCAGGCGGCGCCCGGGCCGACGCCCACGAGCACGCCCGCCGCGCCGGTGCGCATCAGGTCCAGGCCCGTGTGGTAGCTGGCGCAGCCGCCGACGATGACCGGGACGCCGACCTCGCGGATGAACTCCTTGAGGTTGAGCGGCGTCGTCGACTGCGAGACGTGCTCGGCCGAGACGACCGTGCCCTGGATCACGAGGATGTCGAGGCCGGCATCGAGCGCCAGCTCGTAGTGCCTGGCGACCCGCTGCGGGGTCAGCGAGGCGGCGGCCACGACGCCCGGCTCGGCCTTGATCTCCTCGATGCGGCGGCGGATGAGCTCGGGCTTGACCGGCTCCTGGTAGATCGCCTGCATCTCGCGCGTGGCCTGCTCCTTGGGGAGCTGGGCGATGCGGGCGAGCTGCTCCTCGGCGTCCTCGTAGCGGGTGAAGATCCCCTCGAGGTTGAGGACCGCGAGGCCGCCCAGCCGGCCGACGATCTTCGCCGTCGACGGCGACACCACGCCGTCCATCGCGGAGGCCAGCAGGGGGAGCTCGAACCGGTAGTCGCCGAGCTTCCAGGAGATGTCGACGTCGTCAGGGTCGCGGGTGCGCCGCGAGGGCACGATGGCTATGTCGTCGAACCCGTAGGCGCGACGCGCCTTCTTGCCTCTGCCGATCTCTACTTCCATGACGGGATCCTAGGGTTCGCGGCGGACGGAAGGGGACGTTCACTCTAGCCGTCCGGTGCCGACCTCAGCCAACCTCGGCGGGCAGAGTGGGCCGCTCCACCTCGACCTCGGAGAGCAGGCGCTCGACCTGGCCGGGATCGATCAGCCCGGCGCCTAGATGCTGTGTCGACTGCGCCCCGCAGGCGACCCCGTAGACGAGGCTCACCTCGGCCGGGCGCCCGAGGTACCGGGACGCCACGAAGCCCGCCAGGAAGGCGTCCCCGGACCCGACGGTCGCGCGCGGCTCGATCGAGCCCTCCGGCATCCGTACCCGGTAAAGGGACCGCGGCCCGCCGGGCTCCTCGGGCCCCATCAGCGCGTAGCAGCCGTCGGGCACGGTCATGATCGCCTCGCGGGCGCCCAGTTCGGCCATCTCGCGCACCGCGATCGCGTGGTCCTCGTCGTCGTTGAACTCGTGCCCCACGAGCTCTTCGGCCTCGAGCACGTTCGGCGAGATCACGTCGGGCTCGGCGCGGACGGCGCGGCGCAGCGGGTCGCCGTCGGTGTCCACCACGCAGGTGACGCTAAGGCGCTTGAGCTCGCGGATCAGCCGGGCGTAGAGGTCGACGTCCACCTCGAGCGGGAGCGAGCCGGCGAACACGCACATGCTCGCGCCCTTGGCGAGGTAGAGCAGCTTGTCGGCGAACAGCTCGACCTCATGCTCGGAGACACGCGGGCCGCGCTCGTTGATCTCGGTCTGCTCGCCGGTCGTGGGATCGATCACCGCCGTGTTCGTGCGCGACTCCTCGCGGATGCACACGAAGTCCGAGAGCACCGAGAGCTGGGTGAGCTGCTCGACGATGCGGGCGCCCGTCGCCCCGCCCGCGAGCCCGGTGGCGATCACCGGCTGCCCCAGGGTCTTGAGCACCCGGGCGACGTTGACGCCCTTGCCGCCGGGCATCGTCGTCTGCTCCACGGTGCGGTGGCGCCGGCCGAGCCGGAAGTTCGGCACCGCGAGGGTCTTGTCGGTGGCGGCGTTGAGGGTGACGGTGATGATCATGCGACCTCTGGCTCCCTGCGGGCTCCACGGCGGCCGTTGGAGCCGCCGCCGCGCCTGCGCGCCAGCAGGACCGTACCGCCCAGCCCGGCGAGCACGACGACCAGGAGGGAGAAGGGTCGCGTGAACCAGTCCTTGGCCTGCTGGGCCACCCCCGCCGCGGGGACTGCGGCGGGGGCGACCAGCGCGACCCGCGCGACACGCCGCCGGCCGCGGCAGACGTCGAGCGACCCGAGCCGCTGTCCACGCCGGATCGGGCCCGCCACCTCGCTCGGGGCCCTGAGGCCGCAGCGGGTCAGCCGCCGGCCGCGGCGCAGTACGAGGCGGCCCCGGCTGCGCTCGGCCACCAGGCCGAGCTCCGCGCCGCGCCGGTAGCGGATCGGCACCCGCGTCAGCACGACGCCGGACTCCACCGGGCGCACGCGCCGGTAGCGGCCGAAGCCCCATTCGAGCAGGCGGCGCGTGTCGCTCTCACGGGCGGACTCGCTGGGCGCGCCCAGGATCACCGAGACGAGCGCGATCCCGCCCTTGCGCCCCGAGCCGACCAGCACGTAGCCGGCCCGTCCCGTGTGACCGGTCTTGACGCCGTTGACGTCGCGCAGGCGTACGAGCGTGTTGCGGTTGTCCAGCGTGCGCGGGCGGTCGCCCGAGCGCAGCGTCACCTGGGCGCGCGCCACGGTCTGGCGGAAGAACACCCAGCGGCGCAGACGCAGCGTCAGGCGGGCGAGATCGCGCGCGCTGGAGTAGTTGTCCGGCGCGTCGAGGCCGATCGGGTTCGAGTAGTGGGTGTTGCGCAGGCCGAGCTCGGCGGCGCGGGCGTTCATCTCACGGACGAACGCGTCCCGGGAGCCCGCGACGCCCTCGGCCAGCGTCACGGCCGCATCGTTGGCCGACTCGATCAGCAGGCCGCGCAGCAGGTCGGCGACCGTCATCCGCTCGCCCGGGCGCAGGTCGATCTTGGACTCGTCGGGCAGGGCGCGGTAGCGCACCGCGCGCAGGATCGTCGAGGGCTTGCTCCGCTCGAGCACGAGCAGGGCGGTCATCAGCTTCGTGGTCGAGGCGATCGCACGGCGGCGGTTCGGCGCCTTCGCGAAGGTCTCGTCGCCGGTGGACGCCTCGACGACGACCACGCTCGCGGCCGAGGCGGCCGGCGGAGCGGGGGACTCGGCGGCGAGCGCCGCGGGCACCCAGGCGGCGAGCGCGGCGAGCGCGACGGCGGGTCCGACCCTGCGGGCGCGACGCGTCACGGGCGCAGCTTGACGCGATCGCCGGGCGAGAGCAGCTGGGGGTCGAGCTCGGGGTTCAGGCGCTCGATCTCGGCCAGCGGAACGCCCGTCTTGACCGAGATCGACGAGGGGGTGTCACCCGCCTTGACCACATAGGTGCCGCGCGGCCTGGAAGTGGACCTGCGGGTGCGCTCGCGGCGCGCCCCGGGGCTCGAGGCGGGCTTCTCGCCGGTCGTGGAGGGCCGCCCACCACCGCCGTCGGGGTCGGAGCCCTTCAGGACGACGCCCAGGGCGAAGACGAACCCCACGAGCGCGAGCGGTGCGAGCAGGCGCGCGGGGCTGCGACGAGCCATCGCGGCGATGATAGCCGCGCGTCCTGGGGCTTCAGGGACTACCGAGGGCCCAGGCGAGCTCGCGCAGGCGCTCGGCCTCGGCGCGCGCCGCCTCCCCCGGGACGTCGCCACGCTCCTCGTGAGCGCCCGCGATCGAGCGCGACGCGGTCACGAGCCCCGCTGCGCGGCCGGGGGCGAACGCGGGCGCGAGCGCCCGCACGTCCCCGCCCTGGGCGCCGACGCCGGGGAGCAGGAAGGGGGTGCGGGGCATGAGCTCGCGCATGCGCTCGAGGTGATGGGGCGCGGTCGCCCCCGTGACGGCGCCGACGTCGGCGAGCCCGGCGGCGCCCACGCGCCCGAGCTCGCCGGCCAGGGCGGCGAGCCGCTCCCACAGCGGCTCGCCTGACGCCAGCTGGAGGTCCATGAGGTCGGCGGCGCCCGGGTTGGAGGTGCGCACGAGCACGAAGACCGCGCTCCCTGCGGCGCGCGCCGCGTCCACGAGTGGGGCGAGGGCGTCGCGGCCGAGCAGGGGGTTGGCGGTCAGCGCGTCGACGCCGAGCCCGGCCACCGCGCCGAACGGCGAGGGCGTCTCGCCGACGAGTGCCTGGGCGTAGGCCGACGCGGTGACGGGGACGTCGCCACGCTTGCCGTCGGCGATGACCAGCAGTCCGGCCCGCCGGGCGTGCGCGCAGACCGCCTCGAGCACGAGCCATCCGGCGGATCCCAGGCGCTCGAAGCAGGCGAGCTGCGGCTTCGCGGCCACGCAGGCTGGCGCCGCGGCGTCGATCAGCGCGCGGCAGTGAGCGAGCACCGCGGGCGCGGCCTCGTCGGCGCCCACCACGGCGTCGGGCCACAGGCGGGAAGGGTCGGGGTCGAGCCCGAGGACGATCTGGGACTCGCGCTTTGCGACGGCGGCGGTGAGCCGGTCGCCGAAGCCGGGCGCCGGAGGGGTTCCGGCGCCCGGCACCGGGCGGACTGCGTTGACTACTTGACGGCCTTCTTGAGGCCCGAGCCGGCGGTGAAGCGCGGCACCTTGCTGGCCGCGATGGTCATCGTCGCGCCGGTACGAGGATTGCGACCCTCGCGGGCGCCGCGCTGAGCGACGTGGAACTTGCCGAACCCGGTGAAGGTGACATCGTCGCCCCTTCTGAGACTGCTCTCGACAGTCTTGAGCACCGCGTCCACGGCGCTGCCGGCGTCCTTCTTCGACAGGCCGCTGGTGGACGCCACCTTGTCGACGAATTCCGACTTCGTCATTGCTCCTCCTTTGCCGTCGCGGGCCGGTTCTCTCCCGCGGGGTCGTGAACGGGGCGAAGCTAACAGCGGCAATGGACGCGGGTGCGCTCTTGCAAGCAAGAGATCCGCAAATTGCGGCTTTTTTAGCCTTGAGATCAACTGTCTGAACGGCGCTGGGCCGCGGAAACAAGCGCTTGACCCGCCTCGAGGAGGCGACGCGCGGTGGGATCGTCGGGCGCCAGCGCCGAAACCCGTCCGCCCGCGTCGCGGACGATGACGCGGGGCTCGCGGCCCGCCCTCCGGCGCGCCAGCGAGGCCGCCACCGCGCCCACGGGGCCCCGGCGCCGGCCGGGCCTCACGCGGCCTCCCGGCGCCGGCCCGCGAGGTCGCCCAGCACCGCCCGTAGGTCGTAGCGGACGAGGGCTGGAAGGGCATAGCACCCGCAGGCGAGCACGATCGCGTGGCGGTCGGAGCGCGCGGCGAAGACGCACGCTCCCGAGGTCGCCACCTCGATGTCGTCGGCCTCGTTGGCGGCCGCGAGCAGCGCGCGGGCGGGGTCGGCGAGCTCGGGCGGCCCGGCGAGCATCCGGCCGTCCGCACCGAGCACCACCCCATCGCGGATGTCGGCTGAGAGCGCGCGCAGGTAGTCGAGGGCCTGGTCGGGCGTGAGGGCGTCGGTCATCGGAAGTGGGGCAGACTACCTTCCGTGCCGCTCTTCCGGATCGCCTGGCTGACCACCGTGGTCGTCTGCCTCGTCACCTGTGTCCTGCTCCTGCTGTCCGGCTACCTCGGCTACGCCGGGGTCCTGCTCGCCCTGGCGCTGTCGGCCGCGATCAACCTGCGCTAACCAAGCGCCGATCCCGGGCGCGCGCCGATCTCGGTCCCCGGGTACACCTTGTCCTCGGGCTCGAGGTGGATGAGCACGTCGGCGCCGCGCAGGCGCTCTCCGATCGAGGCCTGCATGGCATGTGCGATGCGGTGGGCGTCCTCGAGCGTGGTCCCGCTCCGGAACTGGACGTGGACGTCGACGTAGCGCCGCGGTCCCGCCCGGCGCGTGCGCAGCTTGTGGTACCCGGCCACCCCGCGCCCGCCGAACTCCTCGATCGCCCGCCGGATCGCCGCCATCTCCTCGTCGGGCAGGGACTCGTCGACCAGCACGCGCCAGGAGCCCGCCGTCACGCGCAGCCCGGTGACCACGATCACCGCGGCGAGGACCAGGGCCACGACCGGGTCCACCCATGTGTGGCCGGTGAGCGCCACCAGGCCGAGCCCGACGAGCACGCCCATGGACGTGAAGGCGTCGGTGCGCAGGTGCGCGGCGTCGCCAGCGAGCGCCGCGGATTCCGTCGCGGCGGCGCGCCGGTAGAGGTAGCCGGACACGACGAGGTTGACCACGACCGCGAAGGCGACGACGCCGATGCCGAAGCCGAGCCGCTGCACCTCGGTCCCCTCGACGAGGTGGCGGACCGAGGTGTAGACGATGATCCCCGACCCCACGAGGATCAGCACCCCCTCGACGCCCGCGGCGACGTTCTCGAACTTCTCGTGTCCGTAGCGGTGTGACGCGTCGGCCGGCTCCTCGGCCTGGCGGACGGAGAAGAAGGCGATCACGGAGGCGAGCAGGTCGATGGTCGAGTGGATCGCCTCGGTGAGGATCGCCACCGAGCCGGTCACCGCGCCCGCCACGACCTTCAGCAGGATGAGCCCGCTGTTGGAGGCGATCGACAGCGCGGCGGCGCGGGAACGCGAGCCGGGGCGCCCGCGGCGCGTCAGCTTGCCAGCCATGCCTGCAGCGCCCGTGCTGCGGCCCCGCGGTGGGAGATGGCGTCCTTCTCGTCATCCGACAGCTCGGCCATCGTCCGACCGGAGGTGTCGTCGCGGGGAAGGAAGACCGGGTCGTAGCCGAACCCGCGGCACCCGCGCGCCTCGGCGGCCATCGTGCCCTCGCAGCGGCCCTCGAAGGCCCGGGATTCCCCTCCCGCGGTCGCGTGGGCCAGGGCGCAGACGTAGCGCAGCCCCGAGCCGGGCGGCGCCTGCGCGCGCAGCAGGGCGAGGTTCTCGACGTCGCTGGCCCGCGGACCGGCGAAGCGCGCGGAGAGGACACCGGGGCGGCCGCCGAGCGCCGCCGACTCGATCCCCGAGTCGTCGGCGATCGCCGCTTGGCCCGTGGCTACCGCCGCGGCGCGTGCCTTGGCCAGCGCGTTCTCCGCATAGCTGTCACCGGTCTCGGGCGGCAGGTCGGCCTCTTCGGGCAGGGGCGCGAGCGCGACCGCGGGCAGCAGGCGGCTGAACTCGCGCAGCTTGTGGGGATTGCGCGTGGCGAGCACGAGCCTGACCACCACGACTAGACGACGGCGGCGGCCTGCACCGCTCGCAGACCCTCGATGCCGTGCTGGGCCAGCGCCAACAGCTCGTCCAGATGAGCGCGAGAGAGCGGCGTGCGCTCCGCGGTGGCCTGGACCTCGACGAGGCCGCCCTCGCCCGTCATGACCACGTTGGCATCCACCTCGGCGTTCGAGTCCTCGGGATAGTCGAGGTCGAGCAGGGCGACGCCGTCGACGACGCCGCACGACACCGCGGCAACGGAGCCGGTGAGCGGCAGGCGCCCGAGCCGGCCCTCGTCGATCAGCCGACGGCACGCGAGCTCGAGGGCGACGTAGCCGCCGGTGACCGACGCGCAGCGCGTCCCGCCGTCGGCCTGCAGGACGTCGCAATCGACGTAGACCGTGCGCTCGCCGAGAGCCTCGAGGTCCACGACGCCGCGCAGCGAGCGGCCGATCAGGCGCTGGATCTCCACCGTGCGACCGTCGGGACGGCCCTTGGCGACGTCGCGCTGCTTGCGCTCGCCGGTGGAGGCCGGGAGCATCCCGTACTCCGCGGTCAGCCACCCGCGGCCCTTGCCGTAAAGCCAGCGGGGGACCGACTCCTGGATCGAGGCGGTGCAGATCACACGGGTCTCGCCGCAGGAGATCAGCGCTGACCCGGTCGCCGTGCGCATGAAGCCGGGCTGAATCGACGTCGGGCGCAGCTCGCCGGGCGCACGGCCGCCGCTGCGCTCATCGGCCACGTCCGTCGTGCTCATGCCGCCGTCCGTTCCCGGCTCGCCAGCCGCACCGGCTCCACCGTCCCGAGCGGCATCTGCAAGAAGCGCGTGCCGAGCGCGTGGAACGCGTCGACCTCGCCGGTGCACAGGAAGGAGTAACGGCCCTCGACCGTGGAGGGGCTGGCGAGCCCACGGGCGCCGAGGACGTGCTCGACCTGGCGCGCCAGCGGCGCGCCCGAGGAGAGGATCTCCACCCCGCGCCCCAGCGTGCGCTGGAGCATCGGCCGGACGAGCGGGTAGTGCGTGCAGCCGAGGATCACCGTGTCCACCCCGGCCTCGCGCAGCGGCGTGCAGTAGCCGCGGACGGTGTCCACGACGCGGCGGTCGAAGGGAAAGCCGCCCTCGATGATCGCGGTGAGGTCGGGGCAAGCCACCGACGTGACCTCCACGAACGGGTCGGCCGCCGCGATCGCGCGCTCGTAGGCCCCGCTGGCGACGGTCGCCGGCGTGGCCATCAGCCCCACCCGCCCGTTGTGCGTCGCCGCCACGGCCTGGACCGCCCCCGGCTGCACGACGCCCAGCACGTCGACCCCGAGGGTCGTCTGCATCAGGCGCTCGCGCAGCGCCGGCAGCGCCGCGGCGGTCGCCGAGTTGCAGGCCACCACCAGCAGCTTGATCCGCCGCGCGATCAGCTCATCGGCCACCTCGAGCGCGAAGACCTCGAGCTCGGCCCGGGAGCGCCGGCCGTACGGGAAGCGCTCGGCGTCGGCGAAGTACACGAAGTCCTCCTGCGGGAGCTGCACCAGCAGCTCGTGCAGG
>DASQFQ010000136.1:0-7353 GCA_035633075.1 Solirubrobacteraceae bacterium | reverse complement strand
CCTCGGCGAGGTGCCCTCGCCGATCGTCAAGCTGGCGTCCGGCGAGAACCCGCTCGGGGCCTCCCCGAAGGGGTTGGAGGGCGTGCGCGCCGGGATGGCGGAGTTGATGTTCTATCCGGATTGGACGGCGACGCGACTGCGCCGCAAGGTGGCCGACCATGTGGGGCTCACGCCCGAGCACGTCGTCTGCGGGGCGGGGGAGACGGAGATCATCGGCGGCATCATGCGCGCCTTCGCCGAGCCGGGTGGGGAGATCGCCATGGCGCGGCCGACGTTCCCCGTCTACCACCAGTACGTGCAGGCCGAAGGGCGCACGGTCCGCTTCGCCGATGGCGGCGAGGCGCTCGACGTAGGGCCGGGCCCGATGTTCGAGACCGTGTCGGAGCGCACGCGGGTGGCCTTCGTCACGTCTCCGCACAACCCGACCGGGCGGTGCTGGGCGCTGGAGGACGTCGCCGAGCTGTGCCGGCGCATCCCGCACGCGCTCGTCGTCCTCGACGAGGCGTACATCCACTTCTCCGAGCGCCCGTCGGGATTCGCCGTGCTCGCCGAGCACCCCAACCTCATCGTCCTGCGCACGTTCTCCAAGGCGTACGGGCTGGCCGGGCTACGGGTGGGTTACGGCGTCGCCGACCCCCGGGTCATCGACTTGCTCATGCGCGCCAAGCCCACCTGGAACCTGGGCCCCCTCCAGGTGCTGGGCGCCGCGGCGGCGCTCGACGACGACGAGCACGTCGCGCGTACGGTCGCGCTGGTCAGCGAGGGCCGGCGCCGCGTCGAGGAGGCCGCCGCCAGCCAGCCGAAGCTGCGGGTCGTCGACGGCTCGGAAGCGAACTACGTGCTGCTCCGGGTGGTCGACCCGGAGCTCGACTCGACGCAGGTGTTCAAGCACTTCCTGCGGCGCGGACTGGTGATCAAGGACGGCACCGTGTCGTACCTGGGGCTGGGCGACCGGCACGTCCGCATCGACGCGCCTCCGCCCGAGGTGCTGCCGCGGGTCCGAGAGGCGATCCGCGCGCTGTGAGCACGGCCGTCCGCGCGGCAGCGCGCGCCGACGTGCGCGTGGGCATCGACGTCGGGGGGACGTTCAGCGACCTGGTGGCGGTCGACGCGGCCGAGCGCCGGGTGCTGACCGCGTTCAAGGTCGCGTCGACCCCGGCCTCGCCGCAGGTCGCGATCCTCGAGGCGCTCGACGGCCTGCGCGCGAAGTCCGGGATCGTCCCGCCGGACCGGCCACTCAGCCTCGCCCACGGCACCACGGTGGCGACCAACGCGCTCATCGAGCGGAGCGGCGGCCACGTCGCCCTGGTGACCACGCGCGGCTTCCGCGACGTGCTCGCGCTCCGGCGCCAGGCGCGCCCGCGACTCTACGCGCTCGAGCAGCGCATCTCCGAGCCGCTGGTCCCGCGCGCGCTGCGGCTCGAGGTCGACGAGCGCATCGCCCCTGACGGCAGCGTGGTGGAGCCGCTCGACGACGCGTCGGTGCGGGCGGTCGCCGACGTCTTGACGGCCGAGGGCGTCGACTCGGTGGCGGTGTGCCTCATGCACGCGTACGTCAACGCCGACCACGAGCGCGCGGTGTGCCGGGTCATCGCCGGCGCGCTGCCGGACGTGCTCGTCGTCGGCTCGGCCGAGATCTGCCCCGAGATCGGCGAGTACGAGCGCACCAGCACGGCGGTCGTCAACGCCTACGTGGCAGGCCGCGTCACGCGTTACCTGGACGACCTCGAGCGCGAGCTGAGCCGCCGGCAGGTGGCGCCGGTGCGGGTGGTCCAGTCCAACGGCGGCCTGACCTCGCTGGCGAACGCGGCGCGCCATCCCGTGCACCTGATCGAGTCCGGCCCGGCCGCCGGGATCCGCGCCGTCGCCGAGCTCGGGCGCTCCCGCGGGCTCGACAACCTGATCGCCTTCGACATGGGCGGCACCACCGCCAAGGCCGGCGTCGTGGTACGCGGCCAGCCCCGGCTGGCCAAGGACCTGGACGCCAACCGCTACGTCGACGGCGAGGACGTCGGGGGGTATGCGGTCCGGAGCCCGGCCATCGACCTCGTCGAAATCGGCGCCGGAGGTGGCACCATCGCGTGGATCGACGAGGCCGGCGCGCTCCGCGTCGGCCCACGGAGCGCCGGCGCGGATCCGGGCCCGGCGTGCTACGGGCGCGGCGGGGCGCGCCCGACCGTGACGGACGCCCACGTGGCGCTGGGCGTGCTCGGCACGGAGTTCGACGACGGGCGCACGGCTCTCGACCCCGACCTTGCCCGGGCGGCGATCGCCCGCCACGTCGCCGAGCCGACGGCGATGTCCGTGGACGCGGCCGCGGCCGGCATCTGCCGGATCGCCGATGCCCAGATGGCCGAGATGGTCCGCATCGCCACGGTCCGCCGGGGCCTCGACCCGCGCGACTTCGCGCTCGTCGCGTACGGCGGCGGCGGTCCGCTGCACGCGTGCGGGATCGCCAGGGAGGTCGGCATCCAGCGTGTGATCGTCCCGCCCTACCCCGGCATGTTCAGCGCCCTGGGGGCGCTCATGTGCGAGGTCCGCCACGATGTCGTCCACAGCCTCGTGGTCGGGCTCGAGGACGTCACGCCCGCCCGGCTGGAGGACGCAATCGCCCACGTCCACGAGGAGGCCCTGGAGCGCCTGTCCGCGGAAGGGCACGACGTCGATCACGCGGCCGCGGTCTTCCACCGCGGGCTGGACCTCCGGTTCCGCGGCCAGGTGTGGGAGCTCACCGTCGAGCTCGACGAGGGCCCGCTGCCCGTGGTCGCGGACATCGAGCGCGCGTTCCGGCGCCGCCACGAGGACGAGTACTCCTACGATCTGCCCGCGTCGAGCGTCGAACTCGTCGCCGTCCGCGTGGCCGTGACGCTGCCAACGTGGCACGGTGGCGTCCCGCCCGGCGCGCCCTCCGTCAAGGAGACGGCCCCCTCCGAGCGCGAGGTGCGCGACGCCGACGGCCGGACCCGGCGCTGGCCGGTCCTGCGGCGGCCGGCGCTGGCTCCGGGGACGACGATCGGAGGACCGGTGCTGATCGAGGACTCCGGATCGACCGTTCGCGTGCTCGAGGGCCAGCGGCTGACCTGCCAGGCCGACGGCAACCTGGAGATCCGCGGATGAGCGCCGCACGGGTGCAGGCGCCCGTCGACCCGATCACGACGGAGATCCTCCGCAGCGGCTTCGCGGCGGTGGCGCAGGAGATGAAGGACGTGCTCATGCGCGCCGCGTTCTCGCCAGTCCTCAGTCTCTCGGGCGACCTGTCGTGCGCGATCCTCGATCCCGCCGGCGAGGTCGTCGCGCAGGGCGTCGACATCCCCGTGCACCTGGGTGCGATGCCGTTCACCGCGCGCGGGCTGCTCGAGGCGTTCCCGCCCGAGGCGCTCGCACCGGGCGACACGCTGCTGACCAACGACCCCTTCAGCGGCGGGACCCACCTTCCCGACATGACGCTGCTCTCGCCGGTGTTCGACGACGATGGCATCGTCGCCTTCGCAGCCAGCCGCGCCCACTGGCCGGACGTCGGCGGCAGCTCACCCGGCAGCAACAAGGCGACGGACGAGATCTACAAGGAGGGCCTGCGCGTCCCGCCGGTCAAGCTGCTCGAGGGCGGCGAGTTCAACGGCCCGATCCTCGAGCTCATACTGGCCAACATGCGGCTGCCGGCGGACCGGCTCGGTGACCTGCGCGCGCAGATCGCCGCGAACGTCCGCGGCGTGCAGCGCGTCTCCGAGATCGTCGACCGCTACGGCGGCGACGTCGTCCGCGAGGTCGCGCAGGCCGCGCAGGACTACTCGCAGTCGCGAGTCGAGCAGGCCCTCGAGGCGTGGCCGGACGGCTCGTGGAGCCATGAGGAGGCGATGGACGGCGACGGCGTCGGGCCCGACGACCCCGAGCGCCATACGCTGCGCGTGACCGTGACCAAGCGCGGGCGGCGGCTCGTCGTCGACTTCGCCGGCACCTCGCCGGCCGTGCCCGGCCCGACGAACGCGCCCATCGCGGTCACCGCGTCCGCCGCCTACTACGTCGCGCTGGCGTTGTTCGGCCGCGGCGACATCCCGCCGAACTCGGGCGCCTACCGGCCGGTGGAGGTGCGCGTGCCGCCCGGGTCGATGGTCGACGCCCGCCCACCGAGCCCCGTCGTGGCGGCGAACACCGAGACCGCGAACCGGATCGTGGACGTGCTCCTCGGCGCGCTGGCGCAGGCGCAGCCGCTGCGAGTCCCGGCGGCGAGCTACGGATCGGCGGGCGTCTTCACCATCGCGGGCCACGATCCGGCGCGCGGCGCGCGCTTCGTGCACTACGAGACCGTCGGGGGCGGGATGGGCGCGTCGAGCGCGGTCGACGGGCTGAGCGGGATGCGCGTGCACATGGGCAACACGATGAACCTGCCGGTGGAATCCCTGGAGGCCGCCATGCCGGTGCGGGTCGCGCGGTACGAGCTCATCGAGGGCTCTGGCGGCAACGGCCAACGACGTGGCGGCGAGGGCGTCCGCAAGGTCGTGCGCGCGCTCGTGGACGGGGTGGAGTGCTCTACGCTGGGAGAGCGCGCGCGGACCCCGGCCGAGGGCCGGGCCGGCGGCGGGCCGGGACGCCCGGCCAGGTTCGGGATGCGTGCCGCGGACGGCACGTTCCGCGCCATCCCGTCCAAGTACGGCGGGCTCGTGCTGGCGGCGGGCGAAGAGCTGTGGATCGAGACCGCCGGCGGCGGCGGCTGGGGCGACCCGGCCGGCGCTCCCGGCACCAAGGAGGAGGAGCGATGAGCAGAGCGGTGCGCGTGGGGGTCCTGGTGCCCTCGTCGAACGCGGTGATGGAGGACGACATGCACCGGGGGCTGGCGCAGGATCGCTTCAGCGTGCAGACGGCGCGCATGCATCTGGTGGAGACGACGCCCGAAGCCGAGCGGACGATGGTCGATGAGACCGCGCCCGCGGCGGCGCGCCTGCTGGGCACCGCGCGTCCCGACGTGCTGGTGTTCGGCTGCACTTCCGCGGGATCGCTCGCGGGCCTCGAGGGCGACCGGCGCCTGGCCGAGCGCCTCGGCGAGATCGCCGGCTGCCCCGGCGTCGGGGTCATCTCGAGCGCCGTCGAGGCGCTGGAGCGCCGTGGCGTCCGCCGGGTGGCGCTGCTGACGCCGTACGTGGAGTCGCTGACCGCGTCGATCGCACGGACGCTCGAGGAGGGCGGACTGGAGGTGGTGGCCGCGCACGGGCTTGGCATCGACGACAACGTCGCGCTGGCCGACCCGACGCCGGACGAGATCGCGCGCATCGCGACGGAGCGCTTCGCGGGCGTGGACTGCGACGCCGTGTTCGTGTCGTGCACGAACTTCCGTGCGCTCGAGGCGGCGCCCGCGATCGAGGCGGCCCTGGGGCGGCCGGTCGTCACGAGCAACATGGCGGTGATCGAGGCGGTGGAGCGGCGCGTGGGCGAACCGGTGTCCGGCGGCTAGTGTCGCGCCGGGAGCTCGTCGCGATCTCTTCGTCACGTCGACTCATCGGCGCCGGACTGCGGCCGGCACCGCAGCAGTGGCGGCGATGACCGCGCTCGGGGTGCGGCTGCGCAGCGTCGGCGACCTCCCGGTCGAGCCGGGCCTGACCGAGATGGCGCGGCGCGCCGAGGAGCTCGGCGCCGCGAGCCTGTGGTTCAGCGATCACCTGCTCATGCTCCGGCGCTTCGACTCGGTGTACCCGTTCGCGCCTGACGGCGTCGCCCCGTGGCCTCCGGAGACGCCGTGGTGGGAGGCCATGACCTGCTGCGCTTTCGCCGCCGCCGCGACGACGCGCTGCCGGATCGGGACCTCGGTGCTCGTCCTGCCCCAGCGCAATCCGCTGGAGCTCGCCAAGACCGCGGCCACGCTGGACCGGCTCAGCGGCGGGCGGCTCGCGCTCGGGGTCGGCGCGGGGTGGCTGGTCGAGGAGATCGAGGCCCTGGGCTTCGACCCCCGCGGCCGCGGGCGCAGGCTCGACGAGGGCATCGAGGCGCTCCGGCGCTGCTGGACCGGCGCGCCCGAGCCCTTCGCGGGCGAGCAGATCGTCCTGCGCGACGGCCTGCTGTTCGAGCCGCGCCCGGAGCGCCCGGAAGGGCCGCCGATCCTGGTCGGCGGAATGGGCGCGCGCTCCCTGCGCCGCGCCGCGGAGGCAGCGGACGGCTGGATGGCGTTCACGCGGGAGGACCAGTTCGACGGCGCGGCGCTCGCGCGGGCGCGCGAGCGGCTGCTCGAGCTGCGCGCGCGCGGCAGCCGTGCCGACGGGCCGTTCGAGCTGCTCCTGCGGATCTCGCCGGCGCCGGGCGCCGGTGACGACGCGCTGCCCGCCCTGGTCGCCGAGGCCGCCCAAGTCGGCTTCGACGAGGTGATCATCGATCCTGACTTCACCGACGACGCTGCCGCGATGCGCCTGATCGAGCGCTCGCAGGACGCGACGACGGCGTAGGCCGGCCGGTCCCCGTCATGGAAGGGGTGGGACGATGACCGCCGGTGAGCCGCCTGCCGTGACCCCGCGCCGCGTGGCGCTCGACGATCACGAGACCCTGGTGCTCGACGCCGGCAGCGGCACCGAGCCGTTCCTCGTCATCCACGCGCTCGGCGTCGACCGGAACATGGCGCGAGGGCTACTGCCCCTGCTGTCCGCCCGGCGGCGCACGATCGCCTATGACGTGCGCCTCCACGGCGAGGCCGCCGCGGATCCGGGTAGCTTCCGGCTCGAGACGTGCGCGGAGGACGCGCGGACGCTGCTCGATCGCCTGGGCATCGAGCGCGCCCACGTCGCCGGCTTCTCCATGGGCGGCGCCATCGCGCAGCATCTCGCGCTCCGCCATCCCGAGCGGGTGGCGTCGCTGTCGCTTCTGTGCACGATGGCGCGCGCCCCGCGCGACGTCTACCTCGAGCGGGCCGTGGTGGCGGAGCGCGAGGGGATGGAGGCGCTCGTCGTGCCGACGCTGACCCGCTGGTTCTCCGACGAGGCGGTGGCGGTCGACGATTGGCCGGTGCGGTACGCGCGCCGGTGCATCGCCGAGGCGCGGGTCGAGTACTGGGCGGCCGCCTGGCGCGGTCTCGCCGAGATCGACACGCTCGAGCGGCTCGGATCGATCGCGGCGCCGACGCACGTGATCGCCGGCGAGGACGACCGCTCGACGTCGCCCGACCAGATGCGCCAGATCGCCGACCGCATCCCGGGCTCCCGCTTCACGGTCATCCCGGGCGCCCCGCACCTCGCTGCCCTCGAGCTCCCGGACGCCGTCGCCGACGCCGTCCTGGGTTGATCCGCCGACGGGCGCGACCGCCGTTTGGCGCGCGGCGCCGCGGGGGACCTGACGAGCAAGCCGATCGAGCGAGTGAGCGAGGCAGACGCCGTTGAC
>DASQFQ010000135.1:0-3052 GCA_035633075.1 Solirubrobacteraceae bacterium | reverse complement strand
CGCCGACGAGATAGCGGTCATGAGCGGGCGCTCGAGCAGGAACTCCTCGCCGAAGATGTCGTCCTGCACGGCATCCCACCCGGTGCCCTGTGCCTCGGCCTGGATGCGCAGGAGCTGCTTGCGGTAGTTCCACTCGTACAGCGCCTTGGCCTCGTCGAGGCCCTCGTAGCACTGCAGGCGCACCAGCCGGCGGCCGAGGTAGGCGGCCATGGCCTTGGCCAGCTCGGTCTTGCCGACGCCCGCCGGCCCCTCCACCAGCACGGGCTTGCCGAGTCGGGCGGCCAGGAAGGCGACGAGGGCGGTGGACTCGCCCGGCAGGTAGCCGACGCGGCGCAGCCCGTCGGCGACGTCCTTGACCGCGGCCGGCGTGGCGCTCATGGCGCAGCAGTCTAGGCGGTGTGGAATGCTCGCCCCGGCATGCCCCTGGCGGCCTTCGACCCCTCGCCGGTCCCCTTCGTGGCGCTCATGGGGCTCGGCTTCCTGATCGGCGGGATCGGGCATGTCTACCGCAGCAACGCCCTCATCGCGACGGGGATCGGCCTCATCTTCCTGGCGACGCTGGGCCTGCCGCTCGGCATCTACCTCAGCGAGCGCTGAACCCCGTCCGCGCCGCCGCCTGTGCGAACGTGCGGATGTCGGTCAGCGGCTGCGTCGAGCCGGCGGCGCGGTTGACCCACAGGACCGTCGGCACCGCGGTGCGCGGGTCGAAGGCGGCGCCGCCGGTGTCGGCCTCCTCGTTCGCCGAGACCAGCTCGGGCGGGCCGAAGGTGGCGCCGGGAGCCGCGAAGGCGGCCTGCACCTGCCGCCGCTGGGTCGCGCTCGTGGCCGTCCAGACGGCGAGCCGCTGGCCGCCCGCGCCCGCGGCGAGGTCGGACAGGACCGCGTCGGTCCCCGGCGGCGAGACGTCGAGCGGGCCTCCGAAGCGCCCCGCGGCGTCGGTCTCGGCGACGCGTACGCGGTTGGTCGACCCGTCGTAGCCGGTCCAGGCGACGACCGCGGCGCTGCCGCCGCCGACGATCGCGAGCTCGAGGGGGTTGGCCGCGCGCTCGGCGCCGAGGCGGTCGAGGAGCTGCGCGGCGCGGAAGCGCGAGCCGCCTGCGGGCCGGACCGCGGCGTGGAAGAAGACCGGGCCCGTGTCGCCGCCCTCGGTGCGCAGCTGCGCGCCCCAGGCGACGTAGGCGCGGCCGTTGGCGGTCAGCGCGGTGCGCAGGTCGGCGAAGAAGGCGTCCTCCGAACGGATCGTTTCGACCGGTCCGAACGAGGCGCGACCAACGGCCTTGACACGGGTGCGCACGACGCCGCGCGCGTCCCAGGCCACGAGGACGTCGCCGCGCGTGCCGACGGCCACGGACACGCTGCGGACGCGCTCCTGGGCGATCAGGATCGGCGAGCCGAAGCTCCCACCCGCTCGGCGCAGGGAGACGTGGACGCGGTCGTTGCTCGTGCCCCGGTCCTCGAACCAGGCGAACGCGAGGTCGCCGCGCGCGTTGCCGGCCAGTCGTGGTGGCGCGATGCGCGGCCGCGCGACGATCAGCCGCGACCCGCCGAAGCTTCCGTCGGCGCGGCCGAACGCCACGCGCAGCTGCGAGCGCGGGTCGCGGTTGGAGCCTACAGGCCGCACCAGCCCGAGGACCGTGCGGGAGCGGCCGTACATCAGTGGCCTGCCGACCCGCCCGGCCGGCGACAGCCGCCGCTCGGCGCCGAACGCCGCGGCGCCGGGCGCTCTCGCGGCAGCGGCCTCGCCGCCGTGGGCCTGCTCGCGGATGCCGTCCTGCCAGCGCCACGCGGCGAGCGCGGTTCCATCGCCCGCGAACGCGATCGCGGGGTCGGAGGCGAAGAGATGGGGAGCGGAGAGGTCCTGCGGCGCAGACCACGGCGGGGCGGCGCGGACGGTGGAGGGCAGGCCCGCGAGGCAGCAGACGGCGAGGAGGAGGAAGACGCGGCGCGGGAAGGTCATCGCCCGGGCACAAACGGCAGTGGCCCGGCGGAGTTGCGCGCACGGCTCAGAACAGCCGGTCGGGGGGCGGCTCGTCGGCGCGGCGCCGGGTCGGCCGCCCGGACGGGGGCGGCTCAGGTGGGGGCGGGGGCGGCCGGGGCTCCGCGCGGCCGGGCGGTTCCGGCGGCTCGCCCTGCCAGGCGGGGGGCCGCTCGCGCAGGACCTCGGTGACCACCGCCTCGGTGCGCGGGCGCCCGGCGCGCTCGCGGTGCACAGGGACCTCCCAGCCGGGCTCCTCGGCCACCGGGTTGGGCGGCTCGGGTCGGCCAGCCGCCCGCACGCGCGCGCCCGCGCCGACGAGCGCGCCCGCGGCGAGCAGGGCGCCGAAGATCCCCCACTGGATCCCGATCGTGGCGCCGGGGTCGGCGATTCCGGGCTTGTCGAACAGGCGCCACACGAGCAGCGCGAGGGCCCAGCCCCCCGCCACCGAGACGACGATCCCGTCCCCCCCGGGCAGGTGGAACGCCCGGCGTTGCGCGCGTGCCCAGACGAGGTAGAGCACGGAGAGGGAGACCAGCAGGACGGCCGCCTCCACCCACGAGAAGACCTCCAGGGCCGAGCGGCTGTCGGCCGCGGTCCTGACCCGTCCGCCCACCTGGGCGAAGTAGGAGACCTGGTACCAGGGCAGGACCAGCGAAAACGCCAGTGCGGCCGCCGCCCCTCCCACGACGCGGGACTCCGGCGGCAGCCCGCGCAGGGTCCCGCCCAGGCTCACGGGTGGATCCAGGTGGCCACGCCCGCCAGTGTAAGGCGGGGCGCCGACCTACTCGACGGGGATGTCCTGCACCTCCACGAGCGGCTCCGGCTCGCGCTCGAGACGCTCGATCCACCAGTCCAGCAGCGCCCGCAGCGCCAGGAGCAGCTCGCGCACGGCCTCGGCGAGCTGGCGGGCCAGCTCGGGCGGGACGGAGCTCCGAGCGGCCTCCAGCGTTCCCGCCAGCGCCCGGAGCTCCGCGAACGCGCTGCGCTCGCGCTCCACGCGCGGGCCCTCCCAACCGCGCGGAGGGACGGCGCCGGCGCGCTCACGCGCGGCCGCCTCCGCCTCGCGCACGAGCC
>DASQFQ010000134.1:0-4993 GCA_035633075.1 Solirubrobacteraceae bacterium | reverse complement strand
ACCGTCCTGCAGACGCTTTCCATGCGCGACAAGATGACTGCTCGCCACTCCGCCGCCGTGGCCCGGTACGCACGCGAGGTCGCCCGCGAGCTCGGCCTGTCGGTTCGAGATCAGGAGGTCATCCACACGGCCGCGCTCTTGCACGACATCGGAAAGTTCATCTTTCCCGACGACATCCTTCTGGCGAACAACAAGCTGACGGACGAGCAGTTCGAGATCGTACGCCGCCATCCCGAGCAGGGGGCCCTGTTGGTCCAGAGGATCGAAGGGTATGGACCGGTGGCCGAGATCATCCTGGCCCACCACGAGCGAATCGACGGCTGTGGCTATCCGCACCGGATCCGCGGCGACGACATCCCGCTGGGATCCCGGATCATCTCGGTGGCGGACACCTATGACGTGATGACCGCTCGCGATTCCTACCGCGAGCCGGTGTCGTCAGCGGAAGCGATCGAGGAATTGCGTCGAGTGGCCGGCTCCCAACTTGACCCCGAGATGGTCGAGACCTTCATCGGGCTCCTCGGCGATGGGTCCATGAACTTCCGTCACGCCGATGACGCAGACTTCGAGCGCGAGCTGAACTTCGAGCGGCGCGTGAGCGACTATGCGGCACCTCAGCCCGTCGCCGCCTAGGCTTCGACGTTTGTTCTATTCAGCGGCGGATCTCCCACGCCGATCCCTCCCTTGAACGACTACGAGCGCCAGATCGGCGCTCGTGTCAATTCAAGTGGTGGCGTTTCTTTTCTAGCGTCCCCAGCCCATAGCCCCTTACCCCCTTACGTCGGCGCCTCGTGCTGCAAACACTTGGCTTTGACGGTCGTGCTGGTTCCGACACGCCGCACACTAGGGGAATAGGCACAGGTCTAAATAGGACATTCGTCCAGACCTGGTTTGGGCCCCCGGCCTCTCGCCGGGGCCCCTCTTTAAACCGAGATCCGGTGCGTAGGTGCCGCGTAGGGCTTCTCGGCAGGTAGGCGGACCACGAAGGTGGCGCCGCGGCCGTCCGGTGAGTCCTCGAGTGAAACGCTTCCTGCATGGGACTCGGCGACGGCGCGGACGATCGCGAGCCCCAATCCTGAGGATCCGCTGCGATCCCCGTCTCCTCGGAAGAAGCGCTCGAAGACCTTCTCGCGGTTCTCGATGGGAATGCCGGGGCCGTCGTCTGAGACCGACAGCACCACCTGGCCGTTGGCGCGCTCGACGCTCGCCTCGACCGCGGTGCCTGGGTCGGTGTGACGCAGGGCGTTCTCCATGAGGTTCACCGCCAGGCGGTGCAGCTCGTCGCGGGCGCCCGAGACGGTGGCGCCCGGTGGGGCCGAGACGGTGATCTGGTGGTCGCCGGCCACGGGCTCGAGCTCGCCGGCGGCCTCGGCGACCACACGCGAGAGGTCGATGTCCTGGTGGGGGGCGATGCGTCCGGCGTCCGCCCGGGCGAGGAGCAGGAGGTCGGCGACGAGGCGGCGCATGCGCCGGGAGGACCGCAGGGCGGAGGCGGCGGCCTCGCGCTGCTCGCCGTCGAGCACCTCCTCGAGCAGCTCGAGGTTCGCCAGCACGGAGGTCAGCGGGGTGCGCAGCTCGTGGGAGGCGTCGGCGACGAACTCGCGCTGACGGGAGAGGGTGGCCTCGGTCTCGGTCCGGGCGTCATCGAGGGCGTGGAGCATGCCGTCCAGCGTGCGGGCCAGCTCGGCGACCTCGTCCTCGGCCTCGGGATGGGGGATTCGGCGGGACGGGTCGCGGGTGCGCTCGATGGTGCGCGCCGCTTCGGTCAGCTCGGTGATCGGGCTCATCGCGCGCCTGGCGGTGGCGAGACCGGCCAGCAGGGCGAGCGCCGTGCCGCCGAGGACGCCGAGGCCGAGGAAGACCTTCACGCGGTTGGCCGTGGCCCTGACGTCGGAGAGCCTGCGCGCGTACTGGACGAAGCCGACGCCCCCGATGGGGTGCACCCGCACGGGGCGCGACTCGACGCGGTAGCCGTTGAACTCGATCGTCGGCGCCAGCGGGGGTGCCAGCTTGGGGGCGTCGCGCGAGGACTTGATCAGCTCGTTGTCCTCGGTGATGACACGCACGACGGCGCTCTGTGCCGCGGCGTAGGCCTCGAGGTTGGGCCCGCGGTAGCGCAAGTCGAGCTGGCCGTTCGGGCGCTCGACCACGCGCAGGTCGCTCTGCTTGGCCAGCTCGTCGGCGGCCTCGGCGACCTGCTGGTTGAAGTCCGACTGGATGCGACGCGTCGTCAGCACGCCGACGATCGTCGCGAAGCCGCAGAGGATCACGAGCGTCAGCGCGGCGGAGCCGCCGGCCAGGCGCCAGCGGATCGGGAGGCGCTTATACGCGGAGGACGTAGCCCGCGCCGCGGACCGTATGAAGGAGCCTGGGTTCGCCACCGGCTTCGAGCTTTCGGCGGAGGTTGGAAACGAAGACCTCGATGGTGTTGGTGATCGAGAAGGGGTCATAGCCCCATACCTCGTCGAGCAGGCGCTGGCGCGAGATCACCAGGCGCTCGTTGCGCATGAGGTACTCGAGCAGCTCGAACTCGCGCTGGGTGAGCTCGATGCGGCGCTCGCCGCGCGTGACCTCGTGGGTGTCGGGGTTCAGCGACAGGTCGCCGACGCGCAGGGGAGCCATCCCACGCGGGGGCCGCCGGCGCAGCAGGGCTCGCATGCGCGCGAGGAGCTCTTGGCGCTCGAAGGGCTTGACGAGGTAGTCGTCGGCGCCGGCGTCCAGGCCCTCCACGCGCGCGTCGAGGGCGTCGCGGGCGGTCAGCATGAGGATCGGGGTGTCGTCCTCGTCGCGGCGCAGACGGCGGGCCACGTCGATGCCGTCCATCCGCGGCAGCCCGAGGTCGAGCACGATGAGGTCGGGCAGGAAGGCCTCGCTCTCCGCGAGTGCGCGGACGCCGTCCTCGGCGAGCTTGACGTCGTAGCCCGCCATGCGCAGCGAGCGCTGCAGCACCTGGGCGATCTCCCGATCGTCCTCGACCACGAGGACGCGCACGGCACGGTCGGAACCCTCCATGGAAGTGATGGTACGGGCGTTTGCCCGGCAGAGGGCGAAGATTTAGCGCGGGTTGACCCGCAGGTCGACCCGGCAGGGGCCGGGCCGTGGGCGTCGAAGGGGATCGGGCCGCAATGCCTCCCGCCCGCCGACGCCGTCCCACAGCCCGCGCTCGCCGCTCGACGCCGTCGTGGCGCCCGGCGCTGCCCAAGCTCGAGCAGCGCCACCTCGACGTGATCGGGCTCGGCCTTGTCGCCGCGGCGATCTTCTTCGCCTTCGTGATCTACCTTCGCTGGGACGGCGGGCGCGGGGGAGAGGGCGCGGTGGACGGCCTTCGGTGGCTGCTCGGCTCCGTGCACTACGTCGTGCCGGTCGGCCTCATGGCGGTGGGGGCGGTGCTCGTCCTGCGCCCGGTGCTGCCGACGCTCCGCCCGTTCCGCGCGGGGGCGATCTGCCTGCTGCTCGCCCTCACGCTCGGCCTGGCAGCCGGGACGCTCGGCCTGGGCCCGGGTGCTGGCCGTGTGTCCTGGGAGGTGGCCTGGGTCAAGCCGCGCGGCGGCATGATGGGTGAGGGCCTGTACTGGGTTACATCGAGGCTGCTCGGCGACCTCGGTTCCCACACGCTCGCGCTCTTCATCTTCACCGCCGCGGTCCTGTTGCTCACCGGCGCTTCGGTCGCCGGGGTCATCAGGGCCACGAGCGACTCCGTCTCGACCACCACGCGCGAGATGCGCGCGGCCGTGACCCGCCGGCGCCCCGGCACGGAGCTCGCCGAGCTCGAGACGTCCCAGGAGCCGCGCGTGACCGCCCTGGCGCAAACCCTGCCCGAGAACGATGGCGCCCTGCCCGACGTGCTCGGCGATGCCGAGGACCTCAAGCCGTCGGAGTTCTGGGCGGGCGACGAGCGCTACCCCGACCTCTACGAGCGCAAGGGCGAGCTGGAGAAGGCGCCGGCCGACGCGCAGCCGCAGCCCGATTCCGAGGAGCCCCGTCTGGCCGAGGACCCCGAGACCGACGAGCCGGGCGTCGCGCGCACCAACCCCACCGAGGCCGACCTCACGCCGAAGGGCCGCTTCCGCGCATCGGTCACCGACTCGCCGGAGTTCGAGTGGACGCTGCCGTCTCCCGCCTTCCTGAAGCGCTCCACGGGCGAGGCCAGCAAGCCCGACACGGTGGGCCAGGCGAAGGTCGCCGCGCAGCTCACGGAGGCGCTCGGCCACTTCGGGGTCGAGGCGCGCGTCATCGCCATGGTGGCCGGGCCGCACATCACTCGCTACGAGCTGCGCCTCGCCCCCGGCATCAAGGTCGCCAAGGTCGCCCAGCTCAAGGACGACCTCGCCTACGCGCTCGCCGCCTCGGATATCCGCATCCTGGCCCCGATCCCCGGCAAGCAGGCCGTCGGAGTGGAGGTCCCCAACGCCCGCCGGCGCATCGTCCACCTCGGCGACGTGCTCCAGGAGACGCCCGCCGGCTGGTCGCCGCTGACGGTGTGGCTCGGCAAGGACGTCGCCGGCCGCGCGATCGGCGCGGACCTGGCCAAGATGCCCCACCTGCTCGTGGCCGGCACCACCGGCGCGGGCAAGTCGGGCTGCGTCAACGCGATGCTGGCCTCGCTGCTGCTGCGCGCGACGCCCCACGAGTTGCGACTCGTCCTCGTGGACCCCAAGCAGGTCGAACTCAACCACTACGACTCGATCCCGCACCTGCTCACGCCGGTGATCACCTCCCCGCGCCAGGCGGCGACCGCGCTGCAGAACCTCGTGCGCGAGATGGAGCAGCGCTACTCCTACATGTCGCTCGCACGCACGCGCTCGCTCGTCGAGCTCAACAAGGTGAGGGAGCGCCGCGGGGAGACCCCGCTGCCCTACGTGCTGTGCGTGATCGACGAGCTCGCCGACCTGATGATGGTCGCGCCCGCCGACGTCGAGGACTCGATCATCCGCCTCGCCCAGAAGGCGCGAGCGGTCGGCATCCACCTCGTGCTCGCCACGCAGTCGCCACG
>DASQFQ010000133.1:0-14024 GCA_035633075.1 Solirubrobacteraceae bacterium | reverse complement strand
TCGAGGGCATCGCGCAGGCCGCCGGTGAGGTCTCGGGCGACCCGCTCTTCCTCACCGCGCTGGCGCTCATCGTGACCGGGCTGGCGTTCAAGGCCTCCGTGGCGCCCTTCCACCAGTGGACGCCCGACGTCTACGAGGGCGCCCCCACCGCGGTCACCGCCTTCATGGCGGTCGCGACCAAGGCCGCGGCCTTCGGGGTGCTGCTGCGCCTCTTCGACACGGCGCTGATCGCCGGCTGGCGGGAGTGGGGGCCGGCGCTGGCGACGCTCGCGGTCGTGACCATCGTGGTCGGCAACGTCGGGGCGATCGGCCAGTCCTCGCTGAAGCGCATGCTCGCCTACTCCTCGGTGGCGCAGGCGGGCTACATGCTCGCCGGGGTCGTCGTGACCACGCGGCTCGGCGTGTCGGCCGTGGTCTTCTACCTCGCGGCCTACCTGCTGATGAACCTGGCGGCCTTCGCCGTTGTGATCGTGCGCGAGCGGGAGACGCCGCTCGGCGACGACATCGGCGCGCTGCACGGGCTGGGCGCCGCGCGCCCGTGGCTGGCGTGGCCGATGACGATCGCCATGCTCTCGCTCGCCGGCTTCCCGGCCACGGCGGGGTTCTTCGGCAAGATCTACCTGATCGAGGCTGCAGTGGCCAACGAGTACGCCTTCCTGGGCGTCGCCATCGTGCTGGGCTCGGCCGTCTCGCTCGCCTACTACCTGCGCGTGGTCGCCGCCGTGTGGCTGCGCGCGCCCGACGAGGCGCCGGCCGCGCGGGCGATCCCCGCCGGCGCGCGCCCCGCCATCGCGGGCGGGTCCGCCGAGGCCGATAGCGAGCCCGGCGGGGCCCGCACCCGCCAGCCCGAGGTCGTCGCCGTGGCGGTGCTCTGCGCGCTCGCGACGCTGGCGCTGGGGATCTATCCCAGCCCGCTCTTCGACGTGGCGCGCGACGCCGGCGACGCTCTGGCCGGTCTGTTCTAAGGGGGCGAGACTCCGAGCCGGCGGCCTATCAGCCGGCGTGACCCCACCATCTGGCTCCACCGCCGGTCAGGCCAGCGCCGACTACGTGGCCCTGCTCGCCGTGATCGGCGCCGTGATGGCGGGCGCCGCCGCGTTGGTGACGCCGCCCGCCCTCGCGCCGGCCGTCGCCGCCGCCGTCCGCCACGGGATCTGTCTCGTCGCCGGAGGCGTGTGCACCCCGGCCGAGGCGCGGGCCTCGGGGATGGAGCCCTGCCTGGTCGACGCGCGCCGCAACCGTGAGCGGCTCGCCGTCAGGGCCGTGGTGGTCCGGCTCGAGCGCGGCGACGCCCTGCTGGTCGAGCACCGGTCGGATGGGAGCGCCGCCGTGTCCTTCCTCGACGGCTGGCGTGGCGGCGCCGAGGCCGGCATCGGGCTGCGGCTCCCGTGGGCCGGCGACGCCGCGCTGGAGGGCGGCGCCGGTGCGCAGTTTACGGGCGGGCGCACCTGGGAGTTCCCGACCGCGGCCGCCGCGAAGGGGTTCGTCGGCCGCTGGGCCCGCGAGGAGACCGTCAGCGGCGAGGCGCGTGGCCTCGCGCACCGGCTGTGTCCGTGGTGCCGCGGCCGGCCCGGCCCTCCGCGCCCGCAGGCGACCTATCGCGAGGGTGGCGCCTACGGCGACTTCCTCGCCGACCTCGCGCCCCGTGTCCCCGGCCTGGCCGTGGCTCCGGGGCTCCACGAGGAGGCCGCGGCGGGTGTCGTCGCGGGCCGGCGCGTGAGCGGCCGGCACACGACCTGGTACCTGCGGGCCGACGCCGCCATGGCCGCGCGGCTCGGCGCCGTGATCGGCGCGCTCCAGCGCGCGCGGCAGGGCAGCACGGGGCTCGAGATCAGCCTGGTGGACGGCCGGGCGGTCGAGCTGCGGGTGCGTGGCGCGGCGGCGATGCGGGGCCAGCTCGAGCTGCTCGGCGCCACGACCTCGCTCGTGGACGTGGCGCGCCGGCTGCGGGGGGCGACAGGTGCGGGTGGCGACGGGCGAGGCACCGGCCTGGGCGTCGAGGCCGAGGTCTCGCTCGACCTCACCGACGAGCGCAATCACCGCGCGGCGATGGACGCCCTACGCATGCTCGAGCCCGGCGCCTCCCCGCTGCACTGGGACGATCGCCTGCGGGCGCTGGCCGAGCGCCTGGACGCGGACGGCTCGGTGGACGTGCGGGTGCTGCGCGTCAGCGCGTCCGAGCGCGAGACCCGGGCGCCGGGCGTGCTCGGGGCACAGCTCGGCGCGGACTATGCGCGCGAGCAGCAGATCCGCGAGCTGCTGCGCGCGTGGTCGCTGCGCCGCGGTGGTGCGCTGCGCGAGCGCGAGGACTGTGTCAGCGCGTAACCCGAGGGGGAAAGAAGCGTACTTGTGTCATATCACACAAGCCGTCGCCCCGCACAAGGAGGCAGCGATGGAGTTCATGAAGCGACTCGAGCCGGTATGGCTCGGGCTGGTCCTGATCGGCGCCCTCAACTGGGCCCTGATCGCCCTCTTCGACTTCAACGTCGTGGAGGAGATCCTCGGGACGGGCACCGTCACCGACGTGGTCTACGTCATCGTCGGCCTCGCCGCCGTGGCACTCGTGCCGCGTTTGCTCGAGGAGATGCACCTCGGCGATCGCACGCGTCCGCACGGCGCGTAGCGCTCGCACCGAAGGCGGCCGGGTGTGCACACCCGGCCCGCCGGAGGCGCCGCTAGGCTGATCCGCCCGGTGCGCTACCCGTCCGACGACCTCAGCCCCGCCGAGCGCGAGCGCCTCGCGCCGCACGTCACCGACCTCGACGGGCCAGTCTTCGCGCTGGTCAACCTGCCCGAGACGGTCAAGGGAGCGCTGTTCGCCCGCTACTCCCGCTACCCCGGGACGCTGCGCCGGCTGTTCCTCGAGGAGTTCGCGGACTCACTGCCGGAGGGCGGCGGGTGGGACGGCGACGAGGGTCGCCGCGCCGCCGAGCTCTACGAGCGCATCTTCGTGGGCTACGGCGACGACTCGGTCGCCCAGCTCGGCGGGGCGCACGTCGCCTGCGAGTGGACCTCCAACGTCCTGACCAAGATCCTGCAGCGCCCGCGCCTGGGCGCCTACCTCGAGCAGTCCACGCGCTACATCGCCTACGACGCCCCGATGCCCGGCGGCGGCTACCGCTACTACCGCGATCCCGACCTCGGCCCCGGGTACGAGGCGGCCATGGACCACCTGTTCGACACCTACGCCGAGGCGCTGCCGCGGGTCCGCGCGTGGATCGAGGAGGCCTTCCCGCGCGCCGCGGGCGAGTCCGACGCCGCGCGCCGGCGCGCGGTCAACGCCAAGGCGCTCGACCTGCTGCGGGGGCTGCTGCCCGCCGCCTCGCTGTCGCACATGGGCATCTACGCCACCGGCCAGTCCTACGAGCAGCTCATCCTGCACCTGATCGGCCATCCCCTCCCGGAGGCCCGCCACTACGGCCAGCTCATCCTCGACGCGATCAAGGCCGTCATGCCGAGCTTCGTCTCGCGCGTGGAGCGCCCCGAGCGCGGCGGCGAGTGGGTTGCCTACCTCGAGCGCAGGCGCGCGGCGACGGAGCGCTGGGCGGCGCGGCTGGGGCTCGACCGCCCGGCCGGCGGCGAGGACCGCCCATCCGTGCGGCTGCTCCACGTCGACGGGGACGAGGAGGGGCTGCTGGCGGCGCTGCTCTTCGAGTCCGCCGGGGTGAGCGAGGAGCAGACCCGTGCGCAGATCGCCCGACTGTCCGAGGACGAGCGCAGCGCGCTGCTGCGCGACCTCGTCGGCGAGCGCGCCAACCGCCGCCACCGCCCGGGGCGCGGCTTCGAGGCGCTGCGCTACCGCTTCGAGGTGGTGTCGGACTACGGCGCCTTCCGCGACCTGCAGCGTCACCGCATGCTGACCGTCCAGTGGCAAGGCCTCACGCCCGACTTGGGCGCGGGCGTCCCCGAGGAGGTCGTCGCGGCCGGCGCGGGCGACGCCTACGCCGCGGCGCTTCACCGCTCGCGCGCGGAGTACGAGCGCCTGGTCGGCGCAGGTCGCGCCGAGGCGGCGCCCTACTCCCTGTGCCTCGGCTACCGCATCCGCTACGTGCTCGACCTCAACGCGCGCGAGGCGATGCACCTCGTCGAGCTGCGCTCCGGCCGCGAGGGCCACCCCGGCTACCGCGCCGTCGCGCACGAGATGCACGCCCAGATCGCCGTGCACCACCCGGCCGTCGCGGCCGCGATGACTCATGTCGACGCGAGCACCGAGCCCCGCCTCGAGCGGATCCTCTCGGAGATGCGCCAGGACGGCAAGCGCGCGCAGCGCCCGAGCGTCTCGAACACGGGCTAGCCTCTTCCCGCCCCGGCGTCCCCGGCATGACCGTCCGCGCGAGCTTCCCCCATCGCCTGGAGATCCCCACGCGGTGGAAGGACAACGACGTCTATGGGCACGTCAACAACGTCGAGTACTACGCGTTCTTCGACACGGTCATCAACGCGTGGCTGATCGCCGAGGGCGGCCTCGACATCCACCACGGCGAGACCATCGGCCTGTGCGCCGAGTCGCACTGCGAGTTCCACGCTCCGCTCGCCTTCCCCGAGACGGTGGAGGCCGGGCTGCGGGTCGGCCGCCTCGGCCGCTCGAGCGTGCGCTACGAGATCGCGCTGTTCCGGCACGGAAGCGTAGAGCCCGCGGCGACCGGCTGGTTCGTCCACGTCTTCGTCGGCCGCAGCGACCTCCGCGCGGCCGAGATCCCGCCGCCGCTTCGCAGGGCGCTGCAGCGGCTGCAGTCCTGACGGCTCAGCGGGGTGCGGGGGCAGCGCGATCGCGGTCGCCGGCCACCCCGGGACGATGCCAGGCCAGATGCGCGGCTACCCCGCTGCGTCGAGCTCCTGCTGGCGCAGCTCGATGCGGCGGATCTTGCCGGTCAGCGTCTTGGGCAGGTCGCCGACGAACTCGATGCGCCGCGGATATGCGTAGGCCGAGAGCCGCTCGCGGACGAACGCCTGGATCTCGTCGGCCAGCTCGTCGGAGCCCTCGTGGCCCGCGGCGAGCACGATGAACGCCTTGACCACGTTGCCGCGCCGCTCGTCGGGCGAGGCGACCGCGGCCGCCTCGGCCACCGCCGGGTGCTCCAGGCACGCCGACTCGACCTCGAACGGGCCGATCCGGTAGCCGGCCGCGATGATCACGTCGTCCGCGCGACCCTCGTACCAGACGTAGCCGTCCTCGTCCATGCTCGCCGCGTCCTTGGTGTGGAACCAGTCGCCGCCGAAATCCGTCTTCGCGTCGACCTGGGAGGTGGGCCGTCCCGAAGGCTCGGCCACTGGGGGGCGATGCCCCCCTACCCAGTAGCCGAGGGGGTAGTGGGGATTGGAGCGCGCCCGCAGGCAGATCTCGCCGCGCTCGCCCTGCGCGACCGGCTGCTCGTCCTCGTCGAGGATGGCCACGTCCCAGCCGGGCATGGGCTTGCCCATCGACCCGTCGCGAACGTCCATGAACGGGTAGTTGGCCACGAGTGGATAGGACTCGGTGAGACCGTAGAAGTCGAGCACGGTCAGCCCGTACTGCTCGCGGAACCAGCGGATCGCCTCGGGATTGAGCGGCTCGCCGGCCGAGCACACCCGGCGGAACTTCTGCGGGTAGCGCGTGCCCGCGTCCTCGATCGACATCATCGAGCGCATCGCCGTCGGGGTCGTGAAGACGTTCGTCGCGCCGTGTCGCGAGAGGACGTCGAGCTGGCGGTGCGGATCGAAGCCGCCCTCGCGCTGGTAGACGAGCTGGACGGCCCCGTAGCGCCACGGGCCGAGCAGCGGGGCGATGCCGGCCGCCCACGCCCACTCGCCCATCCCGTGAAAGAGCTCCGAGTCCTGCACCTCGTGGCAGTAGACGAACTCCTCGTGGGCGAGGATGTAGCGATGGGCGTGCAGGATGCCCTTGGCCAGGCCCGTGGTGCCGGAGGAGTAGTAGAGCTGGGCGGGGTCCTCGGCGGCCGTGTCGACCACCTCGAAGGACGTCTCGCCGCTCGCGAGTAGGTCGTCGTCGAGCAGCAGGACGTGCTCGACCAGGGAGGGGTCGATCCGCGGAGCGTTCTCCGCGTCGGTCAGTAGCACCTTGGGCTGGGAGTCGCTGAGGCGGTGGCGGATCCCGTCATCGCCGTAGAGCACCGACATCGAGAGCAGGATCGCTCCCGCCTTCCACGTTCCGAAGAACGCGGCCGCGGTCTCGGGGGTGGGCGGAAGCAGCATCGCGACGCGGTCGCCCTGCTGCACCCCGTGGGCACGCAGGACGTTGGCGAACCGGTTCGAGAGCTCCTGGAGCTCGCCCCAGTGGACTTCGCGCACGTCGCCCGCGAAGTCCTCGTGGATCATCGCGAGCTTGCCGGGCGGGTGCTTGTCGCAGACGTCGACGGCGATGTTGTAGTGCTCGGGCACGTTCCACTCGTGAGTGGCGACGGCCTCCTCGTAGCTGGTGAACGGGCTGGCGATCGACATGGCGTAGGTGTACCCGCTGCGGGTACTCCGCGTCCAATGCCGCGCATCGGGTTGCACGCGTCGCACGAGCAGATCGCGCCGAGCCGGCTGCTCGAGGCCGTGCGCGAGGCCGAGGCGGCGGGCTTCGGGGCCGCCATGTGCTCGGACCACTTCTCACCGTGGAGCGCGCGCCAGGGCGAGTCCGGCTTCGCATGGTCGTGGCTCGGCGCCGCGCTGGGGGCCACTGCGCTGCCGTTCGGCGTGGTCACCGCGCCGGGGCAGCGCTACCACCCCGCGATCGTCGCGCAGGCCGCCGCCACGCTCGCCGAGATGTTCCCGGGGCGCTTCTGGATGGCCCTGGGCACCGGCGAGGCGTCGAACGAGCACATCACGGGGGAGCGTTGGCCGGCCAAGGCGACGCGCAACGCCCGCCTGCGCGAGTGCGTCGACGTGATCCGGGCGCTCTTCGCGGGCGAGGTCGTCGACCACGACGGGCTGGTGCGCGTCGACCGCGCTCGGCTGTGGACCCTGCCCGACGAGCCGCCGCCGCTCGTCGGCGCGGCGGTGAGCGAGGAGACCGCCGGCTGGTGCGGGGAATGGGCCGATGGGCTGATCACGATCAACCAGCCGCGAGAGAAGCTCGAGCGCATCGTCGCCGCCTTCCGCGAGGGTGGGGGCGAGGGCAAGCGCCTGTGCCTCCAAGCGCACTTGGCGTGGGACGAGGACGAGGAGCGCGCGCTCGAGATCGCCTACGACCAGTGGCGCACGAACCTGTTCGGCCCGCCGCTGTGCTGGGATCTCCACACGGTCGAGCAGTTCGACGAGGCTTCCCGCCATGTCAGGCCCGAGGACGTGCGGGAGGGCGTCCTGGTCTCGGCCGACCCCGGCCGCCACGCCGCCTGGCTGCAGGAGCTCGCCGGTCTCGGCTTCGACGAGGTCTACCTGCACCACGTCGGCCAGGAGCTGCGGCCGTTCATCGCGACCTTCGGGGAGCGCGTCCTCCCGGAGCTCGCATGAGAAGCAAGGCCACCAGCGACCTGTGGTGGAAGAACGCCGTCGTCTACTGCCTCGACGTCGAGACCTTCCTCGACGGCAACGGCGACGGCTGCGGTGACCTGACCGGCGTGACCGACCGCGTCGACTACCTCGCCGGCATGGGCGTCAGCTGCCTGTGGCTGATGCCCTTCTACAGCTCCCCGCGGCGAGACGACGGCTATGACATCTCCGACTTCTACGGCGTCGACCCTCGCCTGGGGACCCATGGCGACCTCGTGGAGCTGATTCGCACCGCACACGATCGCGGCATCCGGGTGATCGCCGACCTCGTGATGAACCACACGTCCGACCAGCACCCGTGGTTTCAGGCCGCGCGCGCCGATCGCGAGTCGCCCTTCCGCCACTTCTACGTGTGGGCCGACGAGAAGCCCGAGGAGAAGCCCGGCGACGTCGTCTTCCCCGACAAGGAGAACTCCAACTGGGCGTGGGACGAGCAGGCCGGCCAGTTCTACCTGCACCGCTTCTATTCCCACCAGCCCGACCTCAACGTGGCCAACGCGGAGGTGCGCGACGAGATCGCTCAGGTCGCCGGCTTCTGGCTCGAGCAGGGGCTGAGCGGCTTCCGCGTCGATGCGGTGCCGTTCCTGATCGAGCCCGTCGGCCTGCCCGAGGGCTCCATCGTCGACCCCCACGAGCTCCTGCGCGACCTGCGTGCGTTCATGAGCCGGCGCAACGGCGAGTCGATCCTGCTAGGCGAGGTCAACCTTCCGCCCAGCCAGCAACGCGAGTTCTTCGGCGACGAGGGCGGGGACGAGCTCCACATGGTGCTCAGCTTCCTCGTCAACCAGGCCCTGTACCTGTCGCTCGCGCGCGAACAGGCCGAGCCGCTCGAGCAGGCGCTACGGCGGCTGCCGCCCATCCCCGACGACTCGCAGTGGGCGAACTTCGCCCGCAACCACGACGAGCTCTCGCTCGACAAGCTCTCCAAGGATGAGCGCGAGGAGGTGTTCGCCGCCTTCGGGCCCGACGAGGAGCTGCAGCTCTACGGCCGCGGCTTGCGACGCCGGCTGCCGACCATGCTGGGCGGTGACGAGCGGCGCGTGCGCATGGTGTACAGCCTGATGCTCTCCCTGCCCGGCACGCCCGTCCTCTTCTACGGCGAGGAGATCGGGATGGCCGAGAACCTCGACATCGAGGGCCGGCTGAGCGTGCGCGCGCCGATGCAGTGGTCCGGCGAGCGCCACGGCGGCTTCTCCACCGTGCAGGACGCGGACTCCCTGTGCCGTCCGGTCGTCACTGGGGACTTCGCCCCCGAGCACGTGAACGCGGCCGCCCAGCGCCGCGATCCGCAATCGTTGTTGAACTGGATGGAGCGGCTGATCCGCCGCCGCCGGGAGTGCCCCGAGCTGGGCTGGGGCCGTTACGCGCTCGTGCGCACGGGGGAGCCGGCGGTGCTCGCGCACCGCTGCGACTGGGACGACTCGACCATCGTCGCCGTCCACAACCTCGGCGGGCGCCCCGTCGAGGCGGAGCTTGCGCTCGAGGAGGCCGGGGAGCTCGAGGCGCTCGTCGACCTCTTGGGCGACGAGGACCTCCGCCCCGGTCGGGACGGAAGCCTGCGCGTCGCGCTGGACGCCTACGACCATCGCTGGTACCGCGCCCGCCGCCACGGGCAGCGGGTCGCGCCCTGACGGGCGTGCCTACATGTCCATCCCGCCGTTGACGGCCCATACCTGACCGGTGATGTAGGCCGATGCGTCGGCGCACAGGAAGTGCACCACGCGGGCGACCTCGTCGGGCCGGCCGAAGCGCCCAAGCGGGATCCGCTTCTTGATCGAGTCGAGCACCTTCTCCGGTACGCTCTCGATCATGTCGGTCTCGGTGAAGCCGGGCGTGACCGCGTTCACCGTGAGGCCGATCCCGTGGTCGTCGAGCTTGCCCTGCTTGGCCAGCGTCTGGGCGGCCTCGCGCGCCATCGTCATCGTGAGGCCGAACAGGCCCGACTTGGCGGCAGCGTAGTTGGCCTGCCCGACGTTGCCGGTCTGCCCGATGATCGAGGAGATGTTCACGATCCGCCCCGAGCCGCGCTCGATCATGTGCTCGAGGGCGGGCTTGGACATGTAGAACGCGCCCGACAGGTTCACGTTGATGACCTTGTTCCAGTCCTCGGCGCTCATCTTGAGTACCGGCCGGTCGTTGGTGATCCCCGCGTTGTTGACGAGGATGTCGAGGCGCCCGTGCTGCTCGACGACCTCGCGCACCACGCGCTCGCAGTCCTCGCACTCGGCGACGTTGCCCTGGTGGATGCTGCCCGTGGCGCCGTGCTTCACGATGTCGGTGAGATAGGCCTCGGCCTTCTCGCGATTCGTCGAGAAGCCGGCCGCGACGACGGCGCCCTGCATGGCGAGGCTGCGCCCGATCGCCGCGCCGATGCCGCGCGTTCCCCCGGTCACGATGGCGACCTTGCCGTCGAGCTTCCCCGTTCCCGTTTCCGACAGGGCCGCCGTCTCGCGTGATTCCGTGACGCTCATGTGTGCCTCCCCCTCATGCTCCGGAGCGCTCCTCGAGCCACTCCGCGATGTTCGGCCAGATCTCGTCTCGCGCGCGCGAGCCGGCCATCAGCCCGATATGCCCGCCCGGGCGGTCGAGGTGCGTGACGTCCTCGCTGGTCACCAGATCGAGCAGGGGCAGCGTTCCCGGGCGGGGCGCGATGTGGTCGGCGCCGGCCGTCACCACCAGTACGTTCTGCTCGATGCGGCGCAGGTCGACGCGGCGGCCGCGCAGGCGCAGGCGGCCGCCGACCAGGCGGTTCTCCTTGTACATCCAGGTGATCCACTCGCGATAGGCGCGTCCCGGGAACGGCGGGTTGTCGGCGACCCAACGCGCCATCGCCTGGTGGGCCTCGCGCTGCGAGGTGCCCTCGAGCACGTTCTGCCACAGCCGGCGGTTGGTGGTCCACCAGTTCGTCACGGGCTTCATCATCTTGTTGGCCCAGTCGATCCCCGCGCCCGGGATCGACGGGAGGACCTCCGCGACGAAGTCGGCGTCGAAGGAGTCGCGCGCCACCCAGCTGGAGTACAGCGAGCCGGTCGTGTCGACCGGCGTGGTCAGCAGCAGCAGGTTGCGCGCGGGGCCGCCTGGCTCCAGGGCCCCGTACATGGCGACCAGGGTGCCGCCGATGCACCAGCCGAGCAGGCTCAGCTCCTCCTGGCCGGAGGCCCGCAGCGTCTCGCGGATGCCCCACGGCAGCTCGTCGCACACGTAGCTGTCGAGGCCCATGTCGGCGTCCTCGTCGCCGGGCACGCCCCAGTCGAGCAGGAAGACGTCGTAGCCCTCCTCGAGCAGGAACTCGACGAACGAGTGCCCGGCGCGAAGGTCGAAGATCTCTGGGCGGTTGATGAGCGCGAAGACCAGCAGCACGGGCAGCGCGTGGGTTCGGCGCGAGCTGCGGTAGCGGTACAGCGTGGTCTTGCGGTGCGTCCAGACGACGTCCTTGGGCGTCGTGCCGATCGGGGCGTCGCCCTGCGTGAGCAGCACATTGGCGAACTCCACCGCGGCCGCCGGGGCGCGGGCGACCTGCTCGAGCACGTTCACTTCGAGGTTCCCGGCTTGGATGCCCGGCGGCTCGCGGCGCGCCGTCGGGTGGTCCCGTTGGCGGCGCTCCCCTCCTGGGCCTCCACGCGCTCCTGCAGGCGCTCGACCTCCTGCAGCACCCGCTCCAGCTTGTCCTCCGTTCGGGCGAGCTGGCGACCGAGGCTGGTGATGTCGCGGCGCCCGGCGAGGCGCAGGTTGCGCACGACGAGGTCGGCAACGTCGTTGCCGATGCGCATCACCGCGAGGGTGTTCTCGGTCATGCGCGCCAGCAGCTCGCCGAAGCTGTCGCGCTTGACCAGCTCCTCCATGGCGGCCGCGCTGCGCTTCTCCGCGTCCTCGTAGAGGCGCCGAACTTCCTCGGTGGGGTCCTGTCGGTCGCTCATCCCTCACGATCCTGCATACCGGGCTCAGGATACGCTGAAACCCTTATGCCCGAGCGCACTCCCCTGGGCGAGACCATCCGGCGCCAGCGTGAGCTGAGCCGCATGTCCATGCGGCAGTTCGCCGAGCTGGCCGGAATCTCCAATCCCTACCTGTCCCAGATCGAGCGCGGACTGCGCGCCCCGTCAGAGAAGGTGGTCGACGCTATCGCCCGCTCGCTGGAGATGTCGGCCGACGCGCTCTATGAGCAGGCGGGCATCTCGCTCGACGAGGAACCGGCGACCGGCGGGGTGCTCGAGGCGATCGACGCCGACACCACGCTGACGGCTCGCCAGCGGCGCGCGCTGCGCGAGGTCTACGAGGCCTTCGCGGCGGCCAACGGCGTCCCGCCACGGCGGCGCCGGCGCTAGTCGCGACGTTGGCCCCACCACGTCAAGGGGCGGGGATCGCCGGTCGGCGGGGCCTGGTACGCCGACGCGCGCGGCGCTCGGCGGCCGGCCCGTCGGCGTCGCGGCGCGAGCGCTCGTAGATGGCCGCCAGGATCGGCGGCCAGTGCTCGCGCAGGGCCTCGCCGCCCATGAACAGCCCGAGGTGGCCACCCGAGCTCGTGTGCCGGAATACGTCCACGCGCGGCGTGCTCACGTGGTCGGCGGCGGCGAAGACCTGGGCCGGCGGAGTGATGTGGTCACGCGCACCCCCGAGCAGGAACAGCGGACAGTCGATGCGCGCAAGGTCGACCCGCGCTCCGCCGATCTCCAGCGTCCCGCGCACCAGGGCGTTGGCGACGAACAGGTGCTCGACGATCCAGAGGTAGAAGGCGCCGGGGATGTCCTGGACGTGCTTGAACCAGGTCTCGAAGTGATGGTGGCGCTCGAGGTGCTCGGGGTCGTGGAGGTGCGTGAGCAGCTGCATCTGCTTGGCGACCTCGTTCTCGGGCTTGATGAAGATGAACCCGTTGAGCATGTGCTCGCCCTCGAGCACGCCGCCGCCCTGCTCGACCACGCAGCGGTAGAGCGCGAGGTCGGTGCTCCCGAGGGCCTGCACCCAGTTGTGGATGACCGGGTCGCCCGCGTGGAAGTCGATCGGCGCGCCCGCGAGCGTCAGGGTATGCACCTGCTCGGGGTGCAGTGCGGCGTAGATCGCCGCGAGCCAGCCGCCCTGGCAGTCGCCGACGAGGTTGACCGGGCCTCCGATGTGCTCGATGCAGCGCTCGACGAAGCTGAGGTAGTCCTCGATCCCGGCGTCGCGCGTCTGCGCCGTCGCGCCGATCCAGTCGAGGGAGAACGCCCGCTCGAGCCCGGCGGCGCGGATCACCTGCATCTGGCTCTGCTCCGGCGAGAAGTCGACGATGCAGGAGTCGTGACCGGCCTGCGGCGGCAGTACGAGCGTCGGCACCACGTCGGCCCGCGAGCCCTGCGAGAAGTCGCGCAGGCGCGCGACGGGGCACTCGAGCACGACCTCGTTGGGGGAGTGCCAGCGCGGGTGCTCACGGCACGTGGCTGCGTCGATCCACCGCACCGCGTCGTCCATGACGTCCCAAGGCGTCGCGCCGCGTCGCGCCGCGTCGCTCCAGTACGCGGCGGCGCCCTTGGCGGTGGCGAGCCAGATCTCGGCGCTCGACTCGGCAAAGCGGTCCAATAGCCGCTGGCTGTGAATGGCGGGGTTCATGGGCACCAGTTTCTCAGAACGCGCCGACGGCGAAACGGCCAGGAGCACGGCGGGGGCCCCTGCTCCTGGTGATACGGCTCGGTGGCGCGGCCGGGCTACTTCAGGAGGTCGCGAGCGCTCGTCGTGTAGACGCGCGTGATCTCGCGGGTGAAGTTGGCCTGGGCGCGGGCGGCGTTCGCGATCCAGTCGATCTTGGTCTGGTCGGCGACCTTGTCCTGGTAGTCGGCGAAGGTCTGCAGGTTCTGCTCGTAGGCCTCGAGGAAGCCGACGCCTGCGCGGCGGCCGAAGTCCAGCACCTGCTCGTTGAGATCGCGGATGCGATCGGTGGCCTGCTCGGTCTCGCGATCGGCGTTGGTCTTGGCCTGGGTCTTCGTCTGGGTCGTCATTGTGTCCTCCTGCTCATGGTTTCAGTGTGCTTGCACGATAGCAAGATCACAGCTAAGTTGCAAGAAGAGCCCAGGTTTGCAAAACCAGGCCGGGACCCCTATTCCTCGTCCTCGCTCTGGCGCTCGGCGATCCTTTCCTCGAGCTGCGACATGACGTCGGGGTCGCGCAGGGTCGTGACGTCGCCGAGCTCGCGCCCCTCCGCGATGTCGCGCAGCAGCCGGCGCATGATCTTCCCCGAGCGCGTCTTGGGCAGGTCGTCGGACCAGATGATCCGCTTGGGGCGGGCGAGCTTGCCGATCCGCTTGGCGACGTGCTCGCGGATGTCGGCGACGAGCTCGTCATCGCCCTCCCCCTGGTTTCCACCTAGGGTCACGAACGCGGTCACCGACTGGCCCGAGTCCTCGTCGGTCTGCCCGATCACGGCCGCCTCGGCGACCTTCTCGTGCGACACGATCGCCGACTCGATCTCTGCCGTGGACATGCGGTGGCCGGCGACGTTGAGCGCGTCGTTCAACGCGCCCGATGACCCAGAAATAGCCGTCCTCGCCGCGGCGGGCCGCCTCGCCGACCGCGTAGGTGTC
>DASQFQ010000132.1:0-38089 GCA_035633075.1 Solirubrobacteraceae bacterium | reverse complement strand
TCCATGCGGCGCTACGAGGTAACCGAGGACCTCATCCACGCCTCGGTCAGGCGCGTTGTCGAGCTGGGCTGGGTCCAGCCCGGCGAGCGCGTGGGGATCACAGCCGGGCTGCCGTCGGGCACGCCGGGGACGACGAGCTTGCTCCAGGTCCAGGAGGTCTGAGTCAGGCGCGCAGGTCACGGCGCGGGAGCACCAGCCGCCGACCCGTAGGTCCTCAGGGGTTTCATCGCCGTGCGTGCCTGGTTGCCGGCGTGGTAGCGGGTCAGGCGCGGCCTGCCCCCGCTTCGCCACGGGCGTAGAAAGCGGATTCGGCCTCCCCCAGCTCGGTGACCGGCTCCTCTTCGTAGATCCATTCGCGGGCGATCCGGTGGAAGTTGGCGCGCGTTCGCAGCTGGGAGAGCACGGCGAGCGTCAGCATCTCGACGCGGCGGCCGAACAGGTGGTCGGCGGGCAGCGTCTCGTGGCGCATCTGCCCGAAGTGCGCCGAGCGAGGGTCCGACATGTCGATTATCACCTGCGTCGCGATCTCGGGCTCCAGCGCGATCTCCTCGTCGAGCACGTACCACCACGTGGCGTCACGGAACTGGGCGAGCAGCTTGTCGGCGCGGAAACGCTCGGGATGCTGGAGGAACCCCGTCTCGGTCCAGATGCGCTTGAGCTCGTCGCCGTCGCCGTCGTGGCCCGCGCGCTGGCACGCCAGCTCGATCTCGATCAGCTCCTTGGACATGACCTTGTAGAGCCCGAAGTCGAGGAAGGCGACCCTGCCGTCATCCAAGAGCAGGAAGTTGCCCGGGTGCGGATCGCCCGAGAACTGGTAGTGGCGGTACATGCACCCGAAGTAGAAGCGGAAGACGATCTCCCCGACGCGGTCGCGGGTGGCCTGGTCGCGGCGCTTGACCGCGTCGAAGCCCAGCCCGCTGACGAAGTCCGTCACGAGGACCTTCTCGCGCGTGAGGCTCGTGACCACGTCGGGCACGACGATGAAGGGGTGGCCGCGGAAGATCCGCGCCATCGCGCGCTGGTTCTGCGCCTCGAGCTCGTAGTCGAGCTCGTCGCCGATGCGGCTTCGCACCTCCTCGGCGGTGGCCTTGACGTCGAGCCCCGGCGCGACCCGCTTCATGAGGCGCAGGATCATCCCCAGGTTCTGCATGTCGGCCCGCACCGCCTGGGCGACCCCCGGGTACTGGACCTTGACCGCCACCTCGCGCCCATCGTGCAGGCGCGCCCGGTAGACCTGGCCGATCGAGGCCGCGGCGATCGGGGTCTCCTCGAACTCGCCGAACACCTCGTCGAACGGCGCGTCGAGCTCCGCGTCGATGACCTTGCGCATGTCGGAAAAGCGCACCTTGGGCGCGGCGTCGCGCAGCTCACCGAGCTTGCGCTGGAACTCCTCCCGGTACTCCTCGGGGACCAGGCCGACGTCGAGGAAGGACATCACCTGGCCGAGCTTCATCGCCGCACCCTTCATGGTTCCGAGCGCCGCGACGATCTGCTCCGCCGCCTCGACGTGGCGGCGCTCGAGCGCCTTCTGACGCCCCTTCTCGCCGCGGGCGAGGTTGGTCGTGTGCGTCCCGAGCTGACGCGCGGCCTGCCCCGCCGCCAGCCCGGTCACCTTGGCGGTGCGGGCGACGCGGGAGGTCGGGATGCGGTCCTTGGCCATGCCGTGAGGCATGGTAGGGCCGCGGTCAGGGCGTCGGGACGGGCGGCACGGCCGTCGGCGCCGTGGACGGGGCCGGGGTCGCCGCGCCGCCTGGGGCCGGCGTCGCGCTGGGCGCCGGCGTCGAGCCGGCCTCGGGCGTGGGCGTGGGCGTCGTGGAGGCCTCCGGCGCGGGAGTGACCTCGGCGGGCGCCTTGTCGCGCTCGGGCTTCTCGGCTGGCGCCTTGGACGGCGCGCCGCCGAAGAACGTCGTCCGCTGCGGCCGCGACACCGAGTCGCCGAAGATCGCCAGCTCGGACGCGGTCACCACCACGGCCGCGATCGCGAAGGCGAGCAGCCCCGTGACGAGGGCGATCAGCACGGGGCGCCGGCGCGAGCGCCGCTCGGGCTCGCGCAGCCCGAACGGATCGTCGCGCGCCGCGGCGACCTCCAAGCGCTCGTCGCGCCCGGCGGCGAGCGGGTCGAAGGGCTCCTCGCGTCGTCGCACGACGCCCTCCTCGATCGCCAGGGCGGGGACGCGCTCGCCCGGCTCGCGGACGACCGTGCCGCTCGGGGTGCGGCGCCAGACCCCGACCGAGCTGACGCGCTCGACGGGGCGCTTGAGCGCCTCGGAGACCAGGGACACGATGACGGGGGTCACGGCCGCGGCCACCACCGTCCCGCGCTGCCAGATCATCGGGACGATCAGCGCCGCCGCGGCCGCGGAGGCGCTGGCGAGCAGGAGCGTGGTGACCGAGAGGCCGCTGGACTTCTCGCGGCTCATCCCCCTTAACGCTAGCGAGACTGTCGCTGCACCTGCGACCCGGGGACGATGTCGTCCGCGCCGTCGGGCCAGCGGACCCAGGCCTTGTGCCCGCCGTCGTAGTCGTCGCCGAGCAGGATCAGCGTCGCCGGCTCGCCCAGGGCGGTGCAGGGCTCGGACCCCTCGGGGTCGACGCCGCGCCACAGGCGGACGAAGCGGTTGGACTCGAGCTCGTTCGCGACCGTCGTGGGGTCGGTGTGTCCGGGTCGGATCGTCGTCTCGCCCGGGAGTGCCAGCAGCACGCCCATGATCGAGCGGCGCAGGTCCTCGTAGGTGGTGTGGCCCGGGGCGTGGACGCCGCCGACGGAGCCCTTGAACAGCGTGTCGCCGGTGAACACGTCCGTGGCCCCGGCGAGCAGGGAGAGCATCCCGAGCGTGTGACCCGGGGTGTGCAGCGCGCGCACGCTCAGCCCGCCGACGTCCAGCTCCTGGTCGGGCAGCAGGTCTCCCGTCGCGCCCGCCACGAGCTCGCGCTCGTCAGGATGGATGAGGACCTCGGCCTCGGGCCAGCGCGCCTTGACCGCATCGAGCTCGGCGACGTGGTCGTGGTGGTGATGGGTCAGCAGCACGTGCGTGACGGTCAGCCCGTGCTCGTCCGCCCTGACCAGCAGCGGGTCCACCGGGCCGCCGGCGTCGACGAGGAAGGCGTCGCCACCGGGCTCGGCGGCGACGAGGTAGGTGTTGGAGAGCCACTCAGGGCTCATGGAGCGCTCGAGGATCATGGCTGGGACACTACGGACGTGCGGAATCAGCCGCCGCTTCGCGTCGAGTCACCCCCGAGGTACATACATGGAACTGATTCACACTTGCTATCGGATAGGCGACATCGACCGCTCTGTCGCCTTCTACGAGGCGCTCGGGTTCGAGGAGCACGGGCGCTTGCCGATCCGCGACGAGGCGACGAACGTCTTCATGGGCCTCCCTGGCGACGGGGCGCGGCTCGAGCTGACCTACAACCACGGCGTCGACTCGTACGAGCTGGGCACCGGCTACAACCACATCGCCGTGACCGTCGAGGACCTCGACGGGACGCTCGAGCGGCTCGGGGGGCACGGCATCGAGCCCGAGAAGCCGCCCTACCAGGTCCGGGAGGGCGGCTCGCGGATCTGCTTCGTGCGCGACCCCGACGGCTATCGAATTGAGTTGATCGAGCGCAGCGGCGGGTGATCGCCGCCCGAGTCCGGGCGTCCGCCGACGTCGGGGTCGGCGTTCCCCGACGGCGCACAGTTCGCCCGCCGACGGACGCTTGACAGGCGAGCGTTCGTCCGAAGAGAATCAGCACGTCGTCTAACCCTCACGTGGCCCCACCTGCGGCACGAACGGCCCGGCAGGAGCAGAAGCCCCGAGGCTTGACCCACAGACCGACGACTGACGGGGAGGGCCGCAGCGCCCGGTGCGTCGCGGCCCTCTTCCCGATATCCGCGAGCTGCACGTCGATCCACTTCGCCCGGGTGGTGCGCTGATCAAAGCCTCAGGCCGCCCGACGCGCGACACCCTAATGTACGCGTCCATGACCTCCACAGGTCAACGGTCTCAGGTTCGACACCTAGACGGCTACCGCATCGAGCTCATCGAGCGAAGCTAGGCCGTGAGCGAGCGGCGGCTGGCGGTCATCGACCTCGGGTCGAACTCGTTCCGCCTCGTCGTCTTCACGTGGACGCCCGCCGAGCGCCGCGGCTGGTGGAAGCGCACGGACGAGATCTACGAGCCGGTGCGCGTGGGTGCCGGCCTCGACGCCGCCGGCGAGCTCCAGCCCGAGCCGATGGAGCGGGCGCTGGAGACGATCGAGCTCTACGCGCACTTCTGCCGCGCCACGGGGATCGAGGACATCCGCCCGGTGGCCACCTCGGCCATCCGCGAGGCGTCCAACCGCAAGGACTTCCTGCGCGGCGCGCGCAAGCGCTCCGGCCTGCAGATCGAGGTGCTCAGCCCCGAGGACGAGGCGCGCTACGGCTACCTGGCCACGGTGAACTCGACGACGCTCGCCGACGGCGTCGCGCTCGACCTCGGCGGCGGCTCCCTGCAGCTCGTCCACGTCGAGGCTCGCGACGCGCGCGACGCGCGCTCGTGGAAGCTCGGCGCGGTGCGCATGACCGAGCGCTTCCTGGCCGGCGACAGCGTCAAGCGCAGGCAGCTCAAGACGCTGCGTACGCACGTGCGGGAGGAGCTCGCGGAGGCCGGCTGGCTGGCCGCGGCGGGCGCCGACGGGGCGCGGCTGGCGGGCATCGGGGGGACGGTGCGCAACCTGGCCGCCGCAGCCGAGCTGGCGGCTGAGCTGCCCTCCTTCGGCGTGCAGGGCTTCGTGCTCGAGCGCGGCGCGCTCGACGACCTGGTGGAGCGCTTCGCCGAGCTGCCCGCCTCCGAGCGCGGCAAGGTGCCCGGCATCAAGCCCGAGCGCGGCGACCTGATCCTGGCGGGCGCGGTCGTCATCCAGACGGTCATGGAGGTGGGCGGCTTCGACGCCCTCGAGGCCACCGAGGCAGGGCTCCGTGAGGGCGTCTTCTACTCGTCGCTGCTGGCAGGCCGCGACCCGCCGCTGTTCGACGACGTCCGCCGCGAGGCGGTCTGCAACCTCGCCGCCCAGTACCACGCCGACTTCGCCCACACCGAGCACGTCGCCAGGCTCTCGCTGCAGATGTGGGACGCGCTGGCCGAGGCGGGCGCCCACCCGGGCGACCCGCGCGAGCGCGACCTGCTGTGGGCGGCCGCGATGCTCCACGACATCGGCACGGCGGTCGACTACGACGACCACCACAAGCACTCGCGCTACCTGATCCTCAACGCCGGCCTGCCAGGGCACTCCACGCGCGAGACGGCGCTGATCGGCCAGATGGCCCGCTACCACCGCAAGGGCTCGCCATCGCTCGGCGCCTACGCGCCGCTCGCGCGCGACGGCGACGATGCGCTGCTGACCCGCGGTGCGGCGCTGCTGCGGCTCGCCGAGCAGCTCGAGCGCTCGCGTGACCAGGCCGTCCACGACGCCCGCGTGAGCGTCCACGACGGCCAGGTCGAGCTGCGCCTCGAGGCCGAGGCCGACGTCAGCGTGGCGCGCTGGGCCGCCGAGCGCCAGGCCGAGCTGTTCCGGCGCGCGTTCGGCAAGGCGCTGACGGTCGTGGGCTAGCGGCCCAGCCGCTCCACGCCGTCCCCACGCGCGATCAGGACCTCGGAGACGAGCTCGGGCCCGAACAGCCCGTGGTCCACCACGCCCGGGGTGGCAGCGAGGCGCGCGGCAAGCGCCGCGGGGTCGTCGACCTCGCCGAGGTAGTCGGCGATCAGGCCGCCGTCGGGGCTGGGCGGGACGTGGCGCAGCGCGGCGTTCCCGAGCGCCCGAAGCGTGGCCGGGGCGCCGTAGGCGAGCAGCTCGAGCGGGATCGGCGGCGCCAGGGCATCGACGACCTTGTCCGAGGAGGCGATGACCACGAAGCGGTCGGCCGCCGCGGCGACGACCTTTTCGCGCGCGTGCGCCCCACCGCCACCCTTGACCAGCCAGCCGGCGGGGTCGACCTGGTCGGCCCCGTCGATGGCGATGTCGAGGCGGTCGAGCTGGTCGAAGGGCTCCACCGCGAGCCCGAGCGCACGAGCGGCGACCTCAGTCGCCACGGAGGTCGCGACGCAGCGCAGGCTCAGCCGCCGGGCCGCCAGCGCGGGCAGTAGGAAGGCGACGGTCGAGCCGGTGCCCAGGCCGACCGTGCTGCCGTCGGCCACGAGCTCGGCGGCGGCCTCCGCGGCGGCGCGCTTCTCGCGCTGGCGGCTATCCATCGACCGTGATGCGAAAGCCCGCCGAGAACGCCTCGCCGGGCGCGGCGAGGCGCAGGCCCTCGTGGGAGCGCAGCGCGTCGGCCGGCGCCGTCATCGGCTCGAACGCGATCAGGTCCTGGTCGGAGGGCGCGTACACCTGGGCGTGCGTGTAGCCCTCCAGGAACTCGAGCCCGAGCGTGCGCCCGGCGGCGGAGACGAGGAAGGGGCGCGGCCTGTCGGGCAGCGTGAAGCCGTCGTCGAGCGAGCGGTCGCCGAGGCTGCCGCGGCGGAACCCGGGCTCCTCGAGCTCGCCGGTCGGGATCATGTTCTCGCCGACGATCAGGCGCCGCTCCACCGGCAGCTCGACCTCCCACTCCGTGCGCGGCGCGCCAGGCACCCGCAAGTAGGGATGGAACCCGAAGGCGACCGGCACCGGGGCCGCGCCCGTCGGTATGAGCGTCGTGGTCACGGTGAGGGCGGCGCCGTCGAGCGCGATCTCCATCTCGAGCCGATGCGGGAAGGGGAAGGCGGACAGGCGCTCGGCATCGGTGCCGGGATCCACACGGGCACGCAGCGGGTCCACCTCCGTCACCTCCCAGCCCAGCGCGTCGGGCCGCAGGCCGTGGCTGGGCAGGCCGTGCTCCTCCAGGCGCAGCAGCGGCGAGTCGCGCTGCAGCGTGACCTCCCGGCCCGCAACCGCGTAGGAGAAGCCGCCCAGCCGGTTGGCCCACGGGTGAAGGAAGGGGATGCCGAAGGTCGCGCCGGTGCGAAGGTACTCCTCGAGCCCCTGGCGCTGGGCCAGCAGCTCCTCGCCGCGATGGGTGAGCGAGCAGCCCACAAGCCCGGCCTCGGGGGCGAACGCGGCCTCCAGCTCGCCCGACCGCAGCTGGACGAGCCTCATGGCTGGGCGGTCGTGGGCACGAGCTCGCGGTCGGAGACGGCCTCGACTACCTCGACCTCCTCCTGCTCGGAGCGCCCGCCGCCGTCGCCCTCGGCGTCGCAGGTGACCCGCAGCATGCCCGTGGCCACCGTCTCGTCGCCGACCACCAGGAGCCCGCAGATCACGTCGCCCTCCTCCCAACCCATGCGCTCGATGTCGAACCAGGCCATGTGCACCTCGGTGCCCTTGCCGCCCCACGGGCAGGTCTTGTCGTGGACATCCTTGGCCTGGCAGACGGCCTGCATGTTCTTGGCGCTGGCGCTGCTCATGCGGTGTCGAAGAGTACCCCGGGGTCGAGCAGAACCTGCTGGTCGAGCGCCGACGTGGCGGAGCGCATCGCAGCCGCGCACGACGTTCGACGTGGGAGGACCGGCGATTTACCCTCAACGGCGGCGTGTCCTACTCACCCGGGATCCTCGCGCGCGGCCCTTGGCAGACCGGCCAGGTCGCGTCGTGCTGGCGCGAGGACCACTTCGAGCCCCCCGCCGCCACGGCGCAGGCCGCGGACCAGGCCATCGCCGCGCTGCAGGACCGCGGCTCGCCCGCCCACGACGGGCTCGCCGCCCGGCTGGCCGGCTTCGACGCCTCCGGCGACGGCCTGGCGCTCGAGCTGCAGCCCATGCGCTGGTCGCTTCGACTGGCCGACGACGCCTCGGGCTCGCTGGCCGTGCTGTGCGTCGCCAGGGCCGCCGACGGCCGCTGGCTGGCGGGCCGTCGGGCGCCCTGGGTCGCCTCTTGGCCGGGGCGCTGGGCGCTGGGAGCCGGCGGGGCCGTGGAGGTCGGCGAGGATCCCGTCGAGGCGCTCGCCCGCGAGCTTCACGAGGAATGGTCGGTCACCCCCGCGAGGCTCAACGTCGAGGCGCTGGTCTCGCTCCCCAACCGCCTGGCGATGCTGATCGGCCAGGCCTGGCTGCCCAAGGGCTCCGAGGTCGTGCGCGACCCCGAGCACGACGAGCACGCCTGGTGGCCCGCCGATCCGGCGGCCTGGCCCGCGGAGGCCGATCCCGCCCTTCTGCGCATGGCCCGCCTGCTGGCGGCGGCATGAGCGCCATCCTGCGCCGGCCGGTCCTTCGCTACGGCTCCTACACGCACTCCGTCGTCTACTCCGTGCTGCTGTGGGCGGCGATCACCGATCGGGAGGGGATCGTGTCCGTGCTCGGCTGGGTGCACGGTGTCGGCTGGATCGTCATGTCCCTACTGTGCATCGCCGCGGTGCGGCGCCGCGTGATCCCCATGTGGCTCGGCGTCATGGTCGCGGTGGTCGGGGGTGTGGGGCCGTTCGCCGGAAGCATCGGCTTGTATCTGGAGGAGCGCAGCGTGCGCACCGGGGCGCCCGGCCCACCCGTCCCCGGAAGAAGGTATCCTGGCTAGCCCGAATGGCGATCAACACCACGGTCGAAGTCGTCATGCCGGCGATGGGGGACTCGGTCTCCGAGGGCACCATCCTGGAATGGCACAAGCAGGAGGGCGACCAGGTCTCCGAGGACGAGACGATCGTCGAGATCTCGACGGACAAGGTCGACGCCGAGGTCCCCGCCCCGGCCGCCGGAACGGTGCTCAAGCTCCACGCCGCCGAGGGCGACACCGTGAGCGTCGGCGAGGTGCTCGCCGAGATCTCCACCAACGGATCGGCTGCGGCCTCCGAGGAGGCCGCGAGCGCGGACCCCAACGAGACCGCTCCCGCGGCACCCGAGGCTCCTGACCCAGAGGGCGCGCCGGCGGGCCAGGCCGTCGAGATAACGATGCCCGCCATGGGCGAGTCGGTCTCCGAGGGCGTGATCCTCGATTGGGCCAAGCAGCCCGGCGACGCGGTGCAGGCCGACGAGACGATCGTCGAGATCTCCACGGACAAGGTCGACGCCGAGGTGCCCGCCCCCGCCTCCGGGGTGATGGGCGAGATCCTCGCCCAACCCGGCGAGACCGTCACGGTCGGCCAGGTCATCGGCCGCATGACGTCTGGAGGCAACGGCGCGGGCCCGGCGGGCCCGGCGGGCCCGGCGTCGGCCGAGGAGGCCGAGGAGGCCGAGGTCGTGCTGCCCGACGGGGTCCGCGTCTCCCCGGTCGCCCGCCGGGTCGCCGCCGCGGAGGGCATCGACCTCTCGCGCATCGAGGGGACAGGGCCCGCCGGACGAATCTCCAAGGCCGACGTGCTCGCCGCGGCGTCGGGCAACGGCGCGGCGGCCCCCGCCGCCACGCCGGGGGGCGCACAGCTGATCAAGGGCGCCCCGGCCATGCTCGCGCGATACATGGAGGAGTCGCGGTCGATCCCGACGGCGACGTCGTTTCGAACGCTGACCGTCACCGTTCTCGACGCGCGGCGCTCGGAGCTCAAGAAGGCCGGGCACAAGGTCTCCTTCACGCATCTGGTCGCCTACGCGATCGCCCGGGCGGCGACGGAGCAGATGCCGGTCATGGCCCACCACTTCGCCGCGGTCGACGGAAAGCCGCACCGCGTGGACGACGGCCAGGTCAACCTCGGCATCGCCGTCGACGTCGAGCGCAAGGACGGCGGGCGCACGCTCATGGTCCCGGTGATCCGCGACGCCGGGCGCCTGACCTTCTCGCGGTTCCTCGACGCCTTCAACGACCTGATCGCCCGCGCCCGCGAGAACCAGCTGACCGCCGACGACCTCCAGGGAGCCAACCTCTCTCTCACCAATCCCGGGGGCATCGGCACCATCGCCTCGGTGCCGCGGCTCATGACCGGGCAGGGCACCATCGTCGCCACCGGCGCCATCGGCTACCCCCCGGGCCTGCAGAGCATCGGCTCGATGATCGGCGCCGAGAAGGTGATGACGATGACGTCCACCTACGACCATCGCGTCATCCAGGGCGCCGAGTCGGGGCAGTTCCTGCAGGTCGTCGAGGCGTACCTGCAGGGCGAGCACGGCTTTTACGAGTCCGTGTTCGAGGCCCTCGGCGCGACCCTCGGCGACGTGCCACAGCCCCCCGCGCCGGAGCGCGACGGGCACCGCCCGGCCGACCCCGCGGCGCCGCCCGACGAGGCGCTGCTGCAGGCCGTGCAGGCCGCCGTCTCGCTGATCAAGGCGCACCGCATGCATGGCCACCTCGCCGCCAAGCTCGACCCACTCAGCTCCGAGCCCGAGGGGGACCCGGCCCTGGACCCCGAGCCGCTCGGCCTCACGCCCGAGCTGATGGCGAAGATCCCCGCGAAGATCCTGCGCACGGGGGTGCCCGGCGCCACGCTGGCCGACGCGCTGCCGCACCTGCGCGAGACCTACTGCGGCACGATCGCCTACGAGATCGAGCACATCTCCTCGCACCGGCAGCGCACCTGGCTGCGCGAGAAGATCGAGACCGGCGCCTTCCGCAAGCCGCTGACGAACGAGGAGGGGCGCGCGCTGCTGCGCCGCCTGACGATGGTCGACTCGCTCGAGCGCTTCATGCACAAGGCCTACCTCGGGCAGAAGCAGTTCTCGATCGAGGGCCTCGACATGACGGTCCCGATGATCGACGAGATGATCCAGCTGTCGGCGGCAAACGGCGCCCGCGAGGTCGTCATCGGCATGGCCCACCGCGGCCGCCTCAACGTGCTCGCCCACAACCTCGGCCGCGCCTACGAGACGATCTGGCGAGAGTTCGAGGGCGCCGCGTCGATCGAGGCGGTCACGACCATCCCACAGGGGGGGACCGGCGACGTCAAGTACCACCACGGCGCGCAGGGCACCTACCAGCTCGACAACGACGAGTCCGTGATCGTCCGCCTCGAGTCCAACCCCTCGCACCTCGAGTACGTCTCGCCGGTCGTGGAGGGCGCGACCCGCGCGGTGCAGACGACGCGCCAGGGCCCGCACGCCCACATCGACAACAACGCGGCGATCCCGATCGTCCTGCACGGGGACGCGGCCTTCCCCGCCCAGGGCGTGGTCGCCGAGACGCTCAACCTGCAGGCGCTCGACGGCTACCAGGTCGGCGGCACCCTGCACCTGATCACCAACAACCAGGTCGGTTTCACCACCGACCCCGAGGAGGCGCGCTCCACTCGGTGGGCGTCGGACCTCGCGAAGGGCTTCGACGTCCCGATCATCCACGTCAACGCCGACGACGTGGCCGCCTGCATCTGCGCCGTGCGACTGGCCTTCGCCTTCCGCCAGGAGTTCGGCCACGACGTCCTCATCGACCTCATCGGCTACCGCCGCTTCGGGCACAACGAGGCGGACGAGCCCGCCTACACCCAGCCCGATATGGCCGCCAAGGTCAAAGCCAAGACGCCGGTCCGCGAGATCTTCGCCGCCCGGCTGGTCGAGCAGGGCGTGCTGACCCAGGAGGCGTCGGACGCGATGGCCAAGGAGATCTGGGACGGCCTCGCCGAGCGCCACCGCGCGCTCAAGGAGGAGCTCGCGCACACGCAGGCCGAGCAGCCGACAGGTGGCTACCAGCTCGACCGCTCGCCCTCGCCCGAGGTGAAGACCGCGGTCTCCGCCGAACGCCTGCTAGGGCTCAACGAGGACCTGCTGCGCCTTCCCGAGGGCTTCGAGGTCCATCCCAAGCTGTTCAAGCAGCTCGAGCGCCGGCGCGAGACCGTCGGCCTCGACGGCGGCATCGACTGGTCGCACGCCGAGGCGCTCGCCTTCGGCTCGCTGCTCACCGAGGGGACGCCGATCCGGCTCACCGGCCAGGACTCGGAGCGCGGGACCTTCTCGCAGCGCCACCTCGTGCTGCACGACGTCAAGACCGGCCAGCGCGTCTCGCCGATCCAGAGCCTGCCTGGCGCGCTGGCGCCGATGGAGCTGCACAACTCGCCGCTGAGCGAGGTGGCCTGCCTGGGCTTCGAGTACGGCTACTCGATGGAGGCGCCCGAGACGCTCGTGCTCTGGGAGGCCCAGTTCGGCGACTTCATCAACGCCGCGCAGGTGATCGTCGACCAGTTCATCATCTCGGCGCTGGCCAAGTGGGGCCAGACGACGCGCCTCACGCTGCTGCTGCCACACGGTTATGAGGGCTCGGGTCCCGAACACTCGTCGGCTCGGCTGGAGCGCTTCCTGATCCTGGCGGCCGAGGGCAACATCCGCGTCGCCAACCTCACGACCCCCGCGCAGTACTTCCACCTGCTGCGTCGGCAGGCGCGCGTGGCCAAGCAGCGGCCGCTGGTGATCATGACCCCGAAGAGCCTGCTGCGGCTGCCCCAGGCCACCTCGCGGCTGGAGCACCTTTCGGAGTCGCGCTTCTTCCCCGTCCTCTCCGAGCCCCGCATCGACGAGGAGAAGGTCACCCGCCTCGCCCTGTGCTCGGGCAAGATCTTCTACGACCTCAAGGGCCACGCAACGCGCGAGCACAACGAGGGCGTGGCGATCTCGCGCGTCGAGCTGCTCTACCCCTTCCCGCAGACCCAGATCGAGGAGGAGATCGCGCGCTATCCGAACCTGCGCGAGGTCGTCTGGGTCCAGGAGGAGCCGCGCAACATGGGCGCCCGCGCCCACATGTCGCCGCGCCTGCTGCAGATGCTGCCCTCCGCCCTGGAGTTCGGCTACATCGGCCGGCCCGAGCGAGCTTCGCCGGGCGAGGGCTATCCAGCCGCCCACACGGCGGAGCAGAATCGCATCATCCGGACCGCCCTGGATCTCTCGATCCCGGTGTCGGTGAACCCCGCCAAGCCGCCGGGGGAGCGGTAGCCGACCTTCAGGAGATGCCCCGGGCCTCGAGCGCCACGGGGCCGAGTCCGCTCCGCCGCGCCGGCCGAGGCCGCGGCACGATGACGGCGCGCGGCTTGGGCGGGCCGCCGATGAGCCGCATCCGGAAAAGCCACCCCTGTCAGCGCGCCGCGTCGTAGGCGGCGACGAGGCGCTTGGGCGCCCGTATGCGCCACGCCTCCTCCAGCAGCTCGGCGAGCTCGACGGGATCGACGGCGTCCAGCCGGACGAGCACGTACGGGTGGCCGTCGTAGTGCGGCGTCGAGAAGAAGGCGTCGGGCTGGCCCTGGAGGAGCGCCTCCCGCTCGCCGAGATCGCTGACGCGCAGGACGAGCGCGTCGGGGTCGGTGCGCAGCCGGCACATGCCCTTGCCCCGGACGTGCAACGCCGGCGACCGGAACCACGTTCCGACCTCCACATCGGGGAAGCGCGTCCCGAGTGCGACCACGTCCTCCCATGTCGGCATGCCCCGAACCTACGGGCGGGCGCTTGCAAGCGCAACTGACGCCGCCCCACCGTGTCGAAGGGGGAGGACGTAACCCAAACAGGAGGCTTCATGTCCAAGCGCACGCTCCGCTACATGCTCGCCGGCGCACTCGTGCTGGCAGTCGGGATCCCCTCCGTGGCCGTCGGCTTCGGCGAGGGCAGGACGATGCTGCTCGGCAAGCGCAACCCCAGCGCCAACAGCACACGGGCGCTCAACTCCGAGACCGAGATCATCGCCGACAACGGCACCTACGGCACCCGCCAGTCCAACAAGAAGGACGGCGACGGCGGCGGCGCCATCTACGGCTGCCGATCGGACGCGGGCGCCGAGCCGTGCGTGCGCGCCAACAACCTCAAGGGTGGACGCGCCTTCGAGTTCGAGACCGTCGGCAGGGAGGCGGGCCGCATCGAGGTCGGTGACACCACCGGCGCGCCGTTCACCACCAACGCCACCGGGACGGCAGCGGGGCTGAACGCCGACAAGGTCGACGGCAAGGAAGCAGCCGACCTCGTCGCCGGCGCCGACATCAAGACCGCGCGTGTAAACGCAGCCGGCGCCCTCGAGGGCGGCCGGGGGGCGACCGCCGCCGCGATCGATCCGACCCCGGACACTTACCGGGTCACCTTCGACCGGGACGTGTCGGCGTGCACCTACACGGCCACGCCCGTCGGCGCCTCCAGCGGCCAGACGCTCGCCGTGCAGGGCGGCAGCAACCCGGCCAACGTGCGGGTCGACGCCGACAGCCCGACCGCGTTCCACCTGCAGGTGATCTGCTGAGCAGCGCCGGCTGAGTCAATCGGCGGCGAGCTCTCGCCGGACCCCCTCCCCCGCGGGGGCGAACTCCGGCGAGAGCCGCTCCAGCAGCACGATCCAGCTCGGGTTCACCTCGGCGGCGCGGCGGACCGCGGTCACGCCCGCCTCCACGTCGCCGGAGTGCGCCCGGGCCAGGCCCGCCCAGAACAGCAGCTCGTCGCTCTCGGGCGCGAGCTCGGCGGCGTGTTCGTAGAGGCGACCAGCCTCGGTCGCGCGGTCGGAGGCCAGCAGCTCGTCGGCCTGGCCGGCCAGCTCGTAGGCGCGTCCCAGCAGCACGAGCCGCCCGAGCTCCGCCAGCGGGTCCCGGTGGTCCTCCACGCGCAGCTCGAAGCGCGCCCGCCACGGAGGGCCCTGGGGGGGCACGACAACGAGCGCGGCGGACTGGCGCCCCCGCACGTCGCCGCCCTCCCCCTCCGCGGCCTGCAGCGCGGCCATGAGCCGGTCAGCCAGGTCGCCTCCCGCGGCGGCGAAGCCTGCGGCCATCGCGGCCGGCACGGTGTCGCGCGCCATCATGTTCGCCTGGCAGGACACGTCCTCGCCGAGCTGGTGCCCCGCGCAGGGGATGCAGCCGGCGCCGGTGTGGACAGCCGTGCGACCAGCGGAGTCGACGATGCCGACCTGGCGCACCGCCGCCAGCTCGTCGGCAACCAGCAACCCAGCGAGCGCCTCGGTGGCGGAGGCGCCCGACGCGAGCCGGTCCAGGCCGTCGGGGCCGTACGCGGGCTCGACCACCGACTGCGTGGCCACGGCGCCGACCCCGGGGCGCGCCCACGCGCACAGCGAGCCGACCGAGAACCAGTGCGACTGCACGGCCGCGCCCAGCTCGCCCGTGGACGGGTCGAAGGCGACGATCGAGTAGGTGCCGTGGGGGCGCACGCGGATCGCGACAATACCCGCGTGACCTCGCGCGCCGACCGGGTACTGGCCCGCATTCGCGACACGCCACCGGGCTTCGTCCGCGCCTACGGAGACGTCTCCCCCGGCGCCCCGCGCTTCGCCGGGACCGTGCTCGCCGCCTGCGAGGACGCCGATGTGCCGTGGCACCGCATCGTGCGGGCCGACGGCTCGCTCGCGAAGGGAGAGCGCCAGCGCGCCCTGCTGGCCGCCGAGGGCGTGCCCTTCAGCGGCGCCCGCGTGGACATGCGCCTGGCGCGCCTGCCCTGAGTCCGGGTACGGTCGCGGGCGATGGAGGCCGCCACCGATCTCTTAGCCTGTGGCGGATGTGGCTCCAGCGCCAGATCACGCTGCGCCCGCAGGGCCGTGGCTTTCACCTCGTGACCGGCGAGGTGCAGGAGGCGCTGCCCGAGCTGCGCGAGGTCGCGATCGGGCTCGTGCACCTGTTCATCCAGCACACCTCCGCCTCGCTCACCCTCAACGAGAACGCCTCCCCCGACGTGCGGCGGGACTTCGGGTCGTATTTCGACGCGGTCGTGCCCGAGGACGCGCCGTACTGGACGCACACCTCCGAGGGCCCCGACGACATGCCCGCCCATATCAAGGCGTCCCTGCTCGGCCCTGCCCTGACGCTGCCGGTGAGCGACGGTCGGCTCGCGCTCGGGACCTGGCAGGGCGTCTACCTGTGCGAGCACCGCGACCGGGGCGGGGCGCGGCGGCTGCTGGCGACCCTGTGGGGCGAGGAGGGCTGGTGACGGCCCCGTCCGCGAGTCATCCGAGGTTCCGGGGTCGCCCGCCGCGAACCGCTAGCGGCCCTTCCAGACGGGGTTGCGCTTCTCGGCGAAGGCGACGGCGCCCTCGCGCGCGTCCTCGGAGCCGAACACGGGGCCGGCGATCTCGCCCTGGCGCTGCCAGCCCTCTTCCTCCGTCCAGTCCTGGGCGGCGCGCAGGATGCGCTTGCTGGCGTCGAGCGCGAGCGGGCCGTTGCGCGCGATCGCCGCGGCGAGCTCGCGCGCGACGGCGACCGCCTCGCCGGGCTCGGCCAGGCGGTTGACGATGCCGAGCGACTCGCCGCGCTCGGCGGTGATCGGCTCGCCGGTCAGCGCCAGCTCCATGGCGACGTGGTAAGGGATCCGCCGCGGGAGCCGCAGCAGCGCGCCGCCCGCCGCGACGAGCGAGCGTTTGACCTCCGGTATGCCCAGCCGCGCGTCGCGCGCCGCGACGACGAGGTCGCACGCGAGCGCGACCTCGAAGCCGCCGGCCACCGCGAAACCCTCGATGGCGGCGATCAGCGGCTTGCGGGGCGGTCCCTGCACGATCCCGGCGAAGCCGCGGCCCTCGACGTACGGACGCTCGCCTGTCACGAAGGCCTTCAGGTCCATGCCCGCGCAGAAGGAGCCGCCGGCTCCCGTGAGGATCCCGACCTGCAGCGCGTCGTCGCCGTCGAGCCGCTCCAGGGCAGCCGCGACCCCCTCCGCGAGCGCGAGGTTGACCGCGTTGCGGGCCTCGGGGCGGTTGAGCGTGACGAGCAGGACCCCGCCGGCGGCCTCGGTGAGCACGGCGTCGGCCATGTGCGGCGCAGCCTACGCGGCGAAGAGCGTGAGCGCGGGCTCGCGCTGACCGCGCAACTCGGCGAGGTCGACCTCGACCCAGGCGATCCCGCGCGACTCGGCGAGTACGCGGGCCTGCGGCTTGACCACCTGTGCGGCCAGCACGCCGCGGCAGGCCCGCAGGCTCGGGTCGAGCCGGATGCGCTCGACGTAGCGGGCGAGCTGCTCGACGGCCTCGATGGTGCCGACGCGCTTGATCTCGACCGCCACCCAGCCGTCCTCGTCATCGCGGCACATGAGGTCGACCGGGCCGATGTCGGTCGGCCACTCGCGGCGCACGAGGCGGAAGCCCTCTCCGCACCGGTGCGGCGCGTCGGCGAGCGCGACCTGCAGGTCGGCCTCCACGCCGTCCTTCTCCAGGCCCCCGTCGAGGTCCATGACGTGGGTGGACTCCGAGACGATGTCGGCGATCCGGATGTCCAGCCTGTCCTCGCCCTTGAGCTTGCGCACGACCATGAGCCCGGGCTCCTCCTCGATCACGGTCGGCGGCGTCATCCAGTTGAGGGGCTTGACCTTCTGGCCGCCGCAATCTGACCAGACCATGAACGTGCCGTCAGACTTGATCATGAGCAGGCGCAGCGCCTCCGGTAGGCGCGTCGAGAGCCGGCCGGTGTACTCGACGGAGCAGCGAGCGACGATCAACCGCATGGGACTGAGGACGCTACGGGCCTTGACGGACGGAGAAGCAGAACGGCCGCGCATTCGGTGCGCGGACCCGCTTCAGTCGCCTGGCTAGCTGCGGGTCGTCGGCGCGGCGCCAGTGCCTCAGGGTCGAGGCTGCGATGTGAGCGACTGGAGTGGTGCGGTGGGCTGTCCAGCCTCGCGTTGGAGCCAGCTGGTGAGCTCGTCGGCGGGGAGGGGCCGGCTGAGGTACGGCAGCCACCTCCGCCCACATGAGGCCCTCGCGATGCGTTGGAGCGGGGTCGACGTGCGAACTCGAAGTCAGCCCCGGGTCGGTCCGCGAGCCGGCACGCGTTACGCGGCGGCTTCGATCTCGCGCGGGACGGCGGCGAGCACCTGGTCGCGCAGGTTGCGGACCTCGGGGTCGTCGTCGAGCGTGAGCGCGCGCTCGCAGGCGGCGAGGCACTCGCTCGCGCGGTCGGTGCGGGCGAGGGCATGGGCGAGGCGAGACCATGCCACCTCGGAGTCCGGCGCGAGCCCGGTGGCCTGCTCGCAGGCCGACACCTCGGCGCCGACGTCGCCGAGCAGCATCGCCACGAGGGCGAGGTCGAGCAGTCCCTGCTCGCTGGGCAGCACTTCCCGCGCGCGTTCGAGCGCAGCGCGCGCGCCCGTGCGGTCGAATACGCACAGCCGCAGCCGGCCGAGGCGCTCCCAGGCCGACGCGTCCGCTGGGATGCGTTGGGTCTCACGCTCGGCCGCCTCCACGGCCAGCGAGAAGGCGCCCATGTCCTCGTAGATGCGGGCCGCGTAGCGGTGCGGGGCGGGGCGCTCGGGCTCCTCGCGCGCCCAGTCGCGCACCGCCCGGGCCGCCGCGGCGTGGTTGCCGGACTGCCAGAAGGCCAGTGTCAGCAGGCGCAGGACGGCGGGGTTGCGAGAATCGGCGTCCCGCGCGTAGACCAGGCGCTGGGCCGCGAGGGCGAAGTCGCCCTCGGCGAGCGCGTGCTTGGCGGCCGTCATGAAGCGCTCGACGCGTTCCGCCCCCGGATCGGGCTTGGAGAAGTCGACGAACTGCAGCGAGCCGGCGGGCACCGTGCGCACGCCGAGGTGGAAGGCCACGCGCGCCCACTGCTGGATGTCGTCGTCGGCGCCCGTGAAGTAGATGCCGGTGACGCTTCCCACGCCCCACTCCGGATAAGAGAGGCAGCGCGCGTAGCGGTGCACGACCGAATGGTCGGGGACCCGTGAGGCGAACGGGTCGTGGCGCTCGCGATCGGCGTCATGCTCGCGGGCGCGCTGCTCGGCCTCGTAGGCGCGCCGCCCCTCCTCGGCGCGCGCCTTGCGCGCCGCCGCCGCGCTGACCTTGACGGCGTTGCGCGAGACCTTGCCGCCGCGGGACTCCTCGGCCAGCTGCTCGAGCTGGTCGGCCGCCCGGTTGATCGCCTGGAGATGGCGCTCGTGCTCGAGCTGACGCCCCGGCGGTGCGATGTCGGGATGCCAGCGCTTGGCCAGCCGGCGCCTCGCGAGCTGGACGTCGCGCTTGTGGAACGGCGGCTCCATCTCGAGGAGGAGCACCGACTGCTCGATGTCCAGGATCGCTGGCATGAACGGTCTACGGTAGCGGGGATGGAGCCCTGGCTCGAGTGGGTCCGCCGCCTCCAGGCGATCGCCGACACCGGACTCGCCTACGCCTCCAACCCGTACGATCTCGCGCGCTACGAGGAGGTTCGCGTGCTGGCCGGCGAGGTGGCCGGACAGGGCCGAGGACTGGATCCGCACGGTGCCGGCCACCCGACCCCGAAGGTCGACGTCCGGGGCGCGGTCTTCGCGGCCGCGCGAGTTCTGCTCGTGCGCGAGGTGGCCGACGGCGGCTGGACGTTGCCTGGCGGCTGGGCCGACATCGGCGAGCCGCCGAGCCGCGCGGTGGCCCGCGAGGTGCGCGAGGAGGCCGGGGTCGCGGTCCGTCCCGTCAAGCTGGTCGCCGTCCACGACCGCGACCTGCGCAACCACCCGGCGCACATCCACCACATCTACAAGCTGATCTTCGAGTGCGAGCGCGTCGACGACCGCCGGGACGCGACCGACGGCGAGGTCGACGCTGTCGGCTGGTTCGCGCTCGCCGACCTGCCACAGCTCTCGACTGGACGCACCTCGGTCCACCAGCTCGAGCGCGCCTTCGCCCACCGCGCCGAGCCGGGCCTGCCGACGGAGTTCGACTAGCCGGGACGTGCGAACGCGTGCGAGGCGTGGATCAGCGCCTCGACGACGGCGAGCTCCTCCTCGTCGCGCGGGGCATAGAGCATCACCGCGGTCGGCGGGATCAGGCCCATGCGCGCGACGGGATGGGGCTCGGCCCAGCCGGCCTCGACGGCCTCGCTCACGACGTCTCCGGGCAGCATCGCGTGCAGGCTGCGGTCGGGAGACGGATGCAGGTGAGCGAACTCGCGCTCGATCAGGAAGGCCTCCGGCGGGCCGGCCGGCTCACCCGCGGCGAGCGTCAGCGCGCGGGCGCCGGGCACCGAGATGCGGCTGGGCTGCTCGACGACGCCGGGCAACGCGAAGATGCGCCGCGCCAGCTCGTCGGCCAACCGCGGATCGCTTGGCTGCTGGTCGAGCTGGGTGTGGGGGTTGGTGGGCGTCGTGCGCGGGCGGGGGCCGGCACGCCGGGGCAGCGGAAAGGTGGCCACGCGCGGAGTGTAGGTCGGGTCCGAGCCCGGGCAGCCTCCGGCGGACGCCGTGGTGGGTCAGTCGATCAGCTTGATCGTCATGCGCCAGATGGCCAGCCGCCACATGACCAGGCCGAAGATCACAAGGGCGACGAGGCGCAGGAGGTCCGTCGAGCCCTCGAAGCCGAACGCGGCGTGCCGGACGAGCTCCACGCAGTGGTGCAGCGGGTTGAGCTCCCCGAGCACCTGCGCCCACTTCGGCAGGCCCGAGAGCGGGAAGAAGGTCCCCGCGGTGAGGAACAGCGGCGTGATCACCGTGCTGGTGACGTAGTTGAAGTTGTCGATCGACTTCAGGATCGCGGCCACGAGCACGCCGAAGGAGGCCCAGCCGAAGCCCGTGACAAAGCCGATCAGGGGTACGAGCAGCATCCCCGGGGCGGGGTCGAGCCCGAAGACCATCGCCACCAGCATGGGAGCGCACCCATAGACGCCGGCTCGCGTCGAGATCCACAGCACCTCCGCCGTCACCAGCTCCTCCGTGTCGACCGGCGCGGCGAGGATCGCGTCGTAGGTGCGCTGGAACTGGTACTTGACGAAGACCCCGAACATCGCCGGGAACACGGAGGAGAACAGGACCGCCGTGGCCACCGTGCCCGTGCCGACGAACTCCACGTAGCTGAAGCCGGCGACCTTCGTGACAAGCGACCCGAAGCCGAAGCCGAAGGCGACCAGGTAGATGGTCGGCTCGACGGTCGAGGAGAACGTCGTCGAGCGCCAGAACGAGGAGAAGTTGATGATCTCGCGGACGAGCACGCCCGCGAGCGCGGGCCGCTCGAGCCGGCCTAGGCGCGCCACGCGCGGGCGCGCGGCCGTTGTGGTGCTCATGCGCCTGCTCCGCGTGCGCGAGGCGGCACGACCGTCGAGGTCGCTCCCATGCTCCTCGTCATGCGATCTCCTCACCGGTGAGCAGAACGAACACGTCCTCGAGGTTGGCCGCCCGGTGCTCCCCCTCGGGCGCGCGGCCGTTGGCGGAGTCGACGCCGAGCACGCTGACCGAGGTGCCGGTGCGCCGCGTCCGGAAGCCCTCGGCGCGCGCCTCGCGCTCGACCTCGGCCAGGCGCGCGGGCGGCCCGTAGACCTCGACCGCCTCGCGGCCGACGTGCTCGGACACGAGCTCGGTGGGCGGCCCGCTCGCCACCGCCTGGCCGTGGGACATGATAGTCACGGTGTCGGCCAGCCGCTGGGCCTCCTCGATGTAGTGCGTCGACATCAGGATCGAGACGCCCTTGGTGCGCAGGGCGTCGATCAGCGCCCACAGCTCCTGGCGCACCTGCGGGTCGAGGCCGACCGTGGGCTCGTCGAGCAGGACGAGACGCGGCCCGTGCACCAACGCCCGCGCGATCAACAGGCGCCGCCGCATGCCACCGGAGAGCTTGTCGGCACGGGTGTCGCGACGGTCGCTCAGGTTCGCCATGGTCAGCGCGCGCTCGATCGCGTCGCGGCGGTCCGCGCGGGGGATGCGGTACAGGTGGGTGAAGACGCGCAGGTTCTGCTCCACGGTCAGCGTCGTGTCGAGGTTGTCGAGCTGAGGCACGACGCCGCACTCGGCCCGAGCCGCCTTGGAGTCACCGGGCAGCCGGTGCCCGAGGACCTCGATCTCGCCCTCGTCGGCGATCGATTGGGCGGTGAGCATCCTCATCGTCGTCGACTTCCCGGCGCCGTTGGGCCCGAGCAGGCCGACGCAGGTGCCTTCGGGCACGTCGAGGTCGAGCCGGTCGACGGCCGTGATCGGGCCGTAGCGCTTGACGACGCCGCGCAGGGAGATCGCTAGGGGCACGCCCTCAGGATGACTCAATCCGCGCGGAACGTGTCCCCGGCGGCGATCGCGCCGTCGGACAGGATGTCCGCGCGCAGCCCGCCTCGGTGCGCCAGGCCGCGCAGCACGCCGCGCTCGGTCAGCTTCGCCAGCCGGTTGCAGGGCTCGCACAGCTCGATGCCCTCGCATTCCACCTCTCCGACCGAGAAGCGCCTGCCGACGAGCGCGTTGAGGTCGACCCCGCGCGTGAGGACGTTGCGGCGAGACTCCTCGTGGGAGAGCTCGATGCCGCTGTCCGCGCGCAGCGCGTCCAGCGCCTCGGCGGCGATCAGCGTCAGCGACTGCCCTGCCTCGGGCTCGTCGCTGAAGTGGTACTCCCCCTCCAGGCCCCGGCCGGCGCGGGCGCGCACCCGCTCGGCGGGTGCCGGCACGCCGTCGGCATCGGGGGAGAGCGCGATCTGCTCGACGATGCCGGAGACGGGCATCGCGGCAGCCTACCGGCCCCTCGGAGCTGCTTGCGATCCAGCTTCTCGCACGCGCTCGCGCGATCGCGCGAGTCCACGAGGGCGAGGTCCCGGCCCGCTCCGCAGTCCACGCCGTCGACGCCGTTGTGGAGCGCCTATCCTCAACCGCCGATGTCGAGCCAATACATCTTCACGATGTACAAGCTGTCGCGCACGCACCCGCCCGACAAGCAGGTCCTGAAGGACATCTCGCTGTCGTTCTTCCCGGGCGCGAAGATCGGGATCCTCGGGCTCAACGGCTCGGGGAAGTCCACGCTGCTGCGGATCATGGCTGGGCAGGACACCGAGTACCGCGGCGAGGCGCAACTCGCCCCGGGCGCGACGGTCGGGCTGCTCGAGCAGGAGCCCCAGCTCGATCCGTCCAAGGACGTGCGCGGGAACGTCGAGGACGGGGTGGCGGAAACACGCGCGCTGCTGGACCGCTTCAACGAGCTGGCCTCCAACTACTCCGACGACACCGCCGACGAGTTCGGCCGCATCCAGGAGAGGATCGACGCCGCCGACGCCTGGACCCTGGACACCCAGCTCGACGTCGCGATGGACGCGCTGCGCCTGCCGCCGCCCGACGCCGACGTGACCACGCTCTCGGGCGGCGAGCGCCGCCGCGTCGCGCTGTGCCGCCTGCTGCTGGCCGCCCCCGACCTGCTGCTGCTCGACGAGCCGACCAACCACCTCGATGCGGAGTCCGTCGCTTGGCTCGAGCGCCACCTCGAGGAGTACAAGGGCACGGTCGTGGCCGTCACCCACGACCGCTACTTCCTCGACAACGTGGCTGGCTGGATCCTCGAACTCGACCGCGGCCACGGGATCCCCTTCAAGGGCAACTACTCGAGCTGGCTCGAGCAGAAGCAGGCACGCCTCGCCGTCGAGGAGAAGCAGGACAGCGCGCGCAAGCGCACGATCGCCGCTGAGCTCGAGTGGGTGCGCGAGAATCCCAAGGGCCGGCGCAAGAAGTCCAAGGCGCGCCTGAACAACTACGAGCGCCTGCTCGCCGAGGACCGCAACGTCAAGCTCGACCAGGTTCAGATCCACATCCCGCCGGGACCGCGCCTGGGAGGCCAGGTGATCGATGCCGACGACGTGCGGAAGGGCTACGGCGACCGCCTGCTGATCGACGACCTCTCCTTCTCCTTGCCGCCCGCGGGCATCGTCGGCGTGATCGGCCCCAACGGCGCCGGCAAGACGACGCTGTTTCGCATGATCGTCGGCGAGGAGCCCGCGGACGCCGGCACGCTCACCCTCGGCGACTCCGTGGCACCCGCATACGTGGACCAGAGCCGGGATGCGCTGGACCCCGAGAAGACCGTCTGGGAGGAGATCTCCGACGGCTACGAGCAGATCAAGGTCGGCGACCGCGAGGTCAACTCGCGCGCCTACGTGGCCGGCTTCAACTTCAAGGGCTCCGACCAGCAGCGCAAGGTCGGCGCGCTGTCGGGCGGCGAACGCAACCGCGTGCACCTGGCCAAGCTGCTGCGCCGGGGCGGCAACGTCCTGCTGCTCGACGAGCCCACCAACGACCTCGACGTCGACACCCTGCGCGCGCTCGAGGAGGCGCTGCTCGCCTTCCCCGGCTGCGCGGTGATCATCTCTCACGACCGTTGGTTCCTCGACCGCGTGGCGACCCACGTCCTGGCCTTCGAGGGCGACTCCCAGGTGCGCTGGTTCGAGGGCAACTTCGAGGGCTACGAGGAGCACCGCCGCGCGCGCCTGGGCGCCGAGGCCGACCGCCCCCACCGCATCACGTACAAGAAGCTCGTGCGCTCGTGAGCGTGAGCGACGCCGTGCCGGTCCTGATCCGGCACTTCACCGACCCCAGCTGCCCGTTGGCGTTCCCGGCCGAGGAACGGCGCTACACGACGCGGGAGACCGACTGAGTGCTCGGAATCGTCGTCTCGCTGGCCCTCGGCGCGCTGCTCGTCGGGTCCGCCGGGCTCAAGCTGATCGACGGACCGCGCACCCGCGCGGCCCTCGGCACCTACGGGATCCGCGGCGAGCGGACGACGCGCGCCGCCTGGACAGGGCTGATCGCCGTCGAGATGGCGCTCGGTGTCGCCGTTGGCGCCGGGGTGCAGGTGGCCATGTGGGCGGCCGCCGGGTTGTTCGTCGTGTTCGCCGGAGCGCAGGCGACGGTCCTGACGGCCGGGCGGGGCGGCGCCCCGTGCGCCTGCTTCGGCGCGCGCGGCCGCGTGGGCCGTGCGTCGCTCGCGCGTGCGGGGCTGCTGGCGGCCGCCTTCGCGGCGCTGCCTCTGCTGCCGCGACGCGACCTGTCCACCGACGACTGGCTCGCGGTCGGGCTCGGTGCGGCGCTGCTCGGCCTGGTGGCGCTGGGGATCGCCGTTCTGGCGCTGGCCCGCGAGGTCGGCTCGCTGCGCCTGGCGCTCGATCCGCGCGGGGCGCTCGAGATCCCGGAGGAGGGCCCCGAGCTCGGCGGCCGCACCGAGCTGATGAGTGTCGACCCGGGTCGCCTCGGCCTCGCGGTCTTCACGTCTGAGGGCTGCCGGATGTGCCGCGCGCTCGAGCCCGCCGTCGCCGCGCTGGGCCGCGATCCGCTCGTGGCGCTGCGCACCTTCGACGAGGTCCGCGACGCCGAGGCGTGGGCGGCGGCCGACATCCCCGGCAGTCCCTTCGCCGTCGCGCTCGACGCCGACGGCACCGTGCTGGCCAAGGGGACGTTCAACACCGCCGGTCAGCTCGAGTCCGTGCTCGCGGCAGCGGAGCGCCGGCGGGCGTGAGCGCAGCGACCTCTCGCCGCGGCTTCCTGGCGCGGGTCAGCGGCGCGCTCATCGCGGTGGCCGGCACCCGGACCGTCGGCTCCCTCGTGGCTCCCGGCGAGGCCGAGGCCTTCCACTTCTGCGGCCACATCTTCTCGACGGACTCCTGCCCGCACCCCACCGGCCTGCCGCGCATCGACTCCAGGGGCCGGCCGCTGCGGGCACGCGACGGGCACCGCGTCGACGACCTCGGCCGCCTCGTGGACGTCGAGGGTCGTCCGGTCGACGAGCACGGCGCCCTGCTCACCGACGCGGAGGGCAGCCCGCTGCCCCCGGCCAGCCGGACACTCGTCTGCACCGCGGCGGCGCAGCGCTACGGCCTCGACACGCGGGTGGACGGCGCCTGGTTTCGCTGCTGCGGCGGACACGTTCGCAAGCTCGTGGACTGCTGCTCGAACCACCCGCGCCGCATCAACGGCGACGGGGCGCTGCGGGGCTACTGCTTCAAGGGGCGCAAGGTCTTCTGCGTCATGTACTTCCAGACGGGCGTGCCGTGCTGAGCTGGGTCCTCGCGTCCGCGGCCCTGGTGGCCGGGGTCACGGGCGCGTGGTCACCCTGCGGCTTCTCGATGGTGGAGACGCTGGCGCCCGGAGGCTACGCGGGCCGCCTGCGCACGACGCTCGTCTCGTGCGTGACCTTCACGGGGGGCGCGCTGGCCGGCGGCGCGATCACCTTTGGCGGGCTGGCCCTGCTCGGTCACGCGCTGGGCGCGGGCGGGACGGCGGCGGCGGGCGTGGCCGCGTTCGTCGCCGTCGCGGCGGCGGCCGGCGAGGCGCGCGGCCTGCGCATCCTTCCCCAGGTGCGCCGCCAGCTGCCCGAGTCGTGGCGCCGCGTGCTGCCCGTCGCGCTCGCCGCTGGCGGGTACGGCGTGCTGCTGGGGCTCGCGTTCACCACGTTCATCCTCACGTTTGCGGTGTGGGCGCTGGGCGCGGTCAGCGTGGCGCTCGGCGAGCCGGGGCTCGGCCTGCTCGTGGGCGTGTGCTTCGGCGCCGGCCGCGCGCTGCCCGTCCTCGTCCTCGCGCCGCTGGCGGGGACCGACTCAGGGCACGCGGCCGCGGCCGCGATGGCGGAGCGCCCGGCGATCCTGCGCGGGCTGCGCGCCACCGAGGCCGCCGCCCTCCTGCTCTGCGCCGCCGTCATCGGTGCGGCTCCCGCGGAGGCGGCGACCCTGGCCGCCCGGCCCGCCACCGACCCGGCCGCCGACGGCGCCCTGGTCGCCTGGCAGCAGCCCGGCGGTGTCGGGATCCTGCGCCTTCCCGACCGCACCGTGGCCCTCCCCGGGCGCGACCCCGCGCTTGCCGGCGGGCTGGTCGGGTGGCGCGAGCCGGACCGGATCGTCCTCGCCGCCCCCGACACGTTGAGCCCGGTCGCCACCTACGACGCGCCGGGCGGCGGGCGCTTTGCCTTCTCCGCCGAGTGGGTCGTGTGGCTCGCGACCGCGTCGACGGGCAGCCAGGCGCTGATCGCCGAGCCGCGCGACGGCTCGCGCCCCCCGCGCGCGGTGGCGATCGCCGAGCCCCCCACCCAGCTCGGCCGCCCCGCGCTCTCCGGCGCCACGCTCGTCGTCCACCGGGCCGGCCGCCGCGCCGGCGAGCTCGTCGAGGTCGATCTGCCCACAGGCGGGCGCCGCATTCTGCGCCGGGAGCGGCGCGCGCAGCTGCTCGATCCGTCCCTCGTCGCCGAGCAGCTCCTCTACGTCCGCTCGACGGCGTCCGCACAGGAGCTGCGCGTCGGCGCGCGCACGCGCAACCTCGCGCGCCCTGACCGCGACCGCCTGCTGTACCGGACGACCCCCACTGCCCGGCGCGACCGCGGCGTCGAGCAGGGGCACTCGCACCATCGCGCCGGATACCCCCGGGGCCGGCGCCCGCCGTCCCCGGCGCGCCCTCCCGCGGGCGTCACCGACACGCTGTGGAGCACCGCGCTCGGCCCGGTTGCCGCCTACGTCACGAGGCTGCGCCGAACCCCCGGCCGGCCGACGACAGCGATCGTTCTCAGCGTCCCGCGCTGAGGTCCTCCAGGACCGGCAGCAGCCCGGCGGCCTCGCCGATCACCGCGTCGGCGCCGGCGAGCGCCTCGACCAGGAACGGCCCGGTCGCCATCGCGACCACGCGCAGCCCGTCGGCGCGCGCGCACGCGATGTCGCGCGGGGTGTCCCCGATCACGACTGTGCGCTCGCGCGGCCACGCGGGTGGGCCGGCGCGCTCGCGTGCGATCGCCGGCAGGCGCTCGCGATCCTCGGCGTCGGATCCGAAGCCGCCCTGGCCCGCGGGGAAGAAGTGCCCGATCCCGGCGCGGTCGAGCTTCAGCCGGGCCACCGGCTCGAAGTTGCCGGTGACGAGCGAGAAACGGTAGTCGTCAGGACGGCCGGCGAGCGCTTCCAGCACCTCGGCGATCCCCGGCGCCACGCGAGTGCTGAGGTCGGGGGGGCAGAGCTCCTCGTAGGCCTCACAGCAGGCGGCCACCACGTCGTCGGCGCCGGCGTCGATGGCCGGTGGGGCCAGGCCGGCGCCCGCCAGGAGGTCGCGCGCGATCGCGGCATCGGTGCGCCCCGCCTTCTCGACCTGGTACCCGTCGAGCTCGAGCCCGCCGTGGACCTCGCGCACGGCTCGCCGCAACGCCTGCGCGTGCTCCAGCGAGGCGCGCTGCAGCAGCGTGCCGTCGATGTCCCACAGCAGCAGCAGGGGTGACACCGCGGCCACTAACGGTCGAACGAGACGTCGGTCGGCAGTCGTCGCGCGAACGCGGCGATCAGCCGCGCGGTGTTGGCGACGTCGTCGAGCTGCACCATCTCGACGGGAGAGTGCATGTAGCGCAGCGGGATCGAGACGACGCTCGACGGCACTCCTCCGCGCGATGAGTGCGTCGCGTCGGCGTCGGTGCCGGTGGAGCGGCCGCTGGCGGTGACGGTGACGGGGATGCCCTCGGCCTCGGCGGCCTCGTACAGGAGCTCGAACAGCCGTGGGTCCAGCGTGGCTCCGCGCTGGAGAACCGGACCCGAGCCGAAGTGGTGGCGGCCGAGCTCCTTCTCCTCCGAGCCCGGCCAGTCGGTGGCGAAGGTCACGTCGACGGCGATGACGAGGTCGGGCTCGAGGGTGAACGCCGTCGTCCTGGCCCCGGCGAAGGTGATCTCCTCTTGCGTGACGGCCAGCGCGCACACGTCGCCGGGGGCTCCTCCCTCCTCGGCCACGAGCCGCCCCGCCTCGTAGGCGACGTAGCAGCCGAGCCGGTTGTCCATCGCACGCGAGATCACGCGGTCGTTGGGCAGCTCGACCAGCTCGCCGGCGATCACCGCCACGTCGCCGATCCGGACGCGCGAGCGCGCGTCGTCGCCGTCGCGCGCGCCGATGTCGACATGCAGGTGCTTGAGCTCGGGAGCCTTCTTGCGGTCCTCGTCGCTCATCAGGTGGATCGGCTTCTTGCCCACGACGCCGACGACCGGTCCATCGCGCGTTGCGATCTCGACGCGCTGCCCGACGAGGATCATCGCGTCCCAGCCGCCGACCGACGTGAACCAGAGGAAGCCGTCGTCATCGATGTGGCGGACGATCAGGCCGATCTCGTCGATGTGGCCGATGACGGCCAGCAGCGGCCCGTCGCCCGTCCCGCGCACCCGCGCGACGGTCGAGCCGACCGTGTCGTGGGTCACCTCGGCGAACTCGGCACACAGCTCGCGGAAGACCGCTGCGGGCGCCTGCTCGTGACCGGAGGGACCGGGTGCGGAGAGCAGCCGGCGCAGGGGCTCCGGGACCGCCATTACTCGTCCTTTGCCATCAGCTGGCGGAGCACGTAGGGCAGGATGCCGCCGTGCTGGAAGTACTCGACCTCCTTGGGGGTGTCGATCCGGACCCTCGCGGTGAACTCGGTGTCCCCGGCCTCGACCGTGACCTGCTTGGCCGATCCATCGCCGAGCCCGGTGATGGAGAACTCCTCCTCGCCGGTCAGCCCGAGCGACTCCCCCGACTCGCCGTCGGCGTATTGCAGCGGCAGCACGCCCATGCCGACGAGGTTGGAGCGGTGGATGCGCTCGAAGGACTCCGCGATCACCGCTCGCACGCCCAGCAGCTTGGTGCCCTTGGCCGCCCAGTCGCGCGAGGACCCCGACCCGTACTCCTTGCCCGCCAGCACGACGAGCGGCGTGCCCCGTTCCGCGTAGCGCATCGCCGCGTCGTAGATCGTCATCTCCCCGCCGTCGGGCAGCAGGCGCGTGACCCCGCCCTCCGTCCCCGGCGCGAGCTGGTTGCGCAGGCGGATATTGGCGAACGTGCCGCGCATCATCACCTCGTGGTTGCCGCGGCGCGAGCCGTAGGAGTTGAAGTCCTTGTTGGCCACGCCGTGCTCGTTGAGGTATTGGGCGGCCGGCCCGTCGCGCTTGATCGAGCCCGCCGGCGAGATGTGGTCGGTGGTGACCGAGTCCCCGAGCTTGGCGAGGCAGCGGGCGCCCTCAATGTCGGATACCTCCGCGGGCTCGCGGGGGAAGTCCTCGAAGTAGGGCGGCTGCCGCACATAGGTCGAGCCCTCGTCCCAGGCGAAGCGGTCGCCCGTCGGCACGTCGAGTGAGTTCCAGTGCTCGTCGCCGTCGTAGACCTCGCCGTAGGACTTCCGGAACATGTCGGATCGCACCGCCGACTCGATGGTCTCCGCCACCTCCTGCCCGGAGGGCCAGACGTCCTTGAGGAAGACGTCGTTGCCATCTGAGTCCTGGCCCAGCGGCTCGTCGAGGAGGTCGATATCCATCGTCCCCGCGATCGCATATGCCACGCAAAGCGGCGGCGAGGCCAGGTAGTTCATCTTCACATCGGGGTTGATGCGCCCCTCGAAGTTGCGGTTGCCCGACAGCACTGACACGACCGCCAGGTTCTCCGCGCTGACGACCTCGGAGATCTCCTCGGGCAGCGGGCCGGAGTTCCCGATGCAGGTCGTGCAGCCGTAGCCGACGAGGTGAAAGCCGAGCGCCTCGAGGTCCTCGGTGAGCCCGGCGCGATCGAGGTACTCGGTCACGACCTTGGAGCCCGGGGCCAGCGAGGTCTTCACCCACGGCTTGGAGGTCAGCCCCCGCTCCCGCGCCTTGCGCGCGAGCAGCCCGGCGCCCAGCATGACCGAGGGGTTGGAGGTGTTCGTGCAGGAGGTGATGGCGGCGATCACCACGTGGCCGTGGTCGAGCTCGGTCTCCGTGCCGCCCGCGAGCGTCACCGGCGTGGCGTACTGCGTGCGCTCGGCGACCTGGAGCCCGCCGGTGCCGCCGCGCGAGGGCGAGGGCCGGTTCTCGCGAGGACCGTCGGAGTTCGAGGGCTCCGCCGAGGCGGGCGGGTCCGAGGCCGGGAAGGAATAGGCACTCTCGTCTTCGGGTTCGGGCTCCTCGAAGTGGGGGTCCTCGAGGTCGTCGGGGAGCATGTCCTCGAGCGCCAGCCGGAAGGCGGCCTTGGCCTCGGTGAGCGAGACGCGGTCCTGCGGGCGCTTGGGCCCGGCCAGCGAGGGGACGACGTCTGAGAGGTCAAGCTCGAGCGTGTCGGAGAACGTCGGCGCCTCGGAGTCCTCGTCGTGCCAGAGGCCCTGCTCCTTCGCGTAGGCCTCGACGAGCTCGACCAGCTCCTTGGGCCGCCCGGAGAACTCGAGGTAGCGCAGGGTCTCGGCGTCGACGGGGAAGATCGCGCACGTCGAGCCGAACTCGGGGGACATGTTGCCGATCGTGGCCCGGTCGGCCAGCGGGAGCGCGGCCACCCCCGGTCCGAAGAACTCGACGAACATGCCCACGACGCCGCGCTCGCGCAGCATCTGGGTGACGGTGAGCACGAGGTCGGTGGCCGTCGCGCCCTCGGGCAGGGCACCTGAAAGCCTGAAGCCGAGGACCTGCGGGATGAGCATCGACATCGGCTGGCCGAGCATGGCCGCCTCGGCCTCGATCCCGCCCACGCCCCAGCCCAGCACGCCGAGCCCGTTGATCATCGTCGTGTGCGAATCCGTCCCCACCAGCGTGTCGGGGTAGGCCTGCACGGGTCCCTCGTGGGCGGTCTCGTCGCTGGTGAACACCACGCGCGCGAGGTATTCGAGGTTGACCTGATGGACGATCCCCGTGTCGGGCGGGACCACCTTGAAGTTGTCGAAGGCGTCCTGGCCCCAACGCAGGAACGCGTAGCGCTCCTGGTTGCGCTCGAACTCCCGCTCGGCGTTGATCTGGAAGGCGTCGCGGGTGCCGAAGGCGTCGACCTGGACGGAGTGGTCGATGACCAGCTCGGCCGGGACCAGCGGGTTGATCCTCGCCGGGTCGCCGCCCATGTCCGCCATGGCGTCGCGCATCGCGGCGAGGTCCACGACGGCGGGGACGCCGGTGAAGTCCTGCATCAGCACGCGCGCGGGCGTGAACGCCATCTCCTTGGACGGGTCGGCCTTGGCGTCCCAGGTGGCGAGCGCCTCGACGTCCTCCTCGCGAACGGCCACGCCGTCCTCGTTGCGCAGCAGGTTCTCGAGCAGCACCTTCAGCGAGTAGGGCAGGCGCGCGACGTCGAAGTCGGACTGCAGCGCGTCGAGGCGGAAGATCTCGTAGGAACGGCCGCCGACCTCGAGATCGGCTCGGGCCTTGAAGGAGTTGTCGGACATGTCCCGCAGTTTCGCAGGCGCCGCCCAGTGCGGGAGCGCCAGGGCGCCGCTACAGTCGCCTGCATACGTCGCTCCTTCACCCGTCGGATTCCGCCCCAGCCTCGAGCGACCGAACGGCCGCATCCCTGGCGTGGACGTCATCCACCTCCACCACGCCGTGTGGCTCGTCAACGGGGAGCCGACCTTCGCGGCGGGTGAGGAGAAGACCAACGTGTCGCTGCCGCGGGGCTTCGGATGGCGCTACTCGCGCTCGGACCGCTGGGTGCTCAACCACATGATCCACAACCTCCGGCCCAACCGCGACAAGGTCTACCTCACCTACGAGATCGACTTCATCCCCGACTCCTCGCCGCTGGCGAGGCGAATGCGCGAGGTTCAGACCCTCTGGCTCGACGTCGAGGGCGGCCGCGCCTACCCGGTGTTCGACGTCCACCGCGGCAGCGGCCGCGGCGGACGCTTTACCTATCCCGACGACGTGCCGAACGCCTATGGCGCCGCCCCCGCCCGCAACCGCTTCACCATCGGCCGCGACGGCGTGCTCGTGCAGACCGCCGGGCACCTGCATCCCGGCGGCCTCTATTCCGACCTGACGCTCGAGCGCAACGGGCGCAGGGTGAACCTCTTCCGCTCGCGGGCCTCCTACTTCGAGCCGGCCGGCGCGGTCTCGGGACGTGGCGATGGCCGCCACCCGCCCGGGCTGGCGAGTCGCGGTCAAGCGCGGGGACGTCCTGAGCGTCTCGGCCACCTATGACTCCGCGCGCGCCTCCTGGTACGAGTTGACGGGGATCATGCCGGTCGCCTTCTCCCCGGGGCCCCGAGGCGGCGTCAACCGCGACGCCGGACGCACCATCTTCCACACCATCACGGCCTGCCGCGCGCCCTGCAATCGCATGACGGGCATCGCCTACCCGCTGGCCGACGGGCCCGTGGAGTTCGACTCGGGCGAGCTCGGCTTCGGCCCCACCGGCTTCACGCCGGCCGCCAACCGCGACACCTGGTCGACTACTGCCCTCGAACCTCTCGCCGGGCACCTATACATACTTCTGCCGCATCCATCCCTTCATGCGCGGGGCGTTCCGGGTGGCGGGGGCCTGAATCGCCCAGACCCTCCCGGCGGCACTGCACGCGGGGACCGGGTTCCGAGGCCACGCGGGCGGGGTAGTCGCCGACCCATGGCCGACACCCTGACCCGGAGCCGGCTACGCCGGCTCGCCGACCTCCGCCCCGAGCGCGGGCGGGTGCTCTCCGTCTACCTCAACCTCGACCCGAGCGAGCTTCCGACCCCGCCCGCGCGCGCCAGTGCGATCTCCTCGCTGATCAACCACGCCCAGCGTAGGGTCGACGAGCTCTCAGACCTCCCGCACGACGATCGCATGGCCCTGCGCGCCGACGTCGAGCACGTGCGCGACGTCCTCGCGCAGCCCGACATCGCCGACGAGGGCACGCGCGCGATCGCCGTGTTCGCCTGCGGGCCCGCCGAACTGCTCGAGACTGTGCGCCTGGCGCATCCCGTCGAGCCGCGCGTGGTCATCGACGGCTCGCCCTACGTCGAGCCGCTCGTGCGGGCGGGCGCCGGCGAGCGCTGGTGCGTGCTGCTGTGCAACCGCCGCGCGGCGCGGGTCTTCCTCGGACCGCCGGAGGCCCTCGAGGAGACCGACCGCGTCGAGGACGAGGTGCACTCCCACCACCATCAGGGCGGGTGGTCGCAGGCGCGCTACCAGCGCTCTGTGGAGGAGGAGGTGCGCGACCATCTCGACCACGTTGCGCAGGTCGTGTTCGACGTGTTCAAGCGGCGGGGGCTCGACCACCTCCTGATCGGCGCTCCCGAGGAGACGCTGGGGGACCTGGAGCGCCGCCTGCACCCCTACCTTCGCGAGCGGCTCGCCGGCCGCGTGCACCTGGACATCGAGCACTCGAGCCTCGACGAGGTGCGCGCGGAGACCGCCAAGGCGGTGCGGGAGATCGAGCGTCGTCGCGAGCGTGAGGCGCTCGACCGCTTCCGGCAGGGGGTGGGCGCCGGGGGCCGCGCGGCGGCCGGGATCGACGATGTCCTCGTCGCGCTCAACGAGGCACGCGTGGGCACGCTGCTCTTGGGCGCGGACTTCGCTGCGAGCGGCTACGTCGACCCCGCGACCGGCCTGCTCGCCGGCCCGGACCGCTCGGGACCGGTCGCCGGCGGCACGCTCGAGGCGGTCGACGACATCGTCGAGCGCGCCGTCGAGAAGGCGCTCGAGTCATCGGCCCACGTCCTGGTCGTGCGTTTCCACAACGACCTGGCGCTGCACGGCGGAATCGGCGCCCTGCTGAGGTACTGACGGCACCATGGCCCGCGCGCTGATCATCGTCGACTTCCAGAACGACTTCACGCCCCCCGACGGCGCGCTCGCCGTGCCGGCGGGGGATCAGATCACGGGCCGCATCAACGCGCTCGCGGCGTCGGGCGACTTCGACCTCGTGGTCGCGACGCGCGACTGGCACCCGCGTGACCACGGCTCCTTCGAGCCGCAGGGCGGGCCGTGGCCGGTTCACTGCGTCCAGGGGTCCCCCGGCGCGGAGCTGCACGCCGAGCTGGACGCGGACCGCATCGACCTCGTCATCGACAAGGGACAGGACCCCGCCACGGAGGGTTACTCCGGGTTCGAGGCCACGGACCTCGCCGAGCAGCTGCGCGAGCGCACCGTCGACGAGGTGGTCGTAGTCGGGCTCGCCACGGACTACTGTGTCAAGAACACCGCGCTGGACGCGGTGCGCGAGGGCTTCGAGGTCTCGGTGGACCCGACCGCGGTGCGCGGCGTCGAGGTCGAGCCGGGTGACTCCGAGCGCGCGCTCGAGGAGCTGCGGGCTGCAGGTGCGACCGTGGCGTAGGCGCCTGGAGGGGGCCCCCGCGGAGCGGCTCGTCGCCCAGCTTCGCCCGCACGTCTCCGACGAGCGCGTGCTCGAGGCGATCCGGGCCGTGCCGCGCGAGCGGTTCGTCCCGGCCGAGCGGCGCCGGGAGGCCTGGGACAACGTCGCCCTGCCGATCGCCTCGGGGCAGACGATCTCCCAGCCTTTGGTCGTCGCGCGCATGTGCGAGCTGCTGGCGCTCACGGGCGGGGAGCGGGTGCTCGACGTCGGCACGGGCTCGGGCTACCACGCCGCCGTCCTGGCGCGGCTGTGCCGTCACGTGTGGAGCATCGAGCTGCATGCCGAGCTGTCGCGGCAGGCCCGGGAGAGCCTCGACGCCGCCGGCATCGTCAGCGTGACGCTCCTGGTGGGTGACGGCTGGTGCGGCCATCCGTCCGAGGCGCCCTTCGACGCGGTAAACGTCGCCGCCGCGGTGGGGCGGGAGGTGCCCCCCGCCCTGGAGGCCCAGCTCGCCCCCGGCGGGCGCCTGGTGGCGCCGGTGGGCGGCGGCGATCAGCGCCTGACCCTTGTGCGACGCGCGGGCGCGAGGCTCGAGCGCGAGGCCTTCGAGCGCGTGCGGTTCGTGCCGCTGGTCAGCGAACCGCACTGAGGCGCTCGCTCGGGCGGTACTCCCGCCCGGCCTTGGCGCACGGGCGCCCGTCCACGGCGACCACGTCGGCCGTGAAGTCGTTGGAGCCGCGGATCAGCGCCGAGCCGACGCCGTAGGCGTCGACTGGCACGCGAGCGGCCTCGAACGCGCGGATGCGATCGGCGTTGAAGCCGCCGGACGCGACGATGGCCACGTTCCGGAAGCCGTGCGCGTCGAGCTCGTCGCGCACGAGATGGACGAGCTCGGCGTCCACGCCGGTCGGGGCCCGGTCGCCGTGGCGGCGCTGGAGGGCCACGTCGGCGAGGCGGTCGGAGGTGTCGAGCCGCACGCCCCACAGCGCCGGGCCGAGCGCCTCGGCCACCTCGAGGGCGGTGCGGACCGAGTCGTTCTCGAAGTCGACGAGGACCGTCACGCGCACCTGGTCGGCGAAATGCCGGCTGAACACGCGCGCCGCCGCGACGGTGTCCCCGCCGTAGGCGGCGATCAACCCGTGGGGCACGGTGCCCACTCCGCGCCCGCCCCACCACGACGCCTGGGCGTCGGTGGAGACGCCGATGGCTCCGGCGACGTGGGCGGCCCAGCCGTCGCCCGTCTGGACCAGCCAGTGGTCGTGGCGGGCGGGGAAGTAGAGGATGGGCTTGCCGGCGGCGGCCTCGACGACCTCGCGTACGTTGCGCATGATCAGGGTCCGGCGAGCCATGCAGCCCAGGTAGACCGTCTCGAGGTGCACGAACAGGGAGTAGTCACCCTCGATCGTCATCACCGTCTCCCACGGCGCGACCTCGTCGCCCTCGTGCAATGCGCGCATCTCGAGCTGGTCCCAGCCGTCCTCCCAGCCCCCGTCGACCCGCCGCCGCCCGGCACACTGGCGCAGCACGGCCACGGCCTCGTCGACGCCGCCGAGGATCGACTCCTCGCGCTGGAATACCTGCACCAGCGCGCGGGGGTGGTGGTCCTCGATCTCGAGCAGCGTCTTGGAGTGGTTGAAGTACGCGTCGGAGTAATAGCCCTCGCGGATCTTCTCGACGGGCAGGCGGAAGACCTCGGGCGCCAGGCGCTCACGCTCGGTCACCGACATGGGCCGGAGTAAAGCACCGGTTGCGGGTACACCTCGGCCATGACCAATCTGGAGGGGCGGGGCGTGATCGTCACCGGCGCGGCGAGCGGCATCGGGCGCGCGATCGCCCAGCGCCTGATCGACGGCGGCGCGCAGGTGCTCGCCGTGGACCTCGAGCCCGCCGGCGACGGCCCCGGCGTGCCGCACGCCGCGGATCTCACCACGCGGAAGGGCAACCGCGGGGCGGTCGAGGCGGCGATAGAGCAGTTCGGCCGGCTCGACGCGATCGTCCCCAACGCTGGCTTCCAGCACGTCGCTCCGGTGGCCGAGTTCCCCGAGGAGCGCTGGGACGCGCTCCTCGGCGTGCTCCTCACCAGCCCCTTCCTGCTCGCCCGCTACGGCTGGGAGGACCTGGCGCGCAGCGGCGAGGGGCGCTTCATCGCGATCGCCTCGGTGCACGGTCTGGTGGCCTCGCCGTTCAAGGCCGGCTACGTGTCGGCCAAGCACGGGGTGCTCGGCCTGGTCAAGACGCTCGCGCTCGAGGGCGCTCAGCACGGCATCACCGCCAGCGCCGTCTGCCCCGGCTTCGTCCGCACGCCGCTGGTCGAGGGCCAGGTGGCCGACCAGGCCAGGGTCCACGGCGTCTCCGAGGAGGAGGTGCTCGAGGACGTCATCCTCGCCCCCCATGCGGTCAAGCGGCTGATCGAGCCCGAGGAGGTGGCGGAGGTCGTCGCCTTCCTGATGGGACCCGGCGGCCGGGCCTTCACCGGCGCGCCGGTCACGATGGACCTCGGCTGGTCCGCGCGCTGAGCTTCGCCTGAATAGCCTGGGGGGGTGAGCGCGCTCGAAGCGATCGTGCTCGGGATCGTGCAGGGCCTGACGGAGTTCCTCCCGGTCTCGAGCACCGCACACCTGCGGATCGTCCCCGCCATGGTCGGTTGGGAGGATCCCGGCGCGGCCTTCACGGCGGTCACCCAGCTCGGCACGATGGCGGCGGTGCTCGTGTACTTCCGCGAGGATCTGTGGCGCATCGTGCGCGCCTCGCTGGCCGCGCTGCGCGACGCCGACGCGCGCCGCTCGCTCGACGCCCGGCTCGGGCTCTACATCGTCCTCGGGACGATCCCGATCGCGATCCTCGGGCTCGTGTTCTCCGACCAGATCGAGACCGGGGCGCGCGACCTCACGCTCATCGGCGCCGCGCTGATCGTCCTCGGGCTGGTGCTGCTCGCCGCCGAGCGGGCAGGAACCCACGAGCGCGACCTCGACTCCTTCGGCTCGCGCGACGGCTGGGTGATCGGGGTGGCGCAGGCGCTCGCGCTCGTCCCCGGCGTCTCGCGCTCGGGGGCGACCATGTCAGCCGGACTCTTCCTCGGGCTCAAGCGCGCGGCGGCGGCACGCTACTCGTTCCTGCTCTCCGTTCCGGCCGTCGTGCTGTCGGGCGTCTTCGAGCTGCGCCACGTCGGCGAGGGCCGCGGGGCCGCGGCGGTTCCGACCGCGATCGCGACGCTGGCGGCCTTCGTCGTCGGCTATGCCTCGATCGCGTTCCTCCTGCGCTTCCTGGTCGACCACACGGTGGTCGCTTTCGTCGCCTACCGCGTGGCGCTCGGGGCGCTCGTGCTCGCTCTCGTGGCGGCGGGGGCGATCAGCTAGGAATCGGTGGGATCGGTGGGGTTACGCCGCCCGCCATGTCCCGGGTCATCCTCGCGGCGTTGGGCGCGGCGGCGGTCAGGGCCGTCGGGCCAGGAAGGCGTAGTGGCCGCAGAACAGGAGCTTGACCGCGTTGCGGTCCTCGGCGTCCCAGCGCAGGATCCGCGCGCCGCCGTCGACGATCCGGTTCAGCGGCGAGCCGCGGCCCCACCAGCGGTCCATGTAGCCGGGCGCGCGCAGGAGCCGCCTGGCGATCAATGTCAACCCGTCGATCCCGGGCATCAGCGCCTCGACCTCGAGCCCCGCGG
>DASQFQ010000131.1:0-9252 GCA_035633075.1 Solirubrobacteraceae bacterium | reverse complement strand
CTCGGTCCCTTACCGCCGATCGCGATGGGCGCTGGGTGGCTGGGCGCTGGGGGTGCTCGGGCTCGCGAACGCCGCCGCGATCACCGTCCTGTGGTGGCAGGGCGGCGGCGTGGACGACATCGACGACACCGCGAGCCTGCTCACCAGCCTCGGCCGCCTCACGGGCCTTCTCGGCGCCTACCTCGTGCTCGTGCAGGTCCTGCTGCTCGGTCGCATCCCGGTCCTCGACCGGCTCGTGGGCTTCGACCGCCTCACTGTCTGGCATCGGCGCAACGGCCACGCCTGCCTGACCCTGCTGCTCGCTCATGCGGGGCTCGTCACCGCGGGCTACGCGCTGGACGACGGGGTCTCGCTGCCCACCGAGGCGGGGCGGCTGGTGACGGGCTATCCGGGGGTGATCACCGCCACGGCCGGCCTCGCGATGCTGATCGCCGTCGTGGTCACCTCGATCGTGATCGTGCGCCGGCGGCTCCGCTACGAGACGTGGTACTTCGTGCACCTCTACGCCTACCTCGCGATCGCGCTCGCCTTCAGCCACCAGCTCGCGACGGGCACGGACTTCGTCGGCGGCTCGCTCGCGCGCGCGTACTGGTACGCGCTGTACCTCGCGACCCTCGGGGCGCTCGTGCTGTTCCGGCTCGGCATCCCGGCGGCGCGCAACGCGTACTACGGCCTGCGCGTCGACCGGGTGGTCGCCGAAGGGCCTGGGGTCGTGTCGCTGGAGATCGGCGGCGCCCACCTCGACCGACTCAAGGCGCGCGCCGGCCAGTTCTTCACCTGGCGGTTCCTTACCCGCGATCACTGGTGGGAGGCCCATCCGTTCTCGCTCTCGGCCGCCCCCGACGGTCGCCGGCTGCGGATCACGGTCAAGGGCCTCGGGGCCTACAGCGCGGGGCTCGGCTCGATCCGGCCGGGAACCCGCGTCGTCGTCGAGGGCCCGTTCGGCGCCTTCACCAGCGCGGCGCGCCGGCGCCCGCGCGTGGCGCTGATCGCCGGCGGCGTCGGCATCGCGCCGATCCGCGCGCTGTTGGAGGACATGCCCGGGGAGGCGGGCGACATCGCCGTCGTCTACCGCGCGGCGCACGCGGACGACGTCATCCTGCGCGGGGAGCTCGACGACCTCGCCCGCCGCCGCGGCGCCGACCTCCATTACGTGCTCGGCGACCACCGCGATCCCCAGGCGTCCGCGCTGCTCTCACCCGAGCACCTGCGGGAGCTGGTGCCTGACATCGCCGCGCGCGACGTCTACGTCTGCGGCCCGCCGGCGATGACCGTGGCGACAGGCGCGAGCCTCCGCCGCGCCGGGGTGCCGAGCCGCCAGATCATCACGGAGCGGTTCGCTCTCTAGCCCACATGGGGAGAGCCCTCACAGCCCTCGTGGTGACCGCCGTGGCGGTCGTCCTGCTCGTCAACTACAAGACGCACCCGCAGGTGGCGGCGAACCCGAACTCCGCCGTGCACAGGCCGCCGCCGGCTCCCCCGGCGCGGCCCAGTCAGCCGCCACACGCCTCACCGCCGGGGTCGAAGACGGCGACGGGCCGCGTCATCGCGACCCCGTTCTCGGTGATCCAGGTGCGGGCCACCCTCACCAAGGGGCGGCTGACCGGCGTCGAGACGGTCTCGCTGACCAGCGACGGCTCGCACACGCAGGCCCTCAACGCCCGCGCCGAGCCGATCCTCCGCGCGGAGGCGCTGCGCGCCGGCAGCGCCCGCATCCACACGGTGTCCGGGGCGACGACCACGAGCCTGAGCTGGCTCGAATCGCTGCAGTCGGCGATCGACGAGGCCCGCCGTGGCTGAGCACCGCGTCGAGCACGTCATGGGCATGCCGGTCGAGATCGACGTCCGTGACCCCGGCGTGGATCCCGCCGCTCTCGACGGTGCGTTCGACTGGCTGCGCTTCGTCGACGCGACCTTCAGCCCGTACCGGCCGGGCAGCGAGATCAGCCGCCTGGATCGCGGGGAGCTCGCGCTGCACGACGCCCACCCCGTCGTCCGCGAGGTGCTCGAGCGTTGCGAGCACCTGCGGGTGCGCACTGGTGGCTTCTTCGATCCACGCGCGCGCGGCGGGCTGGACCCCTCGGGCCTCGTCAAGGGCTGGTCGGTCGACCGCGTCGCCGCCCTGCTCGAGGCCGCCGGGGCGCGCGATTTCTGCGTCAACGCCGGCGGCGACGTCCTGGTGCGCGGCGCGCCCGAGCCCGGCGAGCGCTGGCGGGTGGGGATCCGGCACCCGCGCAGGCGCGACCGCCTCGCCGCCGTCCTCGCGCTCACCGACGCGGCCGTGGCGACCTCGGGCGCCTACGAGCGCGGCGAGCACATCGTCGACCCGCGCAGCGGTCGCCCACCCGCCGGCGTCCTCGCGGTCACCGTCGTCGGGCCCGACCTCGCCACCGCCGATGCCCACGCCACGGCGGCCTTCGCCATGGGCGTCGCCGGGCCGGCCTGGACGGCGGGGCTGCGAGGCCATGAGGCGATGACGATCCTGGCCGGCGACCGGGTCCTCGCCACCCCCGGGTTCGTCGACCGCTGCGCCGGCGCGTCGGTCGCCGCCAGCCTGCAGCCGGCCTGAGCGCTACAGCAGACCGCGCTCGCGAGCGGACTCGACGGTCGCCGCCAGCGTGGCGCGGGTGTCGTGCGCGGGCTTCCACCTCAGCCCGTTCCGCGCCATCCCGGTGTCCATGACGACCGGCACGCGCATGGCGTTGATCCACGCCGCCTGCGCGGGCATCAGCGGCAGGCGGCCGATGGCCTCCGCCGTGAGCCCCACGCCGAGCTTGGGCACCGGCACCGAGAGCCAGCCGAAGGCGTCGGCGAGGTCGCGAACTCCGATCGTCCCCTCGCCGGCGAGGTTGTAGACGCCGTGGGAGCCGTCGCCGCGCACGCCGGCCGCCACCGCCGACGCCACGTCGTCGTGGTGGACGAGCTGGAAGGGGATGCCCGGATCGGGCAGCACCGGCTTGACCAGCGGGAGCTTGCGCATCGGCGCCGGGAAGCTCGTCACCAGCGTCAGCGCGTCGGGTCCGGCGACGATGCAGGGGCGGAAGACGTAGGCGTCGAGGTCCGAGCCCGACAGCGCCTCCTGCAGCGTGTCCTCGAGCTCGGCCTTCTGCGCAGAGTAGTAGTGCGCGTCGGTGCCGCGCGTGGGGACGTCCTCGGTGAGCGGCTGCGGGTTGTCGGCGTGAAAGCCGTAGGCGGCCACCGACGACGTGTAGACGAGGCGCTTGACGCGCGGCGCGGCGACCGCGGCGGCGAACACGTTGCGTGAGCCCTCGAGGTTGATCGAGCGCGTCTCGTCGCTGCCACCGAGGATGATGAAGGCGAGGTGGACGACGACGTCGGCGCCCTTCACGAGCGCGTCGACGCCGTCGCGGTCCAGCACGTCGCCCTGGCGGTAATTCGTCTTCCTCAGCCCCCTGTCCTTCGGGTCGAATGGCCGGCGGGCCATCCCGAGCACGGTCCCCACGCGCGGGTCGTCGTCGAGCGCGCGCAGCAGCGCGCGCCCGATGTCTCCCGTCGGTCCGGTTACGGCGACGGTGAGCCTGGGGGCTTGCGGGGCGCGCGGGGCTTGCGGGCGGGGGGTACGCCGTGACCGTACCGCCTGCGCTCGGGCTGGTCCGGCGCGGCGCGCCGTTCGGCCTCCGCGCTGATGCCCTCGAGTGACCCGGCGACCGCGCTCTCCCAGGACTCCCCGACACGGTCGCCCCACCACTGGCCTAGCGCGCTGTCGTCGTCGCGGGCGCGGGGCGCAGCCGCAGCGCCCGGCGGACGCGCTCGGGCAGGTACCAGTTCCACGTCCCGAGCAGCTTCATCGTGGCCGGCACGAGCAGCGCGCGCACGATCGTCGCGTCGAGGAAGATCGCCGCGGAGAGGCCGAGGCCGAACTGCTGCAGCCCGACGAAGCTGCCGGCGGTGAAGCCGGCGAACGCGGCGATCATGATGATCGCCGCCGCGGTGATGATCCGGCCCGTGTGCTCCAGGCCGTAGGCGACGGCCTGTTCGTTGTCGTGCCGCTTCTCCCACTCCTCGCGCACGCGCGAGAGCAGGAAGACCTCGTAGTCCATCGACAGGCCGAACAGCATCGCGAACAGGAAGATCGGGATCCACGCCTCGACCTGCGGGGACTGCTGCAGCCCCAGCACCTCCCCCCAGCCGTGCTGGAAGGCCAGCACGAGCACCCCGTAGGTGGCGCCCACCGACAGCAGGTTCATGACCACCGCCTTGAGCGGCAGCACGACCGAGCGGAAGGCGCGCAGGAGCAGCAGGTAGGAGGCCACCAGCACCGCGAGCACGAGCCACGGAAACGCGCCGTAGGCCTTGTCGATGAAGTCGACGCCGAAGGCCGGGGCGCCGGTCAGGATCACGTCGGCCTGCGCAGGGAACCGGGCGGCGGGGATGTAGCGCTCGCGGATACGGTCGACCAGATCCTGCGCCGCCTGCGTGCCGGCGTCGGAGCGGCCTGCCGCGCGGATCTGCAGCACGCGCCCCTCGCGGTCGAGGAGGTTGGCCTGGAGCGCCTGGGGGCGCGGGACGAGGGCGGGAGCGGCGAGCGTCGACGGCACGATCGCCGGGTCGCGCCGCAGCTCCGCCACGAAGCGCCGCTGCGCCGCGACGATCGCCGGGGCGCTCGCACCCTCAGGACGGCGGGTGTCGACAACGAGCTGGTGCGGCGCGAGCGCGCCCGGCCCGAGCGTCGTCTCGAGGACGTGCAGACCGCGCGTCGACTCGGTGGTCAGCGGGACGCCGCGGTTGTCGCCGCCGGTGAGCTTCAGGCCGGTCGCCGGGAGCGCGAACGCGATCATCAGCGCGCCGGCGGCCGTGAACCACCACACCGGGCGGCGCATGATCGAGGTCGCCAGCCGGTGCCACAGACCGGTGACGTCCGTGGCCGCGCGGCGCTCGAGGAGGCGGCGCGGAATGATCCTCCAGCGGTTCACGCGGTGGCCCATGACGGCGAGCAGGGCCGGCAGCAGCGTCGCCGACGCGGCGATCGAGATCAGCGGCACGAGCAGGCCGCCGACGCCCATCGAGCGCATGAAGGGCAGCGGCATGAACACGAGCAGCGCGAGCCCGACCGCCACGGTCAGGCCCGAGAAGATCGTCGCGCGGCCCGCCGTCGCCATCGTCGTGCGCAGTGCGGCGGGCACGTCGTCGCCGTGCGCGAGCTGCTCGCGAAAGCGGAAGACGACCAGCATCGAGTAGTCGATGGCGATCGCCAGGCCGATCAGCGCGACGATGTTGGTCACGTAGATCGCCATCTCCATCACGTGGGCGAAGATCCACACGAGGCCCAGCGTCGTCGGGATGGTGATGGCCGCGAAGGCCACGGGCACCGCGATGCCGCCCACCGTGCCGAACATGAAGGCCAGGACGAGCAGCGCGATCGGCACCGCGATCGCCTCGCCGCGGCCGAGGTCCTCGCTGAAGATCGCCTGCGTGTCGTGGTTGATGGCGGGATAGCCCGACAGGAAGGTCCGCGCACCGGGGACGTCGCCGATCGCGCGGCGCAGCCGAGGCGTGAGCTTCGCGGCCTCCTGGTTCTCGAGTGGCGTCGAGATCTGGGCGTAGACGATGCCGCGGCCGGCCGGCAGCACGGGCCCGGCCTTGCCGCGGCTGACCCCGCGCGCGGCCCGCTCGACCGCCGCTCCGACGGCGGCGCGCTCGGCGCTCGAGTCGACCCCGGTGGCGACGAGCGTGAACGCTCCGTCGGAGCGGTCGCTCATGCGGTCCTTGAGCAGCTCGAGGCCGCGTTCGGAGTCCGAGCCCGGCACGCTGAAGCGATTCGTGAGGAGGCCGCCGAGGTTGGCGGCCGCGTAGGCGCCGAGCGCGAACAGCACGATCCACGCCGCAAGGATGCGCTTGCGGTGGGCGATGACGAAGTCCACCCAGCGGATCACGGACGAGATCCTAAGCCTCGAGGCCAAGCGCGTCGCGCATCTCGGCGACCTGCGCGGCGAGCGTGGCGACCTCGCGCTCCAGGCGGTCGACGCGGGTCTCCTCGACCACAGGCGGCACGGCGCTCGACGGAGCGATCGCCTCGTCCTCCAGATCCTCGCTCAGCCGGTGCGCGTAGCGCTCCTCCTTCTGCCCCGGGCGGCGCGTCAGCCGCACGGCGAGATCGCGCTCGATCAGGCTCTCCAACGCCGCCTGCAGCGCGGCCTGGTCGGGGAAGGCGTGCATCCGCTCCGCGCGCTGCCGCAGCTCCCCCGGCGTCTGGGCACCGCGCAGCATCAGCCCGGTGAGTACCGACAGCTCGCCGCCCGGGAGTCCCAGCGCCTCGTCGAGCAGATGGCGGTACTTGACCGCCCGGCTCCCCGCGCCGCTCGCCAGGCGCGTCCAGCGGCGCCGGCCGAGCCGGTGCAGCGCGGAGCGGATGGTGACCTCGTCGTAGTCGACGACGGGGTCGCGGTTCGTCGTCTGGTTGCAGGCCAGCCGCAGCGAGTTCAGGCTCAGCGGATAGGCGTCCGGCGTCGTGCGCTGCTTCTCGACAAGGCACCCGAGCACCCGGACCTCGACGGCGTCCAAGTCCACGGTTCGAGCGTAGTGGGTCAGGCCTGCGATCCGCTGCGCGGGCGCATTGACAGTAAGCATCCGAGCACCACATCCCAACGCTCGGTAGCCCCCTCCGTCGGGGGGACGAACGGCGAAACTTGCTCGTGCCGACGTGATTCGGAGTAATGTGCGTGAAAGGCTGGCCCTGCGGCCAACAATCCCGGCCGAAGCGCGTAGTACTGCCGACGGAGCGACCCACGCGACGAGGCAACGCACTAACGGCGCACGGGATCGACTGCGGGGCCAGTTTTTCTGCTTGCTGACCGCCGCCGCCGCGGTCGCTCAGGCGGGGCAGGGACCACCAGTGCCAGCCACTCGTCCATGCCCCGCTCGATCCCGCGAGGTATCCGCGACGGCTCTCCTCGCGCGATCATCGAGCCATGCGGACGCTCAGCCGGCGCGAGCTCAACCGCGCGCTGCTCGCGCGGCAGCTGCTGCTCGAGCGCGGCCGGATGCCACTGGCGCGGGCGCTCGAGCGCGCCGGCGGCATCCAGGCGCAGTACGCGCCGTCGATGTACGTCGGGCTGTGGACGCGACTCGAGGACTTCGAGCGCGACGCGCTGACCGCCGCGCTCGAGCGGCGGTCGGTCGTGCAGGCGACGCTCATGCGGAGCACGATCCACCTCGTCTCCCGCGGCGACTACTGGCCGTTCGCGCTGGCGACGCGCGAAGCGCGCAGAACACTGTGGCGGCGGAGCTACCCGGGTGCGCCGAGCGCGGCCGAGATGGCGGCCGCGGCGAAGACGCTGCGGCGCCATCTCGCCGGTGGCGCCCTCGGGCGCAAGGCGGTCGAGGAGCTCCTCGGCAAGCCGCGGTTCGCCGGCGTGGGCCTGTGGCTCGACCTCGTCCGCGTCCCGCCCTCGGGCACCTGGGAGCGCCGCCGCGCGGACCTGTTCGCGGCGGCCGCGGACTGGCTCGGGGAGCCCGAGGTCGACGCCGAGGCTGCGACCGAGCACCTCGTGCGCCGCTACCTCGCCGGCTTCGGCCCCGCCTCCGCGAAGGACGTCGCGAGCTTCACGGGCCTGCCCGCGGCGACCTTGCAGCCGGTGCTCGAGCGACTGTCGCTGCGCCGGTTCCGCAGCGAGGAGGGCGAGGAGCTGCTCGACCTCCCGCGAGCACCGCTGCCCGACCCGGAGACGCCCGCGCCGCCCCGCTTCCTGCCCACCTGGGACGCGACGCTGCTCGTCCACGCCCGCCGCACGGGCGTCCTGCCCGAGGAGCACCGGCCGAAGATCTTCAGCATCAAGAACCCCCACTCGCTGTCCACGTTCCTCGTCGACGGCGCGGTGGCCGGCTCGTGGAAGCACGAGCGCGGAGAGATCCGCCTGGATCAGTTCGGGCCCCTCGACGCCGCCACCCGGCGGGCCCTGCGGGAGGAAGCCGACCGGCTGGCCGACTTCCACGCCTGAGCCGGTTCTGACCGGTGCAGGCTTCAGGGTACGTTCGGTGACGCTGACCGTGCGAGCCCTGCGCACCGCCCTCGTCGCCGGCTTGGTGGCGGCCTTGGCGACCGCCTTGGGAGCCCAGGGCTTCTGGGTCTGCGTGCCGGGCGCGCTCGTGCTCGTCGCGGCCGAACCCGGCGCACGCGGCGCGCTGATCGCGGCGGGGCTTGTCGTCGCCGTCGCCGCGCTGGCCGCACCGCCCCCGCTGTTGCCGGCCGCCGTCGTGGCACCGACGAGCGTCGGGGTGCTCCTCGGCCTTCGATCGCGGCTCGAGCGCGAGCGCGACGCGATGCGCCGCTTCGCCTTGCGCGATCCGCTCACCGGCCTGGCCAATCGCCGCGCGCTCGACGAGCGTCTCGGCTACGAGATCGTGCGCCACAGCCGCCACGGTGAGTCCTTCGCGGTGCTGGCGCTCGACCTCGACGGCTTCAAGGCGGTCAACGACCGCTTCGGCCACGACGCCGGGGACGAGGTCCTGCGCGACGCCGCGCACGCGCTCGTGGACGCGGTACGAGCCCAGGACACGGTCGTGCGCCTGGGCGGCGACGAGTTCTGCGTCCTGGCGCCGCAGACCGACCGGGTGGCCGCCGCGATCCTGGCCGCTCGCGTGCTCGACTCGCTGGCGGGCGTCACTGCCGGCCTTCGAGGACTGAGCGCGAGCCTCGGCGCCGCGGAGTTCCCGGTCGACGGCACCGAACCGGATGCACTGCTCGCCGCCGCCGACGCCGCGGCCCTGCAGGCGAAGCGACGGAGCGTGTCGCGCCGGGCGCTTCGGATCGTGGCCTGACGGGCTAGACCGCCCGGACGGCGGCGACCACCCGCGTCCCGTTGCTCGGTGAGAAGGTCACGTTGCGGCGCGCGACCCGCTCGGCCGCGCCCGACGCCGGGCGCAGCGCGCGCCGGCGCAGGATCTCCGCGAGCGCCACGCGCATCTCCATCTCGGCGAACGCCGCCCCCAGGCAGCGCCGGACCCCGCCGCCGAACGGGATCCAGGCGTAGGTCGCGGGCGCGCTCTCGAGGAAGCGCTCGGGGCGGAACGCGAACGGCTCGGGGTAGCGGTCGGCGCGGGTGTGGGCGAGCCAGATCGCCGGCGTGACGTCCGTCCCCGGCGGGAGCACGTGGCCGTTCACGCGCAGCTCGGAGCTCAGGCGGCGACCGGCGAGCGGGACCACGGGCCGCAGCCGCAGCGACTCGGCGACGACGGCCCGGAGGTAGGTCTCCTCGCCCGCGTCGACCTCGGCCACCAAGCGCTCGAGCACCC
>DASQFQ010000130.1:0-10113 GCA_035633075.1 Solirubrobacteraceae bacterium | reverse complement strand
ATCGTGGGCGCGCCGAACTTCTTGTCGAGCACCACGTAGCGGCCACGGGGGCCGAGGGTCACCTTGACCGCGTTGGCCACGGCGTCGACGCCCTCTTCGAGCGCCTTGCGCGCCTCGACGTCGTACTTGAGCTCCTTGTGTGCCATTTCTGTTTCTCTCTGTTCCGGTTGAAGACTTAGCTCTGGACCTTGGCGAGAACGTCGGACTCGCGGAGGACCAGCAGGTCCTCGCCATCGACCTTGATCTCCGTGCCGCCGTACTTCGAGTACAGGACCTCGTCGCCCTCGGCGACGTCGAGTGGGGTGCGCTTGCCGGTGTCCTCGTTGACCTTGCCCTCGCCGACGGCGAGGACCTTGCCCTTCTGGGGCTTCTCCTTGGCCGTGTCGGGGAGCACGAGGCCGGATGCCGTCGTCTCCTCCTCCTCGACCGCCTTGACGATCAGACGATCGTGCAGGGGCTTGAGCTTCATTCGAGTGACCTCCACTCAGTTCGCGTTGATGCCGAGCGCGTGATTGGTTGGCACTCGCATGCAGAGAGTGCCAACTGCCTCTATTCTAGGACTGCAGCGGGGGAAGTCAAGGCGACTTGGCACTCTCGTGGCAAGAGTGCCAGGGAGCTCGCGTGTCCAGACGTCGTCAAGATTGTTACAGCGCGGCGGGCCGCCTGCCGATACCCGGGCCAGCCCCCATGCGCACCCTCGGCTTCCGCAGCAACGTGCTCTTCGTCATCGCCGCCTCGGTGGGCCTGATCGCTTCTCTTGATCGTCCCTGGTACGCGGCCGCGCTGGCGGCCACGCCCGTCGAGGGCGATCCGCTGGTCGGCGAGGTCCAGGGTCCAGTCGAGGGCTTCTTCTCGCGCCTTGCCCGTGAGTTTACCGCCACGGACGGCACGACCGGATGGCATGCCTTCACCACGACCGACATCGCGATCTGCGGCCTCGTCGCGCTCGTCTCGCTCGCCGCGCTGGCCGTGATGGTGCCGGCGCTCCAGGTCGTCGCGCGCGAAGTGCTCCGGGGCGCGGCCCTGGCGCTGCTGGGGATCATCGTCGTCAAGATCGCCCATGTCCCCGACGACGCCGGCCTGGCCGAGCGCCGTCAGGGCGCCTGGATCGCGCTCGGCGTCACCGGGATCGCCGCGAGCTCCGCCTTCTCCGTGTGCGCCGCGCCGATCCGCCGCCGCCGCCCTGGCCGCAGCCTCTACGACACGCCCGCGCCCGCCCCGCCGATGAGCACGATCGACAGCACCGGCTCCACCGCTCCGCCCGTGGTCTGAGCCCGATCTGAAGCGACACCAGGCGCTGGGCTCTCAGTCATGCCCGCGGCGTCACCCCAAGGTGATCAGGGTCGAGCCGCAGGCTCGAACTGATCAGTTCTGCGCGCCGCCGACGCCGCGCAGCCGGTCCTGGAAGTCCGGCGGGTTCTCCACGATCTGAGAAAAGCGCACGACGGTCACGGTGTCCTCGAGCGACACGGTCTTGCCGTAGATCTGCTCGAGGAAGTGGATGAGCTCCTCCGTGCGGCGGAACTCGGGGTTGTCGTGCTCGATGTCGCGGGGCGAGAGGTCCTTGACGCGCTTGACCTCGATCGCGTCGACAACGGCGTAGAAGAGCTTCTCGCGCGGCGAGTACTGGTACCCGACGGTCACCAGCACCAACTGGTTCTTGCGGTACTTGTGGGTCTTGTCGCCGAGGCGGATGGTGGCCGTCTTGCGGCCGCGCTTCATCTGGTCGGCGAAGACCGTCGAGTAGAAGTTGAGGACCTGCATCGCGTCCGGCACCCTACTGATCGGGTGGGCGTTTCGACAGCGCGCGCTCGATCATCTGCCGCTCCCCCGGATAGCTCAGCTCGGTGCGCGCGCGGTCGAGCGGAATCCACCGCGCGTCCTCCACTTCGTGGTCGTGGTCGGCGATGTCGCCGGACACGAACTCGCACAGGTAGAAGCGCACGGTCTTGAAGATGCGGCGGCCTCCGCGCCGGTACCAGTAGCGCACAGCGCCGAGGTCCCCGCGGACCACGGCGTTGACGCCCGTCTCCTCGCGCACCTCGCGCACCGCTGTGGCCTCACCGCTCTCGGCCGCGTCCGCCCCGCCCTTGGGCAGTGCGCTCACCCCGGGCTTGCCGGCGGGCGTGATGACGAGCACGTCCCCGCCGCGCACGACCACGCCGCCGTAGGAGACCTCGCGCTCAATAGACATAGCCGTGCAGCGCCGCAGGGTCGTGCACCGTGAGGCGGCCACGACCCTGCGAGATCACCCGCGGACGCTCGAGCACCGCAAGGAAGCGGCTGGCGGACTCTCGCGAGCTCCCCGCGAGCTGGGCGAGGTCGGCCTGGGTCAGGACGAGCGAGACGTCTCGCTCGCCGGCCTCGCCCTCGGCCCGGGCCTGCTCGACGAGCTGGACGAGCACGGCGGCAACCCGGCTCTGCACCGTCTGGAAGGACTGGCGCGCGAGTCGCTCGTTGGCCGCGCGCAGCCGGCGCCCGAGGGTGATCACGAGCTTGACGGCGATGTCGGGGTGCCGGCCCAGCAGCCGCCGCATGGCCGACCCGGGGACGGCGATCGTGGCGAGGTCGTCCGTGGCCTGAACGGTGGCCGAGCGGCGCTCGTCGTCGAACATCGCCAGCTCGCCGAAGATGTCACCGGGGCCGAAGGTTGCCAGCGTGATCTGCCGGCCGTCGGGGTGCTCGCGCAGTGCGCGGGCGTGCCCGGCCTGCACGACGTAGCAGGCGCTCGAGTCGTCGCCCTCGCGGAAGATCACATCTTGGGCGGCGAAGCTCCGCGGGATCGCCACCTCGGCGACGCGAGTGAGGTCCTCGCCCCCGAGCTCGGCGAACGCGGGCACCCCGCCCAGCAGCCCCGCGGTCTCCTCGGTGCTCGGCGCCATCAGGCGCCACGAATACCACAGGGGCCGGGTGGGGGTTAGACCGCGTCGAGCGCGCGCTCGCGGCGCCGCTGTGCCCCGCGCCGCGTCGCCAGCCAGGCGAGCAGCGCCAGCAGGGCGGCGGGGAGCGAGACCGCGAGCGCGACGAGCAGGACACCGGCGGTGACCTCGAGCACGCGGACGGCGTCGTCGAGGGCGTCGCCCGGGGTCCAGGCGCCGCCGGCGCCCCCGGCGGCGGCGCGGCGGTCGGCGAGCAGCGTCACGGCGACGGAGGAGTAGCTCGCGCGCGTCTGCACGCGGCGCAGTTCGCGCTTGGCCGCCGCGATCTGGCCCGACACCAGCCGAAGCCGGGCGCGGATGCTCGCGGTCTCGTTCGGCGTGTCCGCGGCGGCGAGCTGACGGAGCAGGCTGCGTCGCTCCGTCCGCGCGTCGGTCAGGCGCTCCCGCGCGGAGACGACCACGGCCGTGATGTCGTGGGCGCTCTGCGTGCGTGAGCGGACGCGGCCCACCCGCGACAGGCGGGTCAGGGCGTCCTGGAGTCGCCGCGCGGGCACCCGCAGCTCGAACTGGCCGCTGGATCCCGAGGAGACGGTCGAGGAGGCGACGTAGCCGCCCACCTGGTCGGTGACCCGCAGGATCCCGGCGGCCGCCGTGTCGATGTCGCGCGGAGGCGCCGCGAGCGTCAGCTCGGCGGACCGTTCGACGCTGCGGCTGCGGCGGCGGTCGGTCGATGGGGCGCTCGGGACGGGCGGCTCGGGCAGGGGGCCGATCCCGGCGGGCGTCGAGGCCGAGCCGGAGGAGCCCGGCGTGGGCGCGGCCTCGGAGCCACCACGCGCGGTCGCGCCGCCGCCGTCGTCGACCGACGGCTCCGCCGACCGCGGGGCCGCCTTCTGGACGGTGGTGGAGGTCCCGCCGCCGGAGTCCCCCCCGCCGGTCGGGCCGGAGATGACGACGAGCACGACGAGCGCGGCTGATGCCACCGTGCCGAGCGCGGGCAGGGCGATGCGCGGCCACTTGACGCCTCCCCGCCGCGCCCGCTCGCGCGGGAAGCGGCGCTCCGCGCGGACGTCGAGTCTGCGGGCGAAGGCCGGGTCGGGGACAGGGCGGTCCGCGCGCAGCAGCAATGCGAGGTCACCGAGGGCGGCCAGATCGGGGTCGACCGGCCGGCCGGCGAGGGCGTCGTCGAGCGCGGCCAGCTCGCGGGTGAGGGTGTCAGGCGTGCTCATCGATGGCCTTTCGCAGTTTCTGGACGGCGCGGTGCAGGAGGGTGCCGGCGTTGGAGACGCTGACGCCGAGCACGCCGGCCAACTCGGCGTTGTCGAGCCCGGCGTGGAACTTGAGGGCGATCAGCTCGCGCTCGCGCGGAGGCAGGCCGGCGAGCGCGCCGCGCAGCGCCGTGCGGCGCAGCGCGAGCTCGGCCTCGTCCTCGGGCGCCGCGGCATGGACGTCCTCGGGATCCGCGGTGATGGCGGCGCTGCGCCGCCGGCGGCGCAGCTCGTCGAGCGCGGCGTTCCGGGCGATGCCGAACAGCCACGCGCGCTCGCTTCCCCGAGCCGCTCGGTAGGTGCCCTGCTTGCGATAGGCGCGCTCAAAGGCGGCGGCGGTCACGTCCTCCGCGGCCGAGCGATCGCGCAGCAGCGTCGCCACGTAGGCGAAGACGTCCTCGCGCGAGGCGCGGTACAGCGCCTCGAAGTCGAGAACGGTGCGTGACCTCATCGGAGCGGTGAGCGGAACGGTCAAGGTGCTCGTCACATCGGTACTACGACGCGACAGAGCATCCATCACAGAGGAGCTCTCGGCGCGCAACCTCACTCGGGCTAGGTTGTTGCACCGGATATGCGCCGCATGTACCTGACCACCCTCGTGCTCCTCGCCGGGGCGGCGCCCGCCGCGGCGGCCGAGCCCGACCCCTGGGCGACCGTCAACGTGTGCGACACACCCGCACATCCCGACGAGATCGGCATCCGCGCCTCGATGCCCGAGCGTGCGGCCGGGGCCGGCATGTACATGCGCTTTCGCGTGCAGTACCGCGACGCCGCTGAACGACGCTGGCGCCACGTCAGCGGCGCGGACTCGGGGTGGCGCGGCGTGGGCCGCGGCCGCGGGCGCGCCATTCAGTCGGGCTGGAGCTTCCAGGTGGCCGGGGGAGGGACGCAGCTCCTGCGCGGCGTCGCCCACTTCCAGTGGCGCCGCAACGCCCGGGTGGTGGCCCGCGCGCGTCAGGTGACGACCGGTGGGCACCACTCGACGGCCGGGGCCGACCCGCGCGACTTCAGCGCCGCGACCTGCCGGATCGACCCGCGCTAGTTCCTTTAGCCGAACAGCCGCGGGTCGTTGGTGATGACGGCGTCGACGCCCATCGCCTCGAGGTCCCGGATCTTCGACGCGTCGTCGACGGTCCACACGTAGAGCTCGCCCCCCGCCTCGTGGACCACCCGCACGAGGCGGGGGGTAACGAGGCGCCAGTGGGCCATGAGGGCGTCCACGCGCTGGTCGCCGAGGTGCCGCGTCGCCGACCCGGGGAGCCTGCGGCGGTAGAGGGCGAGCATGGTGAGCGCCGGGATGAGCCAGAGCCGCGAGGTCGTGTAGTCGCGCTTGGCCCGCGGGACCGACCAACCCAAGCGCAGGGCGGGCTCGAGCGCGCGGATGCGCACGAGGCTCCGCATGTACTGGGAGGAGACGATGGTGCGCGCGACGAGGCCGTGCGCGCGCAGCGCCTCCACGACCCGCTCCTCGTAGCCGGGAAGCTTGAGGTCGACGTCGAGCTCGACCGCGCCGAACGCCGCGGAGGCCAGGTGCGCCAGGCCCTCCTCGAAGCGCATCGCCTCGTCGAGGCTGTGCTCGTAGTCGTGCGCGAGCACCAGCCTCGATGTCGCGGGCTGCGTGTAGTCCTCGGGCAGGACGTCGAACTCGATCATGTCCACGCCCGCCTCGAGCGCGGCGTCGAAGGAGGCGCGCGTGTTGCCGGGGGCGATCAGGTCGGCGCCCTTGTGCCCCACGCGCCGCATCGGTGCGGCGCGCGTCAGCCCTGGCATCGAGGGCACCAGTACGTAGGGCGGTTGCCGTCCCCCTGGCCCCGCTCCCGGATCCGTGAGGCCGGGCCGCAGCGCGGGCACGGCAAACCGGCGCGGCCGTAGATGCGCTTGAAGCGCGACGGGTTGCCGCCGTCGCGCGCGGACTGCTGCATGCGCGGGCGCGCGGCGTCCACGATCGCCACCGCCTCGGCGTCGGACACCTTGCCCGTCGCCCGCCACGGATCGATGCCCGCCTCGAAACAGGCCTCCACCTTCCAGAGGTTGCCGATCCCGGCGATCGTCCGCTGCTCGAGGACGGCGTCGCCGATCGGCCGCGTTGGGTCGTCCTCGCGCAGGCGGCGCAGGAAGCGGTCGCAGTCGAACTCGGGGGCGAGGATGTCGGGGCCCAGGCCCGCGATGCGCCGATCGAAGCGGGTGCGGGACTCCGTCATCAGCTCGAGCACGGGGCCGTTGAACTGCACGACCTCGTGGTCGCCCCGGCGCAAGACCAGCCACGCCGCCCGCGGCGAGCGCGACCAGCGCTGACCCCGCTCGAAGACCCGCCACGAGCCGGTCATGCGCAGATGCGAGTGGATGGTCAGGTCCCCCTCGAAGCGCAGGAAGAGGTGCTTGCCGCGGGCGTCGACGGCCTTGACGGCCCGGCCCGCGAGGCGCTCGGGCCAGCGGTCGCGCGCGAAGCGGGCGTGCGGCGTGGCGATCTCGTCGGGCACGTGGCCCTCGAGCACGGGGCGCAGGCGCCGGGCGGCGTGGTGGATGGTGTCGCCCTCGGGCACGCCTAGCCGACCCAGCGCGCGATCGCGACGCGGCGTCCGCGCTTGCAGCGCAGCGTCAGCCGCTCGTCGGTGCCGCTGAAGTCGCACCTGAAGCCGCGGACCCGCAGCCGCGCGGGCGTGGGGCTGCCCTTGGCCATCGCGGACCACGCATTGAGGACGCTCAGGCCGCGCCGGCACCCCGTGTTGCGGACGCTCACGAGGGGTGCGAGCGCGTACGCGAGCAGAACGAGAGCGGGCAGGCGGAAGCACACGGGTAAAGCCTACGGCGCCCCGACACCGCCGAGGACGCGGCGCTCGAGCCAGCGATTGCGGAAGGCTCCCCGCGGGTCGAACCGCTCGACCAGCCCGACGAAGTCGGGCAGGCGCTCGTAGTGCGGGGCGACGGTCGCCGCCTCGGCGAGGAACGCCTTGCCCCAGTGCGGGCGTGCGGCCAACGGCGCGAGAGCGGCCTCGACTTCGACGAGCGCGCGTTCGACGCCCTCTTGATCGGGCTTCCACGTGAAGTGCAGTCCGATCGTGTCCTGCCCGTACTGCGGGCTCATCCACAGCTCATCGGCCGCGATCGTGCGGATCTCGGAGACCTGCAGCACCGGCCGGATGGCGCCGGCCACCGCGAGCGTCGCCCGGATGGCCGCGACGGCGTCGCGGCGCGCGACGAAGTACTCGGACTGGATCTCCGCGCCGCTACTCGGCGTGAACTCCATGCGGAAGTGCGGGAGCCGGTCGCACCAGAGGCCGGGCGCGCCGAGCTGAGGCGTAGAGCCGGCGGGGTCCCCGCCGGGGATCGGATGTCGCTCGACGGTCGCCGCGGGTGCGCCGAAGAACTCGGTGCGGACCTGCTCGGGCTCGTCCGTGACGCGGGTCTTGAGCCACACCTGATCGGTCCTGTCCCGCCAGCGCGTGAACACGCTCACACTGTCAGCGCTCGCGCTGACGGCATCGAAGTGCTCGAACAAGGCGTCCCAGCTCAGCCCCTCGAACACGCGCTGGCGCACGTCGTAAGCGGGCTCGACGTCGAGCGTGACGCGCGTCACGGCTCCGAGCGCTCCCAGCCCGACCACGAGCCCGTCGAAGTACGCGTCCCGCCTCGATGCCGTGACGATATCCCGCCCGACGTGACGATCTCAGGCCCGCGACCGCGGTCGCGAGGTTCCCGCCGGAGTCGCCCGAGCCGTGCGTCGCCGTCGCGATCGCGCCCCCCACCGAGATGTGCGGCAGCGAGGCGAGGCTGTGCAGGGCGATTCCCTCGGCCCGCAGCGCCTCGGCCAGCTCGGCGTACGTGAGCCCCGCCGTCAGCGTGACGGTGCCCGCCGCGCGGTCGACCGTGAACTCCGCCGGCAGCCCGTCGAGCGCCAGCAGCTCGGAGGAGTCGCCGATGTCGCTGAACGAGTGTCGCGATCCGACGACACGCAGACGCGCGGCAAGGGCGACGATCTCCCGCACCTGATCGAGCGTCGACGGGCGATGCACTCGTTGGGCGCGGTACGTGTGGTTGCCGCCCCAGTTCGTCTCGTGCATCAGGGTCACGATCCCACGGATGGGCTACCGCTGCGCATACATCGCCGCGGTCGTTCGGTGCCGACCCGGCTAAAGCGCCGGCTGCTGATCGAAAGCGGCGCGCGCGGCCGCGAGTTGCTCGTCGCCGGCGCTGTGGAACGCGCGCAGGAAGGCTCCGAAGCCGCAGCTCGGCGTGTGCAGGTTCAGGAAACGCACCGGCTCGGAGTCGGGGAACGAGATGGTGTGCGGGACGCCCGGCGGCACCTGCACCCACGACCCCGCCTCCGCCCGGAGCTCGCGGTCGCCGACCGCGAGCGCGATCTCGCCCTCGAGCACGTAGAACGACTCAAAATGGCGGCGGTGAATGTGCCGGGGCGGCGACGGGTCGCCGGGGTCGCTCCACGCCTCCGAGATCCCGATCTCCCGGATGTCCGCAAGCAGCACCACGCCGTCGGCCCGGAACCCGTTGCCGCCGAACACCGCCTCCGTTGTCGGGCGGCCGCCGTCCGCGGGCGGCGGCTCCTGGTCGTAGGACGACGTCCGGCCGTCGCGCTCCGCGCGCAGATAGCCTGCGAAGCCCCGCCCGGGCGCGTGGAGGTTGAGGTAGCGGAGCTCCGCGTCGGTCCCGTTCCGGAAACCGTGGACGACGAGCGGTGGCACGCGAGCGAGCGTCCCCGCCGACACCACCACGCCCTCGCCCTCGGGGCCCAGCCTGATGGTCAGCTCGCCCCCGAGGACGTAAAAGAGGTCGCTGTGGCGGCGGTGGACGTGCAGGTCCGCGCCCTCGCGTCGCGGACCGAACCGCGACCACGTCGCGTGCAGTGCGTCGTGGTCGGAGAGGATCTCGACCCGCCGGTCCGGCGAGTCGCCGATGACCTCGCCGCCACCGGGCGGGACGACGGTCGGCTCGCTCATGCGCGGAGTCTAGGCACCGGCGAGCAGGTGCTCGACGAGACGGCGCACGCGCGGGAACGTGCCGGCCTGGAGGCGCGCCGGCCGGTCGCAGGCGGTGTGGCGGCACGGGTCGTCGGGGACGCCGAGCTTGGCCGCCGGGAGGCCGGCGAGCTCGAATTCGCGATGGTCGGAGTTGCCCGTCTCCGAGTCGCGGATCCAGCGCACCCGAAGGCCGCTGCCCCGCGCGGCGCGCAGGACGGCGCGCTCGACGCCGGCCCGCGGCACGCGGGCCGGCGAGCGCAGGTGCATGATGCGCCCACGACCGACCTCGTCGAGCGAGAGCGCGAGCCGCAGGTCGCCCGCGCGGCCCAGGCTGCGGACGCGGCGGGCGGCGGCGAGCGCGCCGAGGTGGTCGCGGGCGCCGGTGAAGGGACGCTCCTCGGCGCCCGTGGCGATCAGCCAGACGTCGCACGCGGGGCGCAGGCGCGCCAGCCGCGGGGCCAGCGCCACCAGCACGCCGACGCCGGAGGCGTTGTCGTCGGCCCCCGGTGCGGGCGGCACCGTGTCGGCGTGGGCGAGCAGGACGACGAGGCAGCCGCCCGGGGCGTCGCGGATCCCGACGACGTTGCGCGAGCGTCCGTGCCCGGGGACTGCGAAGGCGTCGTGGCCGACGCGCAGCCCGGCCGCCCGGAAGCGCCGGGCGACTCGGTCGTGCGCGCGCCGCTCGGCCGCGCTGCCGGCCGGGCGCGGGCCCGCGAGCGCCAGCGCACGGGCGAAGCGGTAGCCGGGGTCGTCGGGCGCCCCGGAGAGGGCGAGCGCGAGGACGGCGGCGGCGATCACGCCGTCAGGGCGCGTGCGAGGACAGCGGCGGCGATCATGCCGTCAGCGTGAGCCTGCGCGGCCCGGCGCGGAACCCGAGCTCGAGCAGCGCGTCCTCCCACTCCGAGCCGACCACGGGCTCGCCGTCGACCTTCTCGATCGCCAGGCGCTTGATGCGCCCGCGGTGCACCGCGTCGGCCAGGGCCGCCGTCGCGT
>DASQFQ010000129.1:0-2119 GCA_035633075.1 Solirubrobacteraceae bacterium | reverse complement strand
GGGCCGGGATCGGATTCGCCCGGCTCCGAGAAGGCCACAGGCAGCTTGGGCTGAGATGCGGGCACCACGATGTACGGCAGGCCGTAGCCGGGGTTGGAGCCGAAGTCGGGATGCAGGTTGAGCCCCGACCCGATGGAGGTGATGTAGGCGCCCGAACGGGCGTCGACCGGTTCGCCGGAGATGTCGCGGTTCCAGGGGTTGTCAGGCGGAAAGACCGGACAGGAGCCGATGGTCGGGCCGCCGCCCGCGCCGGGGCTCGGCGGGGGCACCACCGGCCCAGGGGCCCCGGCGCCTCGGGGACCACCGCGGCGGGGCTTGGACCACTTCGAGCAGCGGCCGCGGCGGCACGCGCGCACGCGGTAGCGATAGCGCGAGCCCGGCTCCAGGCCGCGATGCACGAACCGCTTGGCCCCGCGAGGGCGGCGGGTCTTCTTCGGGCTCTTCTTGGCTGCGTCCAGTCGCCGCCAGGCCACCTGGGGACGCGCCGCCGGGCTGCGGTTGCGCCAGGTCAGAAGCACCCTGGTCTCGCTCTTCGCCACCACCCGAAGCTTGGCCGGGGTCCTGGGCGCCGCGGCGGCCGCGGGCGCCAACAGGAGCAGCGCCAGCAGCGCCGCGGCGATCCTCACCGGTGGGCGGCCAGCGCGGCCTTGAAGCGCACGAGCGGCTCGACCGGTGTGGGATCCACGCCCTCGAGCACGCCCAGGTAAACGCTCATGAGGTCGCCGAGAAGAAGCATCGAGAGGACTCGCTCAAGGCGGCTGTCGCCCCGTGACTTGACCACGATCGAGGGCGCCCCGGCGCGCTCGGCTACCTCGCCGGTGAGCTTGATGCGGTGCTGGATACGAGGGTGCTGGTCGGCATCGCAGAGGAACACCGCCGCCAGCGGCGCCAGCCCTCGGCCGCGCTCCCAGCCACAGACCTCGTTGTGATTGGACTCGGGCAGCTCGGTCCAGAAGGCGGCCGCGTTGGCGTTCTCGTTGAGCTGGGTGTGCCAGCGGCGAGCGAGGGCCACGGTCGGGCCCGCGCCGTGGACCACCGGCACGGTCTGGACGAGCTGTGCGGCCACGGCCTTGGCCTGCGAGTCCTCGGCGGCCTCCGGACCCCACTCGGACACGAGCTGCTCGAGCAGGCCGGTCGAAGCATCGATCTCGGAGTGAAGGGCCGGAGCGGCGCCGCACAGCGCAGCGCACTCGAGCGTTCCGACCATCATGTAGAGCACCGCGGCGCGGGGCTGCATGCCCGCGGGCACCCCGATCACCGGCACGTCCTCGTCGCGCGCGGCCTGGGCGAGCTTGCCGCCGGTGGTGAGCACCACCCGGCCGGCGCCGGCCGCCCCGGCCGCCTCGAAGCAGGCCAGCGTTTCCTCGGTATCGCCCGAATAGGAGCAGCACAGCACGAGGCTGTCCGGCCCGGTCCAGGACTCCAGCGCGTAGCCGCGCACGATCGTGATCGGACGGGTGGCGCGGTCGCCGAGCGCGGCCGCCGCCAGGTCGCCGCCGATGGCCGAGCCGCCCATGCCGCACACGATCAGCCCGCCGGGCCGGTCGACGGGGCGGATGCCCGCCCCCTGCGCGCGCCAGAGCGCGTCGCCGAGCTGGAGCGGCTGGGCGAGCACGTCGCCCAGCATCCCCTCGGGGTCGCCCACTGCAATTCCCTCGCGGGAGAGTGCGCTGACGGCGGGGGCCTCGCTGTCGCTCATGGCACACGATCCGCGGCCGCGACGTGCTCGCCGCTGCCGACATGGGCGCCGGAGGGCACATCGACCCCCGGGTCCACTCTGGCCTTCTCGCCGATCACCGCTTCCTCCCCGATCGTTGCCCCGGCGCCGATCATCGCACCCGGGCCAATGCGGGCGCGCTTTCCCACCCGCGCCCCCTCGGCCAGCACGCTCTCCTCGACCTGGGCGTCGGCTCCCACGAGCACACGGTCGTGGAGCACGGAGCGATCGATCCGCGAGTCGCTGCCCACCGAGCAGTGACGGCCCAGCACGCTCTGCGGCCCGACGTGGGCGCCGGCCACCAGACAGCCCTCGTAGACCAGCGAGCCGGTCTCGTCCCGCGGCGCCAGCTGCGACCCCACCCGGCCCGCGAGCAGGTCCCAGGTGGCTTCCAGGTAGCGC
>DASQFQ010000128.1:0-4660 GCA_035633075.1 Solirubrobacteraceae bacterium | reverse complement strand
GCCCTTCCCCTCGCCCGTGCAGACGGTGATCGCCCCGTCGCCCACGGCGACGGGGACCCCCGAGGCCGCCCTGGGCCTTGACCTCACGCGGCCGCGCAAGCCCCACGGCCACGGCAACACCAAGAGCGGCGACGGCTCGCTCACGAGCGAGGACTGCCCCGCTGAGCCGGCACCCGGCGACCAAGCGGACGCGAAGACCAAGGGAACCGTCGTCGGCGAGGTCTCTACCTCGACTTCAGCTTCAGTTTGTGTCGAAACTGGTGATCACGGCCACTCGGACGTCGAGGACACCCCTCGACCCCAGAACCTCTCGGACGGCACCCCGACCCCGTCGAACCCCACCTTCTCACTCGCGACCCCGGGCGCGGCTCCGATCGGGGTGCCGAACTTCTTCATCGACAAGTTCCGCATCCCGCCCTTCCTGCTCCCGATCTACCAGGCCGCCGGCATCCAGTACGGCGTGCGCTGGGAGGTGCTCGCCGCCATCAACGAGATCGAGACCGACTACGGCCGCAACCTCAACGTCTCCACCGCGGGCGCGCTGGGGTGGATGCAGTTCATGCCCGCGACCTGGAAGCAGTACGGCGTGGACGCCAACCAGGACAAGCTCAAGGACCCCTACAACCCTGTCGACGCGATCTTCGCCGCCGCGCGCTACCTGCGCGCCGCCGGCGCCGAGACGGACATCCGGCGTGCGGTGTTCGCTTACAACCACGCCGACTGGTACGTCGACTCGGTCCTCATGCGCGCACGCCTCATCGGTGGGCTGCCCTCGAACTTCGTGGGCTCGCTGACCGGCCTGACCGAGGGTCGCTTCCCTGTCCACGCCAAGGCGACCTACGCCGGCCAGGTCTCCAAGCGCGAGAGCCGCGGCAAGGTCCGTCACGGCAATGCCGCCTTCGTCGTGGAGTCCAACCAGCACCGTCGCGGCATCAAGATCTTCGCCCGCCGCGGAGCGCCGGTCGTCTCGGTCAACGACGGCCGCATCGTCCGCGTCGGCGAGACCGAGCGCCTCGGGCGCTACGTCCAGCTCCAGGACGTCTACGGCAACACCTACACCTACGCGCGGCTGGCCAAGGTGGCCAGGACATATCCCGCGCCGAAGGCGCGCAAGACCTCCAGGGCGGCGATCGCGCGGGAGCTCGAGCTGCCGCGCGCCGACGCCGCGCCGAAGGCCGCGGCCTCGGCCACGAGCCGCCGCGCGAGTGCCCGCAGGCCGACCCCCCGGGCCGCCTCGCGCACCGGCCGATCAGGTCGCCTCCGCTTCGCCCGGCCCGCCGCGCGGGACGCCGCGGCATCGACCGTGCTCCCCGCCGCCGTACCGGCCAAGCAGCGCCTCTTCGCGCACCCCGCGCGCCCCGCAGCCAAGGCCGCGGGCGGCGAGCGCCAGCTGGCCTCCTCGAGCTTCGAGCCGTCCGGCGACGCCCCCGTCGGCCTGGAATCGCGCGACTTCGTGACGCGCCCGCTCAAGAAGGGCTCGCGCGTCGTGGCCGGCACCGTGCTCGGGCGCATCGGCAAGACGAACTCGGGCCAGGCGTCCCACGTCCTCTTCGAGCTGCGCCCCGCCGGTCGTGGCGCCCCGCGCGTCGATCCCAAGCCGATCCTCGACGGCTGGAAGCTGCTCGAGTCGACCGCGATCTACCGCGCGGCGGGCAAGAACCCCTTCTTCGGCGGCGACGCCGAGCGTCCCTCGCTCGGTCAGATCCTGCTGATGGGCAAGGACGCGCTGAGCCGCCACGTCCTGGCCAACCCCCGCATCGAGGTCTACTCCTGCGGCGCCCGCGACATCCGCGGCGGCGCCGTCGACCGCCGCGTCCTCGCCACGCTCGAGTTCCTGGCCGCGTCGGGCCTCAAGCCCACGGTGACCTCGCTCAAGTGCGGGCACGGCTTTTACACCAGCTCGGGCAACGTCTCCGAGCACTCGTCGGGCAACGCGGTCGACATCGCGAGGGTCAACGGGATCCCGATCCTCGGCCACCAGGGCAAGGGCTCGATCGCCGACCTTACGATCCAGCGCCTGCTCACCCTGCAGGGCACGATGAAGCCGGACCAGATCATCTCGCTGATGACCTTCGAGGGAGCCGACAACACCCTCGCGATGGGCGACCACGACGACCATGTCCACATCGGCTGGAAGCCGCTCTACGGCACGAACTCCAAGGCCGCCAAGCAGGTCAACGCCGTGCTCAAGCCCAAGCAGTGGATCAAGCTGATCGACCGCCTGAAGGAGATCGACAACCCCGAGGTCCGCCTCGAGCCGTCGAAGTATTCGGTCAAGGTCGTCAAGCGCGGTTCCCCCGCCCACCGCGGCGACTAAGCCCCACCCGCTCGCTTGCACGCGCCCTCCGGACGGCGTATACGTGCGCTATGAACGAAAACGAACGGGTCACCATCCAGCACCTGGACGAGCTCGAGCGCAACGGCAACTGGTCGCTGGCTCGCCGCTCGCTGGGGCTGCGGGCCTTCGGCATGAACCTCGTCGAGATCGCGCCCGGGGAGCGCATCCCCGAGCACGACGAGACCGGGCGCGACCAGGAAGAGGTGTTCCTGGTCCTGGAAGGGTCGCCGTCGATGCTGATCGACGGCGAGGAGCATCCCACCCCGGCCGGGACGCTCGTGCGGCTCGACCCCGAGCCGAGCCGGACCGTGATCAACACGGGCGACGTGCCCGCCAGGGTGCTGATCGTCTCGGCGCCCCGCTCCAGCGGCTATGAGCCGCTGGGCTGGGCCTAGGGCCCGATGTCGAGCCTCTACCACGAGGGGGCGCGCCGGCTGCAGGAGCGCTTCGACACCCGCCGCCTCGCCGACCGCCTCGAGGACCGCACGATGCACGACGTCATCGACGCCGACGACCGGGCCTTCATCGAGAGCATGGACTGCTTCTTCCTCGCCAGCGCGGACGAGGACGGGCGCCCGAACTGCTCCTACAAGGGCGGCGACCCGGGCTTCGTCAGCGTCCTCGACGAACACACGATCGCGTTTCCCAACTACGACGGCAATGGGATGTACCTCTCGATGGGCAACGTCCTCGTCAACCCCGAGGTGGGGCTGCTGTTCGTGTCCTTCGAGCGCCAGCGCCGCCTGCGGCTCAACGGCACGGCGAGCATCGACGAGGCCGACGGACTGCTGGAGCGCTACCCGGAGGCGCAGTTCGTCGTCCGCGTGCGGGCGCGCGAGGTGTTCCCGAACTGCCCGCGCTACATCCACCGCTACGAGCTCGTCGAGCGGTCGCACTTCGTCCCGCACCGCGACGAGCGGACGCCGGTCCCCGACTGGAAGCGGCGCGAGTGGGCTCGCAACGTCCTGCCGGCGGGCGACGCCGCCCGGGACGGTTAGCTCACGCTGTCGAGCAGCGCCGCGTAGGTCTCGGGCCGTCGGGTCTTCAGGAAGGGGAAGAGCTCGAGCCAGTCGCGGCGCTGGTCGAGCTCGAGGTCGGCGACGAGGACCGCCGGCTCGTCGCGGGGAGCCTGGACGAGCACGCGCCCGTAGGGATCGGAGATGAAGGACGAGCCGTAGAAGGTCAGCGGCGGCTCCTCGCCGATCCGGTTGACGGCGACCATGAACGTGCCGTTGGCAATCCCGTTGCCGGTGATGACCCGCTCCCACAGCGGCTCGGTGTCGAACTCCGGGTGGTCGGGCTCCGAGCCGATCGCCGTCGGGTAGACGATCACTTCGGCGCCGCCCAGCGAGTAGGCGCGTGCGAGCTCCGGGAACCACTGGTCCCAGCAGGTCGGGAAGCCGAAGCGCGCGTCGCCGAGCTGCACCACGGGATAGCCCTCCGCGTCGTCTCCGGGCCGGAAGTAGCGGTCCTCGTAGTAGCCGGCCGTGACGGGAATGTGGAGCTTGCGCGTCCTGGCCACCAGCTCGCCGTCGGGGCCGACGACGATCGCGGTGTTGTAGCCCAGCCCCCCGTCCTGGGCGCGCTCGTAGAGAGACGCGTGGACGTGGATGCCGTGCTCGCGCGCATTTCGCGCGGCGAGCTCGGCGGTCGGGCCGCCCGGGACCGCCTCGGCGCGCGCCTGCGCCTCCTCGAGCGCGTCGGCCACGATCGCGAAGTACGGCGAGAGGGTTAGCTCCTGGAGGCACACCAGCTTCGCCCCCTCCGCCGCCGCCATCGCGATCCCGCGCGACAGCGCGTCGGCGTGGGCATCGGGATCCGGCCGCCAGCGCTCCTGGACCGCGCCGACCCGAAAGGGAGGCCGCGACGGCTCGCGGACCCTCGCGAGCGAGGGCGGGACCGACCCGACGGCGGTGATCACGCGCGGCTCGCTCACGCGGCCGAGTCTACTTCGGGGTCATGTAGCCGGCGGGAGAGCGGGGACCTGCTGCGTGATGCAGTGGACCCCGCCGCCGCCGAGCGCCAGCGTGACCCCGGGCACCCCCACTACCTCGCGGTCGGGATACTGCCCCCCGAGCAGGCCCAGGGCCTCCTCGTCGGTCTCCTGTCCCGCCACCGGGACGATGACGGCGCCGTTGCAGACGTAATAGTTCGTGTAGGGCACGATGGTGGGCGGCCCGTCGTGCTCGAGGTAAGGCAGCAGCGCCAGCTCGACGACCTCGAGGCCGGCGTCGCGCAGGCGGGCGGCGTTCAGCTGCGAGGGCTCCCAGTTGGGGTTGGCCTCGTCGGCGACGGTCTGGAGCAGCATCTTGCCAGGCGCCA
>DASQFQ010000127.1:0-2074 GCA_035633075.1 Solirubrobacteraceae bacterium | reverse complement strand
CCTCCCAGCCGAGCTGGCCCTCGGTGTCCGTGGCGGCCACCGTCAGCCGCCCTGCCCGAACAGGAGCAGGTCCAGCGCGGGCGCCACGGCTGCGATCACGGACTCGATCCGCCGGCGGCGGACGCGCTGGGCGGGCGTGAGGGCGGCCACGGGTGAGCGATTGTAGACTCGCGGCCCGTGCTGATCCGGGAGGTGATGACCGAGTCCGTCGTAACGGCTCCTCCGGAGCGGACGGTCCGCGAGATCGCCGAGCTCATGCGCGAGCGCAACGTCGGCTCGGTCGTTCTGGTGGAGGCCCGGCGGCCGGTGGGCTTCGTCACCGACCGCGACCTCGCGCTGTCCGTGATCGCCGACGGGCGCGACCACGGCGACCACGCCTCCGATCACGCGTCCTCGCCGGTGATCACCGCCAAGGCGGACATGCAGGTCGAGGAGGCGGCCGAGATGATGGTGCGCCACGCCGTCCGCCGCCTGGTCATCGTCGACGAGGACCGCCTGACCGGAATCGTCACGCTCGACGACATCGCCTCGAAGACCGGCGATGCCGAGCTGGCCTCCCAGCTCTCCGCCCGGGTCACCCGGGCGGTCATGCCAGACTTCTTCTTCCACGAGCGGGGAGAGCACTGATGGAGGGCTTCGGCGGCATGTTCAACGACCCGGATCTCCAGCGCCGGCTGGCCGAGATGGCCGAGCAGATGCAGAGCGCGCAGTCGCTCGCCTGGGCCGACAACGCGATCAAGCTCGCCGTCGACCTGACGATGGCGGCGATCAACCGCGTCAACGTCCAAGGTACCCCCGAGCAGCAGGCCCAGCAGATCCGCTCGGTGATGGCGACGGTCTTCCCTGAGGCCGTCACCCTGGTGCGCGAGGCGCGCCAGGGGCTCTCCTAGTGGGGGTAGGCCTCGGTGCCGCGGGCCGCCCGCCCGGCTGCGATGACCTCGCGGAAGGACCGGAAACGGAACACGAGCACGAGCGCCGCGAACCCGACGGCGAAGGAGAACGCGCCGATGGCGATCTGCTGGCCGACCGAGTAGGCCGCGACGGTCGCGCCCGCCGCGCTGCCCGCGAAGACCTTGACGAGTAGCGCCTGCTGGACCCCCGCCCCGCCGGGGGTGAACGGCACGACCGCGGCCACCGCGTTGACCCCGAGGACGAGCAGCACGTTGCGCACCGACCCGCCGACGTCGAACGCCTCGAGCAGGAACCAGAACGCCGTGAAGCGCAGCACCCACCCGGCGAGCTGCACGAGGAAGACCTCGCGCAGGTAGCGCCGGCGATCGCGCAGGATCACGAGGCCCTGGCGGACCCGCGCCCAGAACGCCCGCACGCGCGCGCTCAGCACGGCGAAGGCCACGAGCGCCGCGATCCCCAGGAGGGTGAGGAGGAAGAGGGTGAAGCGTGGGTTCGACGCGAGGAAGGCGAGGTCGAAGGCGGGCAGCTTGGAGAAGTCGGGCGGCTTGGGGAACGTGCCCTGGGAGAAGGCGAAGGTGAGGACCGGCACCGCGATGCAGAGGTCGAAGATCGCCTCGACCAGGAAGCTCGACCCGACGGCCGGGTAGCTCGAGTTGGGAATCGAGGTCCTGGTCAGGAACAGCTTGACGATGTCGCCACCGCGGGCCGGCACCACGTTGTTGAACCCGTAGGCGGCCATGTAGGCACCCCAGATGCGGCGGAACTCGATGCGCTCGCCCGGGTAGGCGGCACGCAGGACGTGGAAGTAGGCGCGCGCGCGCAGCGTCAGGTAGGCCAGGAAGGCCAGCAGCCCGAGCGCGAGCGCACCCCAGTGCACCGAGGCGAGGTTGCCGAAGAAGTCTCCGACGGCGTCGAAGAATGACGACACCGGGTGAGGGTACGGGTCAGCGCGACTGGCTCGAGGGGCGGATCAGGACCTCGTTGACCGCGATGCGCGGCGGCCGGCTGACGGCGTACAGGATCCCGTCGGCGATGTGCGCAGGGCGCGCTCGAGCTCTCCCCTGACGGCGACGCCGGGCGCTCCGCCCAGCGCCGCCTCGAGGACTTCGAGGGCCGGCTCCTGCACCGGTCTCAGAAGGTGCTGCCGCGCGTGCGCGACCCG
>DASQFQ010000126.1:0-2660 GCA_035633075.1 Solirubrobacteraceae bacterium | reverse complement strand
CCACGACGGGATGGCGACCCGTCTCGCGAGCTGGCAGGCCGAGGACGACCGCCTGCGGCTGGAGCTGCAGCCGGTGCGCTGGGCGCTGCGCCTGCTCGACGACGCGTCGGACAGCCTTACTGCGCTCTGCGTGGTGCGCGCCGAGGACGGCCGCTGGCTGGCGGGGCGCCGCGCGGGCTGGGTGTCGAGCTGGGCGAACCGCTGGGCGCTGGGCGCCGGCGGGTCGGTGGACCTGGGCGAGAGCCCCGCCGAGACGCTCGCGCGCGAGCTTCAGGAGGAGTGGCGGCTCGAGCCGGACGAGCTGTCCGTGGAGGCGCTGGTCGCGCTGCCGAACGGGATGAACATGCTGGTCGGCCTCGCCACCGTGCCGGACGGGTGCGAGCCCGTGCCCGACGCCGAGCACGACGAGTGGGCCTGGTGGCCCGCCGAGATCGAGCGCTGGCCCGCCGAGGCGGACGAGCGGCTCAAGCTGATGGCAGCCCTACTGGACAGCTGACGCCGGTGCCGCCGAGCCCGCAGTAGCCGCCCGGGTTCTTCGCGAGGTACTGCTGGTGGTAGTCCTCGGCGTAGAAGAACTCCGGCGCATCGACGATCTCAGTGGTGATGTCGCCGTGGCCGGCGTCGCTGAGCCTCGCCTGGAAACGCTCGCGCGATTCCTCCGCGGCCCGGCGCTGCGCATCCGAGGTCAGGTAGATCCCCGACCGGTACTGCGTCCCCATGTCGTTGCCCTGGCGCATGCCCTGGGTCGGGTCGTGGCCCTCCCAGAACAGGCGCAGGAGCTCCTCGTAGGAGATCTCCTCCGGGCGGTAGGCCACGAGCACGACCTCGTTGTGGCCGGTGCGCCCGCTGCAGACCTCCTCGTAGGTGGGGTTGCGCGTGAAGCCGCCCGAGTACCCCGCGGCCGTGGTGTGGACGCCCGGCGCCTGCCAGAAGCCGCGCTCGGCGCCCCAGAAGCAGCCCATCCCGAAGATCGCCGTCTCGACGTCGTCGGGGAAGGGCGGCTCGAGCGGCGTGCCGAGCACGAAGTGGCTGTCGGGCACTTGGAAGGGCCGGGAGTCCCGCCCGGGCAGGGCGTCGGCCGGCGCCGGCATCTCGGTCTTGTCGCGGAACAGGAAGCTCATCGTCTGTCCAGGGTAACGTCCGCTTCGCGATGGCCCTCCCGGAACTCGCCTATCTCGATCCTGAGCTGACCGGCGAGCGCTTCCACGAGACGATCAACGCCATGCGCGCGGAGAGCTGGCTCGCCACCTCGCCGCTCGGGTATTTCGTCCTCGACCGCGAGGCAGCCGCCTTCTTCCTCCGGACCAAGAGCGCCACCTTCCCCGGCATGCGGATCGCCGAGATGTTCGGCGTGGAGGAGGGGCCGCTGCTCGAGCAGATGCGCCGCAACATCCTGCACGTCAACGGCGACGCGCACCGCCGCCTGCGCAACCTCGTCAACCCCGCCTTCACCCCGCGCGCCGCCGACCGCTGGCGGCCCGCCATGCGCGAGTTCCTGGAGCGCCTGTGGGAGCCGCTGGAGGGCGGGGGCCGCTGCGAGTTCGTCGCCGGCTTCGCCAAGCCGTACCCGTCGCTCACGATCGCGACGGTGATGGGCGCGCCGCTCGAGGACGCGCCGAGGCTGCACGAGTGGTCGAACCTGATCCAGCGCCAGTTCGACCCGCCCAGCCTCATGAACGAGCGTGAGGCGATCGAGCGCGCCTGCGCCGAGTTCTACGACTGGGCGGGAGCGCTCATCGAGCGCCGCCGCGACGAGCCCGGCGACGACCTCATCTCCACCCTGATCGCCGCCGAGCAGGAGGGCGACCGCCTCTCCGACGTCGAGTGCATGAACCTGGTGCTGAACGTGCTCGTGGGCGGAGTCGACACGACGCAGTCGCAGCTCGCCCATGGCCTGCGCGCGTTCGCGGCGCATCCCGAGCAGTGGGAGCTGCTGGCCGAGCGGCCGGAGCTGGCGCCCGCCGCGGTCGAGGAGCTGCTCCGCTTCGAGCCGATCACGCCGTTCACGGCGCGCCTGCTGCACGAGCAGGTCGAGTACCGCGACGTGACGTTCCCCGCGGACAGCATCGTGATGGTGTGCTCGTTCGCCGGCAACCGCGACGGCGTCGAGGGCGATCCCGAGGCGTTCGACATCACGGCGGACCGCGGCGACGCCAAGCCGCTCACATTCGGCGCCGGCATCCACTACTGCCTGGGCGCGAACCTCGCGCGCGCGGAGCTCCAGGAGGCGCTCTCGTTCCTGCCCGCGCGCATGCCCGGCCTGGCGCTGGACGGCGAGCCGGAGCTCGGCTCGATCCACGGCATCTACGGACTGGAGCGCCTGCCGCTGCGATGGAGCTAGGGCTCGCCATGCTCCTCACCGACTACTCGATCGCGCCCGCGCGGCTCGGGTCGCTGGCCGAGGAGCGCGGCTTCGAGTCGCTCTTCCTGGCGGAGCACACCCACATCCCGGTCAGCCGGGAGACGCCATACCCCGGCGGCAGCGAGCTGCCGCGCGAGTACAGCCACACGCTCGACCCGTTCGTGGCGCTCACCGCGGCTGCCACCGCAACCGAGCGCCTGAGGGTCGGCACCGGTGTCTGCCTCGTGATCGAGCGCGACCCGATCGCGACGGCCAAGGAGGTGGCCACGCTCGACCACGTCTCGGACGGGCGCTTCCT
>DASQFQ010000125.1:0-1924 GCA_035633075.1 Solirubrobacteraceae bacterium | reverse complement strand
CGCGAGGGTGTGGTGCGCCCGCGCCGCGAGGAGCTGCGCGCGGTGCTCGAAGGCGCCCGCGAGCGCGGAGAGCTGCGCGCCGATGCCGATCTCGACAGCGCCGTGTCAATGCTGATCGGCTCCTTCTATGCCGCGCGCCTGGCGGGGCGCCGGCCTCCGCGCTCGTGGCCGTCGGCCGAGGTCGACACAGTGCTCCGAGGCCTCGCTCCCGCGGGCCGGTAGCCTGGCCGGACATGGATATCGTCGTTGCCGGGGGCCACGGTCAGATCGCACTCCAGCTGCTGCGCCTGCTGGCCGATCGCGGTGATCGCGCTCGCGGGCTGATCCGCAATCCCGGCCACTCTGCCGACCTCGAGGCCGCCGGCGCCGAGGCGGTCGTGTGTGACATGGAGGACGAGGACGATCTCGCTCCGTTCGTCGAGGGCGCCGACGCCGTGGTGTTCGCCGCCGGCGCGGGACCGGGCAGCGGGGCCGGGCGCAAGCAGACAGTCGACCTGGGCGCCGCCGTAAAGCTGCTCGAGGCGGCCCGAGCCACCGGAGCCCGGCGCTACGTGATGGTCAGCGCGATCGGGGCGTCTCATCCCGACGGGATCACGGAGGCGATGCGGCCCTACTACGACGCCAAGATCGAGGCCGACCGCCGGCTGGCCGAGAGCGACCTCGACTGGACGATCGTGCGTCCCGGCGGCCTGACCGATGACCCTGGCACGGGCCGCGTGCGCGCGGGCCAGGACATTGGCAACGGCCAGATACCGCGTGCCGACGTGGCGGCGACGCTGGCCGCGGTACTCGCCTCCGACTCGACGATCGGCAAGAGGTTCGACCTGATCGGGGGCGACATGCCGGTCGACGAGGCCGTGCGCTCGCTCTGAGGGCGCCGGTCGACACGGATTCCGAGCGCGCTCGCGCGGTCCTCGACCGCGTTCGCGCGGTGCCGCCCGGCCGCGTCACGACCTACGGCGACCTCAGCCCCGAGGCACCCCGCTACGCGGGTGCGGTGCTCTACGCCTGCGACGACCCCGGCGTGCCGTGGCAGCGGATCGTGCGCGCGGACGGATCGCTGGCCAAGGGGGCGCGCCAGCGGAAAATGCTCGAAGCCGAAGGCGTGCCCTTTCGTGGCGAGCGCGTGGACATGCGAGTCGCTTGGATCGAGGTCTAGCTCGTCTGCACGATCAGCACGTCGCACTCGGCACGGTGGGAGACCGTGTTGGGGATGCTGCCCAGCACGCGCCGGTGCATGCCCTTGTTGCCGACCACGATGAGGTCGGCGCCCACCTGAGCGGCAATCTCGAGGATCGCCTGACCGGGCTCTGCGGTGGATGTGTGTTGATGCACCTCGACGTCCTGGGCGCCCAAACGCTCGAGCGTCCGCTCGAGCGCGACGTCGGCCTGGAAGTCCGGTCCGGCGGCCGGTGGCGCCGGACCCCCCACCACCGGTGTGGGGTTCGGATCGTGTGCGGTCACCACGTGCAGCGCCGCCCCGCTCGATCGGGCGAGCTCGAGCGCCCTCGCGAAGGCCAAGTCAGCCGAATCCGACCAGTTCGTGCCGACGACGATCGTCTTAAACACGATGCCCGCCCGCTCAGGCGGTTTGCACGATCAGCACATCGCAGGGCGCCCGGTGAGAGACCTTGTTCGGGACGCTCCCGAGTACGCGCCGGGCTCCCTGCATTCCTCGGCTGCCGAGCACGATCAGGTCCGCGCCGGCCTCGGCCGCGACCGCGAGGATCGCGTCGCTGGGGTCGCCCTTCGGCGCATGCACTTCGATCTCCAGATCTTCACCGCGCGCCCGGCCCACGGCGCGATCCAGCACGGCTTGCACCTCGAAGTCCGGTCCAACCGACCACTCGGCCGCCTCCGTCGCCGGCGCCCCGCCGGTCAGTCGCGCCGGGGTGGGTGCATAGGCGCTGACCACATGCAGTCG
>DASQFQ010000124.1:0-4799 GCA_035633075.1 Solirubrobacteraceae bacterium | reverse complement strand
GTGTCCTGGCCGACCTCGCGCTGGTTGATGATGCAGTTGCGGTCGCGGTGCAGGAACTCGATCGGGTCCTCGATCGTGACGATGTGCTTGTGCATCGTCCGGTTCATGTGGTCGATCATCGCCGCGAGCGTGGTCGACTTGCCCGAGCCGGTGGTTCCCGTGAGCAGGATGATCCCGCGCTCCTCCTCGGCCAGGCGCGAGACGACCGGGGGCAGGCTGAGCTCCTCGACCGACTTGATGTTCACCGGGATGGCGCGCATGACCACGGAGACCGAGCTGCGCTGGTAGAAGGCGTTCACGCGGAAGCGGGCGAGACCCTCCAGCGAGTAGGAGAAGTCGACCTCGTTCTCGGCCTCGAACTCAGCGAGCTTGTTCGGGTCCTGGAGCATCTCCTGGACCGCGGCCAGGGTGTCCCCCGGGGCCAGCGGCTCGGTGTTGGGGATGGGCTCGAGCTCGCCGTGAATACGGACGAGCGGCGGCGAGGGCACCTTCAGGTGAAGGTCAGAGCCCTCGGAGGCGATGAGGTAGCGAAGAGACTGATCGAGATCGAAAGGCATACCCCGCTTTCATCGGCCTCGCCCAGCCGTCTCTTGAGTCCCTGCGGGGAACTACGTGATCCTCTCCGCTTCGTTGACCGCTAGCGCGTCAAGCGATCTCTTCGCTTCGCTCAGTGACGTGCGATGACGCTGCGCATCATGCGACGTCGCGCAGCTTCTGGGCCTCGGCGAGGCTCTGGAGCTTCTTGAGCGACTGGTTCTCGATCTGGCGGATGCGCTCGCGCGTGACGTTGAACGTGCGCCCGACCTCGTCGAGCGTGCGCGGGTGCTCGCCGCCCAGGCCGTAGCGCAGCTCGAGCACGCGGCGCTCGCGGTAAGAGAGGTTCTCCAGGGCCTCGCGCAGCGCCTCCTTGGTGAGGATCTCCGCCGCGCGCTCGTAGGGGGACTCGGCGCGCTCGTCGGCGATGAACTGGCCGAACTCCGACTCCTCCTCGTCGCCGACCGGCTTCTCCAGCGAAACGGGGGCCTGCGCGGAGCGCTTTATCGAGTCGACCTCGTCGGGCTCGATCCCTGTGACGTCGGCGATCTCCTGGGGGGTGGGCTCGCGGCCGAGCTCGGTGACGAGCTTGCGCTCGGCGCGCCCGATCTTGTTGAGCTTCTCCACGACGTGGACCGGGATGCGGATCGTGCGCGCCTTGTCGGCCAGCGCGCGGGCGATCGCCTGGCGGATCCACCAGGTGGCGTAGGTGGAGAACTTGAAGCCCTTGCGGTAGTCGAACTTCTCCGCCGCGCGCACCAGGCCGAGCGTCCCCTCCTGGATCAGGTCGAGGAAGGGCAGGCCCTGGTTGCGGTAGTTCTTGGCGATCGAGACGACGAGGCGCAGGTTGGACTCGACCATCTTCTGCTTCGCGTCGAGGTCCCCGCGCTCGATGCGTCGCGCGAGGTCGACCTCCTCCTGGGCGGTGAGCAGGCGGACCTTGCCGATGTCCTTCAGGAACAGCTGAAGGGAGTCGGTCGTCATGTCCGGCTTGAGGTCGATCGCCGTCTTGGCCTTGCGGCGGCCGCGCTTGTCGGGCGCGCGCTCCTCCTGGGCCGCCGCGAGGGCGGGGTCGATCTCCTCGACCAACTCGATCTCGGAGCGCTCGAGGAAGGTGTGCAGCTCCTCGACGTCGGTCTCGTCGAGATCGACCTCGGCGACCGCCGTGGCGATCTCCGCGAAGGTCAGCACGCCGAGCTGCTGGCCCTTGAGGAGGAGGCCCTTGACTTCTTCGAGTTCCTGCAGGTCCACTACTGACATCGAGATCCTGTTCTCTTGAGCCCGCCGCGCGGGGTGGCGGTGGCGCTCATCGCATGCTGGGGAGCCGGTGATCGCCGTGAGCGAGCTCGGAGCGAGGCTGGCACTTCAAAGCTACGGGTCAGTCTAGGAGGTACATCCTTGCCCGTCCATGAAAAAATGCTCCGTCCACTGCTCCTACGCAGGGACGGAGACGAGGTTTCACGATCAGGTGCCCTGTTGCGTGCGCGCGAAACGTAGACTGGCCTGCGAATGACACAGAAGAACGCCAAGCCGAAGAAGGCCAAGAAGGCCAAGAACCCCGATCAGCCCAGCGTGCTCGCCAGCCTTCCGGCCACGCGCCCATCCCGGATTGGGGGCGCCGACCGGTCTCCTGCCGCCAAGCCGAGGGCGAGGACAAAACCGACGGCGACGAAGCCCAAGCGGGCCACGGAGCCGCAAGCCACGGAGCCGCAAGCCACGGAGCCGCAAGCCACGAGGCCCAGGCGGGCCGCGGATCCTCCTCCCGCCGGCGCGGCCGCGCCTCCCCCCGCGCGCCCGCGCCCCGTGCGCGCCGGGGACCCGACGCTCGAGCCCATCCGTGAGCGCCCGCCCACAGCCGGGTCAGGCTCCGGCCCTCCCAGCGGCACCGAGCTCGTCACCACCGCGATCCAGGCGGCGGGCGAGCTGGCCCAGATCGGGCTGACGGTCGGCGGGCAGATCATCAGGCGCGCCGTCGACAGGCTTCCGAAGCCCTGAGCCAAAGCGCCCGCGGGTGCTACGCTCGGCGTCGCCGAATCGCCGGGTTTCCGACTCCGGCGAGCGGGGGACCCATGTTGCGGGCTTCACCACGAGCCCGCTTGGGGCGAATCAGCCGGCGAGCCGGCCGTAGCGCTGCTTTCTCTGCGCGAGCCCGACAGCTCACCTCGCAGGCGCCAGAGATCGCACATGACGATCCGCATCCTTCGTTTTCTGCCGGTGATCGCCGCCTTCGGCGCGTGCCTCCCTGCCACGGCCGGGGCGCAGGCCACGTCCCCCCCGACGGGTGGGAGCCCGGCCCTCGCGCCCAGCTCCTTCGCACTCTCCGGCGGCGGGCAGGTGCTGCTCGGCCGCGCGGTTCGCTTCCGGGGCACCCTGGATCGCGGCGACGCCGGACGCGCCGTCACGATCGAGCGCTTCGACCCCCTCAGCTCGGCCTGGGTGCCTGAGGCAGCCACGACTGTGGCCTCAGACGGCTCCTTCGTCGCGAGCTGGCGCCCGCGCCACAGCGGCCGCCACCAGACCCGCGCGGTGCTCGCTCGTGACAGCGCGGCCGGCGCGGCCACCGCGTCGCCCGAGCTGCCGCTGACCGTCTATCGCCGGGCCCTCGCCACCTGGTACGGGCCGGGCCTGTTCGGCAGGCGCACCGCGTGCGGCACCCGGCTGAGCCGCGGCCTTCTCGGCGTCGCCCACCGCCGGCTCCCGTGCGGCACCAGTGTCGCGCTGCACTACCGGGGTCGAACGCTCGTCGTGCCGGTGGTCGACCGCGGCCCGTTCACACCGGGGGCCGAGTGGGACCTCACCGCGGCCGCGGCCCGCGCACTCGGCTTCGCCGAGAGCGGTCGGCTCGGCGCGGTCGCCCTGCGCTGAGGCGCGCCTTGACGGGCCCGCCGGGACCGGGACACTTGCGCGAGTGCGGGTCCTCTTCCTCGAGACCGACGAGGGCGTCGCCGGTCGCGTGGCGGCACTCGAGCCGGGGCTGCTGGCGTGTCGCTGACCACCCGCCCGCGCGCGTGAGCTCGAACAGGTCCCCACCGCTGCACCGGTAGCCGCGCAGGTCATGGTGATCGCCGGCGAGCGCGAGGAAGCGGTCGAGCGCTGCGAGCTGAGGGCCGTGGGCCGCCGGCCGGTGCGCGCAGGCCTCGCGCAGCGCGGTCAGGTGCCGGCGGTGCGCCTCGAGGCCCGCGTCCATCGGGATGGATGCTACGACCGCAGGGTGCCTCGGCCCTTATCGTCAAGGCCGTGACCAGGCTGCTCAACCGACGCCGCGAGCGGCGCGTCGCCGACGCGGTGATCCGCGACCCCGAGGAGCACACGGTGATGGACGAGCGCGGGGCGGTGCGCTCGATCCAGGCGGCGGACCTCACGCTCCCGGCCGAAGAGCTCGAGTGCATGTGGAACCCGATGTACCTCGAGCGGCTCGCCCGCACTTACTGGAAGTACCTGTCGCGCGTGACCCTCGGGCTGATCCGGGTCACCTACACAGAAACGGAGCGCGCGGTCGTCCTCATCGGCCGGCCGTTCGTGCTCCTGCGCTTCCTCGCGCCCGAGTACGAAACGATCGCCGACCGCGGCATCGTGCGCTGGCGGATCAAGGACGGGCTGCTCGTGTCGCCGCGCGGCCGGAGCGGCGACGGCTACCTGGAGATCGACGTCCGCCGGCTCCCGTCAGCCGAGCCCGGGCAGGCGAAGGTTCACGTCGAGGTGGAGGTCCGCAGCTTCTACCCGGCGATCGCGACGCTGTTCACCAGGTTCGTCTACTCGCACACCCAGTCGCGCATCCACGTGATCGTCACCCACGGCTTCCTGCGCTCACTCGCGAGGCTCGAGCTCGAGCAGTCCGCCGTGGGGCGCTTCGATCCGCGCGGCATCCGCCAGCACGACGACGGCGCGGTGACCGTCGGCGACACCCCGTGGGCCGCGGTGGCGGGCATCGCGGTGCTCGCGGCCGCGGCGGTGGTGGCCCGCGCGCTGTGGCCGCGGGGCTAGATGGTTGATTCCGTTTCAGTGGCCGTAGGCGGCGAAGTGCCGGCTGGGGTCACCGTTGTGGTGGTTGTGGAGGAGGCCTGCGGCTAGCGCGAGCAGCCTGAGCGCGACGCGGGTGCAGAGGCCCTCGAGGTGCGTCCGCCGTGGGCTTCGAGGGTGAGTTGGCCTTTGCAGGTTCAGAACACCGACTCGATCCATTGGCGCACGGGGCCCAGCGATCCGTGGCGGCGCGGTTCGTTCTTGCGGTCGGGTCTGAGGAAGTTGGCTCCCAGCGCGGCCATGTG
>DASQFQ010000123.1:0-19528 GCA_035633075.1 Solirubrobacteraceae bacterium | reverse complement strand
AGGCCAGCCCGTACACGGTGTCGGAGGGGAACACGGCCACCCCGCCGGTCTCCATGCACGCGGCGAACGCCTCCGCGTCAGCCGGGCTCGCCACGCCCCACGACCACGCGCTCGATCCCGGCGAGGTCGCGCCGCGCCTCCACCTCGAGGTAACCCACCGCGCGCACGAGCCGGGCGACCGCAACGGCCTGGCCCTCTCCCACCTCCAGCGCGAGCAGGCCCGCGCCCCGCGCCGCCGCGGCGGGGACCAGGCGGCGCAGCACCGCGAGCCCGTCGGCGCCCGCCACGAGCGCCTCGGCCGGCTCGTAGCGCACGATCTCCGGCGCCAGCCCCGGGAGGTCGCCCTGTGCGACGTAGGGCGGGTTGGAGAGCACGGCGTCGAGCGGCCCGTCGACGGGGTCGAGCAGGTCGCCCGCGCGCAGGTCCACGTCGAGGCGCAGCCGCCGGGCGTTGGCGCGGGCGACGGCCAGCGCATCCCGGCTCGCCTCCGTGGCCAGCACGGCGAGGTCGGGACGCTCGGCCTTGAGCGCGAGCGCGATCGCCCCCGAGCCCGTGCCCACGTCGGCCACCCGCGCGCCCGCGGGGAGGTCGAGCGCGGCCTCGACGACGTGCTCGGTCTCCGGCCGCGGGATCAGCACGCGGCCGTCCACCTCGAGCTCGATTGTCCGGAAGCCCTTGCGCCCGAGGATGTAGGCCACCGGCTCGCGCTCGCGGCGGCGCCGCGCGAGCTCGGCGAAGCGCCGGGCCGGCCCCGGATCGATGCCCCGTCCGGGATCGGCGATCAGCGCCGCGCGGTCCACGCCCAGCGCCTCGGCGAGGAGCAGCTCGGCATCGAGCCGCGGCGTGTCGCACCCGGCCGCGGTCAGCGCGATCACCGCCGAGTCGAGCGCGTCGGCGACGCTGCTGCGGCCGAGGGCGCGGGCCACGCTCACTCAGCGGCCGCGGCGTCGAGCCGTGCGCGCTTCTCGGCGTCCTGGAGGGCCGCCGTCTGCTCGTCGAGCTCGCCGGCCAGCACCTGCTCGAGGTTGTGGACCGTGAGCTTGACTCGGTGGTCGGTGACCCGGCGCTCGGGGAAGTTGTAGGTGCGGATCTTCTCCGCCCGCTCGCCCGAGCCGACCTGGGAGCGCCGGTCGGCGGCCAGCTCGGCCTGCTGCTCGGCGAGCATGGCGTCGTACAGGCGCGCGCGCAGCACCTTCATCGCCTTCTCGCGGTTCTGCAGCTGGGACTTCTCGTCCTGCATCGAGACCACGAGACCCGTCGGTTTGTGGGTGATGCGCACCGCCGAGTCGGTGGTGTTGACGGACTGGCCGCCCGGGCCCGAGGAGCGGTAGACGTCGATCTCGAGGTCGTTGGGGTCGATCTCGACGTCGACGTCCTCGGCCTCCGGGAGCACGGCCACGGTCGCCGTCGAGGTGTGGATGCGCCCCTGGGACTCGGTCTCGGGAACGCGCTGCACCCGGTGGGTGCCGCCCTCGAACTTGAACACCGAGAAGGCGCCCGTCCCGCGGACCTCGAAGGTGTAGGAGCCGTCGGAAGCGCTCAGGATGTCGGTCTTGAACCCGAGCCGCTCGGCGTAGCGGGTGAGCATCCGGTACAGGTCGCCCGCCCACAGGCTCGCCTCGTCGCCGCCGGCGCCCGCCCGGATCTCGACGATGACGTCCTTGTCGTCGTTCGGGTCGCGCTCGACCATCGCGATCCGGATCTCCTCCTCGAGCTCGGCGAGCCGCCGGCGCGAGCGCGTGAGCTCCTCGCGCAGCTCGGCATCCTCGCCGCTCTCCGCGAGCATCTCCTGCGCGCCCTCGACGTCCGACTTCGTGTGGCGCCACTGCTCGGCCAGGCGAGCCGCCGGGGCGAGCTGGTTGAACTGGCGGCCGGCCTCGGCGTAGCGCAGCCGGTCCGAGATCACCTCGGGGTCCGACATCTGCGCCTGCACGTCCTGGAACCGCGCCTCGATCTGCTCGACGAGCTGCTCGATCATCGCGCCGCGAGTCTAGGAGCTACCCGACTACGCGACGACCTCCATGCCGACCCGGTCCTCCTCGCTCGCCCCCCGCGGGTCCTCGACGGCGAGGACGGCCTCCATCGCGGCGATGGCGACGGCGAGCTGGTCGAGGTCGGGCTCGCGCGTCGTCAGCTTCTGCAGCTGCATGCCGGGCCACATCACCGAGCGCACCCAGGGCTTGCGGCGGTTGCGGCCCGCCCACTTGATGACCTCGAAGGAGAGCCCCGCGATCAGCGGCACGCCGAGGATGCGCGAGGCCACCAGCAGGTACCACGCCGGCAACCCCAGCGGGGCGAACACGAAGATGGCCACGATCATCACGATCAGCAGGAAGCTCGTCCCGCAGCGCGGGTGCAGGCGCGAGTAGCGCCGGGCGTTCTCGGGCGTCAGGGCCTCGCCGGCCTCGTAGGTGGAGATCACCTTGTGCTCGGCCCCGTGGTACTCGAAGACCCGCCGCAGGTCGCGCAGGCGCGAGAGCAGCCACAGGTAGCCGAGGAAGATCGCGGTGCGCAGGAGGCCCTCGACGAGCCAGAACAAGAACGCCGAGCCCAGCTGTTCCTTGAACAGGCTGGTGACCCCCACGGGCAAGACGAAGAACAGCCCGATCGCCAGGGCGAGGGCGGCCACGACGGTGCCGGCCCACATGCCCCCGGAGATCGGCTCCTCCTCCTCGCCGAGCTGCGCGTTGGCGGAGATGCCGAGCGCCCTGAAGCCGATGACCAGCGACTCCACGAGCGCCACCACCCCGCGGATGACCGGCCAGCGCAGAGCGCGATGGCGCTTGGTCCAGGACACCAGCGGGAAGGACTGCACGGCGATCTCGCCGCGCGCGGCCTCCCCGGCCGCGAGCCCCTCGCCGTCGTCGCCGAGCTGCTCGGGCAGGGGTGCGCGCACGGCGACCGCCCAGGTCGAGACGCCGCGCATCATCACGCCCTCGAGGACGGCCTGCCCGCCGACGGGCGCATCCCTCTGCGCCGTCAGCGCGCCGTCTGGCGAGCGGGTGTCCTCGGTCACGAGACTCTTGTCCGGCTAGCCGCGGCCGGCGCCGGAGCGGCGGGCGGCCCGGCGCTGGAAGCGCTCCACTCGGCCGCCGGTGTCGACCAGCTTCTGCTTGCCGGTGTAGAACGGGTGGCAGTTGGAGCAGATCTCCACGTGGAGCTGCGGCTTCGTCGAGCGCGTCGTGAACTCGTTCCCGCACGTGCAGCGGACGTGAGCCTCGACGTACTCCGGATGGATGTCGGTCTTCATGGATTCGAGTGTAGAGCCACCATCAGGATCGGCATCCGGATGCCGGAGCTACAGCAGCGCGGCTTCTTCCACTCGCCGGCTTGCTCAGGAGAGCGTCGGGCACGGCCGGGTGAGGCGGTTGTCGACCTCGACGCGCTCGTCGACGGCGCCGCTGGGATCGAGGTCCACCGCCAGGCTCGAGCCGGGCTGGCAGCGCGGGCCCTCGACGATCACGACCCGGCGCTCGCCCGGCGCCATCGCATCGACGCTTTGCAGCGGGAGCGCCTGCCCGTCGACCGTCAGAACGAGCTCGAAGGCGTCGACCGCGGTGCGGCCCCTGTTGGCCACCGGGATCACGTAGGTCGCCCGCGCCGCCGCGGGGCCCCGTTGGACCCGGATGTCGAGCGGGTGCAGGTTGGGGCGCAGGTCGGCCTGGAGGCACGCGGGCGAGACCGCCCGGCCGGCGGCGAGCCGCCGGCCACGCTCGTCGAGCCAGCGGAACCGCACGACGGCGCGGTAGCCGGCCGGCGCCACGAGGTTCTCGACGCGCTTGGTGTAGACGTAGCGCGACACGGCCGGATCGCTGGACATCCAGCGCCCGAGGACGAGGGGCGGCAGGGCCCGCCACCGCGGCGAGCCCTCGTCGCGCATCTGCAGCGTGAAGCGCATCAGCAGCCGCTCGGCGCCGGGGATCGCCCGCATCCGGCCCTTGAACTCCGCGAACCGGTCCGCCTGCCCCAGAGCGGACCCGCACTCCACGAGCCACGCGTTCTGGGCGGCGCCGGCGGAGGTCGCGGAGGCGAGCAGGGCGAGCACGGCGACTGGTAGCGCGAATCGGCGCATGGACCGCACTTAACGCGCGGCATCCGCCCGAGTTGCGCCGCGCGGCCGTCAGGTGATCTGGTACAGCGGGCCGTCGCCGCCTTCCGGCGGGGTCAGGCGGCCGCCCTTCGCGGTGATCGCGCCGCACTGCACGCAGTTCGAGGGGTTGATGGTGAGGTCGACGTTGCCGTGCTCTGGCGCGTCCTCGGGCACCTCGTAGACGGCGGCCGGGCACATCCACCGCCACGCCTCCGCCACCTCGCGCGAGACGTTGCGCTGGATCCGGATGTGGTTGGGCGCGTCGTCGCGCGTCGCGTTGCCGGTGAGGAAGACGCCCGAGAGCTTGTCGAAGGTGTACCTGCCGTCGGGCTTGGGGTAGCGCTTGTGACGGTCGGTCATCAACAGCGGGCTCTCCGCGTCGGGGTGCGTCGGCCAGTGGCCCCCCGGGAAGCGGCCCTTGGTCATCACCATCGCGTTCGAGATCGCGCCGCCCACGATGAGGCCGCGCGCGAAGGGCTGCTTCATGTTGCGCGACTCCCACAGGTCCCTGCCGATCTCGGAGTCGTAGACCGCCTCCTCGTAGGCCGATAAGTCGCTCGAGCCGACCTTGAGCTGCGCGTAGATCGTCTCCGCGGCGAGCATGCCCGAGCGGATCGCGTAGTGGATGCCCTTGAGCCTGGGCACGTTGACCATGCCCGCGGAGTCGCCGCAGAGCACCACGCCGGGGGCGTGCAGCTTCGGCATCGCCCAATAGCCGCCCTCGGGGATCGCCTTGGCGCCCCAGCCCACGCGCTTGCCCCCCTCGAGGATCCGGCGGACGAGCGGGTGCAGCTTGAACTCCTGCAGCAGGTCGTGGGGAGACAGCCGTGCGTCGGTCCAGTCCAGGCCGGCCACGAAGCCGATCGACACCTTCGGCGCCTCGCCCTCGCGGTTCATGCCGTAGATCCAGGAGCCCCCGAACTCCTTGTAGCGCGCCTGCGGGCGCAGGGGCCAGCCGAGCGTGTGGATGACCTTCTGAAGCGGCTGGGGAACCTCCCAGACCTCCTTGACCCCGAGCGCCCAGACCTGCGGGTCCGCGGCCGCCAGACCGAGCGCCTTCAGGGCCGCGCCGGTCAGGTGGCCCCAGCAGCCCTCCGCGAGCACCGTCGCCTTGGCCATCACGTCGGAGCCGGGCTCGAAGTTCGACTTCTCGCCGCCCTGCTTGTCGCGCCCCTTGTCGCCGGTGCGGACGCCGAGGACGCGGCCGTCTTCCACGAGCAGCTTCGCGCCCACCGTCTCGGAGAGGACGTAGGCGCCCGCCTCCTCCGCGCGCTCCGCCAGCCAGCGGTTGAGCTCGGCGACCGAGATGACGTAGTTGCCGTGGTTGCGAAACGGCGGGGGGACAGGCCAGAGCTTGATCGCCCGTCTGGCGTTGAGCATGAAATGCACGCTCTCGCCGTCGACCTCGCCGTAGTGGGGCCAGTCGCCCGGACCGAGGTCTCCGAACAGATCACGGATCGAGGAGGGGTTCAGCACCGCGCCCGAGAGCTGGTGGGCGCCGGCCACCTTGCCCTTCTCCAGCACGGCCACCGGCACCTCGCCGAGCTGCTCGGTTAGCTCCGGGTCGTCCTCGAGCAGCTGCAGGAGCCGGATGGCGCACGCGAGCCCCGCCTGGCCGCCGCCGACGATGGCGACTCCGACCTCGATCCGCTCGTCCTCGGGATCGCCGGGCGGGCCGATGAACTCCTCAGCGGAGTCCACCGGCGGCGGGAACTCGCTGGGCGCCCGCAGCATCAGCCGCCCTTCTTGGCCTTCAGGGCCTCGGTGAGCTTGGGGACGATCTTGTTGAGGTCGCCCACGATCCCCAGGTCGGAGAACTCGAAGATCGGGGCGTTGGCGTCCTTGTTGATCGCCACGATGTTCTCCGAGCTCTGCATGCCGACCTTGTGCTGGATCGCGCCCGAGATGCCGGCCGCCAGGTAGAGCTTGGGTGCGACCGTCTTGCCGGTCTGCCCGATCTGGGCCGAGTAGGAGTACCAGCCGGCGTCCACGACCGCGCGCGTGGCGGCCACGGCACCGCCGAGCGCGCCGGCGAGCTCCTCGAGCGCCTCGAAGCCCTCGGCCTTGCCGAGTCCGCGACCGCCGGCCACGAGGATGTCGGCGTCCTCGATGTTCACGTCGGCGCCGCGCTGCTCGCCACGCTGGACCATCGTGGCCCTGAGCGAGTGCTCGGCGAAGTCGACGTCGACGTCCTCGACGGCGGCCGCGCCCGAGCGGGACTCGCTCGCCTCGAAGGCGTTCAGGCGCCCGATGATCACGCCGACGGCCGAGCGGTAGTGCACGTCGGAGATCTGCGAGTCCTGCAGGATCGGGCGCTCCGCCACGAGCTTGCCGTCCTCCACGCGCACGCTGGTGACCTCCATGCACACGCCGGCGTCCAGGCGCGCGGTCAGGCCGGCCCCGATCTCGAAGCCGAGCAGGCCGCCGCCGAACAGTGCGTAGGCGTGGCCCTTGTCGGTGATGACCTTGGCCATCGCGTCGACCACGGGCTGGGCGAGGCCCTCGGGCCCCTCGACGCGGAACACCTTGGACGCGCCGTAGTTCCCGAGCGAGCCGCACAGCTCGTCGGTCAGACCGTCCTTGGAGCCGACGACGATCGCGTGGCACTCGGTGCCGAGCTCGCCGGCGAGCCTGGCGCCCTCGGAGACGGCGCCGAGCGAGTTCTTGTTGATGGCACCCTCGTAGTGGAGCGCGTAGACCAGGATCCCGCTCATGCCAGGAGCTTCCTCTCGTCAAGCCAGGCGACGACCTTCTCGACCGTCTCGTTGGTGTCCTCGTCCTCGATGATCTGTCCCGCGGACTTCTCGGGCGGAGCTTTGAAGTCGGTGCAGTGGGCGCGCGCGTTGTCGAAGCCGACGCGGTCGGCCTCGATGCCCACGTCACCGGTGGCGAGCGTCTCGAGCGGCTTCTTCTTGGCCCCCATGATCGCCTTCAGCGACGGATAGCGCGGCTCGTTGATCGCGTCACCGACGGAGATGACGGCGGGCATCTGCACCTGCACCGTGTCGTAGCCATACTCGGCCTGGCGCTCGCAGCTGAGCCGGCCCTCCTGCACTTCGATCTTGATGACCTGGGTCAGCGAGGGCATCTTCAGGTGGTCGGCCACCACCGCGCCGATCGTGTAGCACTCGCCGTCGTCGGACTGCTGGCCCAGGAGCACGAGGTCCGGGCTCTCCTGGGCCAGCACCTGGGCGAGCGCGTACCCCGTGCCGTTGACGTCGGAGCCGGCGAGGGCCTCGTCGGTCAGGTGCACGGAGCGGTCGGCCCCCAGCGAGACGGCCTTGTGGAGCGCACGCGCCGCGGTCTCCGGCCCCATGGTCACGGCGACGACCTCCTCGACCTCGACGTCGCCTCCCTCCTTGAGTTGCATGGCCGCCTCGATGGCGTGTGTGTCGAACGGGTTCAGGTTCTTCTCGCCGCTGCGGTCGAGACGGCCAGTCGAGGCGTTGATGCGCTTCTCGACGGCGGCGTCCGGGACCTCTTTGACGAGGACGCAGATCTTCACGAGGAATTGGCCTCCTGTGGCGGAACGAGCGTTCGCATCCTACTCATCGGGCTGCCCGATTGACTTGTCAGTCAATTGCGGTGACGGGCAACTAGGGCGTCACGGCGCCGTTGAGGAAGTCGATGATCGCCTGGGTGGGCGCGCCCGGGGTGAACACCTCGGCCACGCCGAGCTCCTTGAGCTCGGCGATGTCCTGGGCCGGGATCGTCCCGCCCACGGTGACCAGCACGTCGCCGGCGTCCTGCGCGCGCAGCAGCTCGACCACCTTCGGGACCAGCGTCATGTGGGCGCCGGAGAGGATGGACAGGCCGACGGCGTCGGCGTCCTCCTGCAGCACGGTCTCCACGATCTGCTCGGGCGTCTGGTGCAGGCCCGTGTAGATGACCTCCATCCCCGCGTCGCGCAGCGCCCGCGCGATGATCTTCGCCCCGCGGTCGTGCCCGTCGAGACCCGGCTTGGCCACGACCACACGGATCTTGCGGTTGGTGCCCGCCGCTGCCATCGCGGCGGCAGTCTACGTCCTAGCGGACGACCAGCTTCATCTTCTGTTCCGACGCGCCGTGGATCGAGCAGTAGATCGTGTAGGTCCCGGCGCGGGTGACCGTGCGGCGGTAGGTGCCCGAGCTCTTGGTCTTCGAACGGAACTTCGCCGGGCCCCTGCTCACGGTGACGTTGTGCGGCTGGGTGCCCCTGAAGCGCCAGACGACCGACGTGTCGCGGCTCACGGTGACGTTCGGCACGCCCTTGGAGCGCACGTAGTAGTTGTCGCCCACTTTCACGGACACCGTGGCGGCCACGGCGGGGGCGGCCAGGGCCGCCACCACGGCGGTCACGAGGACCGCCACCAGCAGCTTGCGCATCGGCTCTCCGGAGGTTCAGAAGACGGGGGTCTCGGTGTACGTGCCGAACACCGACTGAAGGCTCTCGACGATCTCGCCCTCGGTGGCGTGTACGCGGGCGCAGGCCAAAAGGTTGTCCATGAGGTTGCGGTCCTCGTGGCCGGCGGCGTCACGGAGCTCGGCCAGCGTGCGCTCCACGGCGGAGGCGTCCCGGCGGGCGCGCACCGCCTGCACCCGCCCGATCTGCTTGCCCTCGAGCGCCGGGTCGACGCCGTGCAACCGGAGCTCGCCGCCCTCGCCCTCGGTGAAGTCGTTGACGCCGACGAGCGTACGCTCGCCGGCCTCGTACTCGCGCTGGAGCTCGAAGGCCGCGTCGGCGATCTCGCGCTGGGGGAAGCCGCGCTTGACCGCCTCCACCATCCCGCCGAGCTCGTCGATCTTGGCGAAGTACTCGTAGGCGCGGCCCTCGAGCTCGTCGGTGAGAGCCTCGACGAAGTAGGCGCCACCGAGCGGGTCGATCGTGTTGGTCACACCCGTCTCGTGGGCGATGATCTGCTGGGTGCGCAGCGCGATCCGGACCGCGTCCTCGGTGGGGAGCGCGAGCGCCTCGTCGTAGGAGTTGGTGTGCAGCGACTGCGTGCCGCCGAGCACGCCGGCCAGCGCCTCGATCGCGGTGCGGACGATGTTGTTGAGCGGCTGCTGGGCGGTCAGCGACACCCCGGCGGTCTGCACATGGGTGCGCATCAGCCACGACCGCGGATCGCGCGCGCCGAAGGTCTCGCGCAGCTCGCGCGCCCAGATCCGCCGGGCCGCGCGGTACTTCGCGATCTCCTCGAAGAAGTCGATGTGGGCGTTGAAGAAGAAGCTCAGCCGCGGCGCGAAGTCATCGACGTCGAGCCCGCGCGCGACCGCCTGCTCGACGTAGGTCAGCCCGTCCCTGAGCGTGAAGGCCAGCTCCTGCGCGGCGGTCGAACCGGCCTCGCGGATGTGGTAGCCGGAGATCGAGACCGGGTGCCAGCGCGGCATCGCCCTCGCGCACCACTCGATCATGTCGCCGAGCAGGCGCATCGCCGGGTCGATCGGGAAGCACCACTCCTTCTGGGCGATGTACTCCTTGAGGATGTCGGCCTGGATCGTGCCCGCCAGGCGGTCGGCGCTCACGCCCTGCTCCTCGGCGGCCACGACGTAGTAGGCCATCATGATCGCCGCCGGGGCGTTGATCGTCATGGAGACGCTGACCGCGCCGAGATCGATGCCCGCGAACAGCGCCTGCATGTCGTCGAGCGTGTCGATCGCGACGCCCTCGCGGCCCACCTCCCCCAGCGAGCGGACATGGTCAGAGTCGTAGCCCATCAGGCTCGGCATGTCGAAGGCGGTGGAGAGACCGGTCTGCCCGTGGTCGAGCAGGTAGCGGAAGCGCTCGTTGGTCTCCTCCGCCGTGCCGAAGCCCGCGAACTGGCGCATCGTCCATAGGCGCCCGCGGTACATGCTCGGGTAGACCCCGCGCGTGAACGGATACTCGCCTGGCAGGCCAATGGCCTCGTCGGGGTCTGCGGGCAGGTCTGCGTCGGTGTAGAGCGGCCGGATCGGCTCGCCCGACAGGGTGGTGAAGGAGCTCGGGCGCTCCGGCGTGACGACGTAGCGCTCACGCCAGCGCTCGAGATCGGTGAGCTCCCTCGGCTCGGTCGCCATCGGGCGATTGTAGGCCCGCGGGAGGTCAGGTGCCCCGCATCGCCTCGCCCAGCAGTGCGCGGGCGATGACGAGCTTCTGGATCTCGGAGGTCCCCTCGTAGATCTCGGTGATCTTCGCGTCGCGGTAGTAGCGCTCGGCGGGGAACTCCTTGGTGTAGCCGTAGCCGCCGAGGACCTGGATCGCCTCCGACGTCTGGGTGCGCGCGACGCGGCTGGCGAACAGCTTGGCCTGCGCCCCCTCGACGGCGTGCGGGCGCCCCGCCTCCTTCAAGCGGGCGGCGCGCCAGGTCAGCGCGCGCGCCGCCTCGATCTCGGTCTGCATGTCGGCGAGCTTGTGCTGGATGGCCTGGAAGCGCGCGATCGGGCCGCCGAACGCGTGGCGCTCCTTCGCGTACGCCGTCGCCAGGTCCAGCGCGGCCTGCGCGATCCCCACCGCCTGTGCGGCGATGCCGATGCGCCCGCCGTCGAGGGTGGCGAGCGCGATCCGCATGCCGGTCCCGGGCGCGCCGAGGGGCTCCGCGGGGGTGGCCTGCAAGGACAGGTCGGCAGTGGAGGAGGAGTTCAGGCCGAGCTTCTGCTCCTCGCGGGTGACCGCGAAGCCCTCGGCTCCGGCACGCACGAGGTGGACGCCGACTCCCGTCTCGGCATCGCGGGCGAAGACGACGAAGGTGGAGGCGAAGGAGCCGTTCGTGACCCACTGCTTGGTGCCCGTGACGCGGCCGTCGCGGACCGTGGTCCGCAGCGCCCCGGCGTCCGACCCCGCGCCGGGCTCGGTGAGCGCGAAGGCCGCGACCTCTTCGCCGGCCGCCAGCGGGGGGACGTGGCGCTCGACCTGCTCGGGCGTCCCGTGGGCGAGGATCGGCAGCGTGCCCGCGCTCGTGTGGACGGCGACGGTGACCCCGAGACCGGCGTCGCCGCGCGAGAGCTCCTCGAGCACGAGCACGTAGGCGAGGAAGCCGGCTCCCGCGCCGCCGTGCTCGGCGGGCACGCAGACGCCCATCAGCCCCAGCTCGCCGAGCCGGGCCAGGACGTCGCGGGGGAAGGCGTGCTCGCGATCCCATGTGGCGGCGTGCGGCGCGATCTGCTCCTCGGCGAAACGGCGCGCGAGCGCACGGATCTCCTGCTGCTCGGGCGTGAGCTCGTGCAGGCTCAAGGCGCTGCCCTGCGCGCGGCCAGTGTGCCGGCACCGCCGAGCACCGCCGCGCCCAGCGCGACGACCGCCATCCGCATGCGCGGGCCGAGCCGCTCGAAGCGCAGGACCTCCCAGCCCTCCTCGCGGGCGACCCGGGCCAGCTCGGCGTCCGGGTTGACCGCCACCGGGTGCCCGACCGCCCGCAGCATCGGCAGGTCGGACTCCGAGTCCGAGTAGGCCCACGAGGCGGCGAGGTCCATGCTCTCGCGCACGGCGAGGTCGCGGATGGCCTCGGCCTTGCCGTCGCGATACGTGAAGGGCCCGCCGGGACGGCCGGTGTAGCGCCCGTCCACGATCTCCGACACCGACCCCACTGCGCCGTCGAAGGTCAGCACGATCGCCAGCAGGTCGGCCATCTCCTGCGACGCGGCGGTGCAGATGATCACCGGGCGCCCCGCGTCCTGGTGCCCATAGGCGATCTCGAGCATCTGGGGATACAGCCGCGGCAGGACACCCGCGAGCACGCCGGGCGCGAGGCGCTGGAGATCGCGCACGCTCACGCCGGTGAGCAACTCGCCGATCCGCGCCCGCAGGGCGTCGGTCCCCGAGTCGGTCGAGCCCCGCAGGCGGAAGCGCAGGTTCTCCCAGGCGTCGGCCGCCAGCCGCCGGCGCGACACGAGCCCCGCCTGGTACGCCGCGCGCCCGAACTGGAACGCCGACGACCCGGCCATGAGGGTGCGGTCGAGGTCGAAGAAGGCGGCGCCCCTCTCCTCGGGACGGCGGTCGGCACCCCCGCCCGGTGGCGGTTCGAGCAGCCGCGGGCGGGTCACACCTTGACGATCACGGCATCGCCCTGGCCGCCGCCCGAGCAGATCGCCGCGCAGCCGTAGCCGCCGCCGCGGCGGCGTAGCTCGTGCAGCATCGCGCTGAGGATGCGCGCCCCGGAGGCGCCGATGGGATGGCCGATGGCGACTGCGCCGCCGTTGACGTTCACGCGCTCGTCGTCGATTCCCAGCATCCGGATCGCGTTCAGCGTGACCGAGGCAAAGGCCTCGTTGATCTCCCACAGGTCGATATCACCCGGCTGCAGGCCGGCCTTCTCGAGCGCGACCTTCGCGGCGTTGCCCGGCGTGCGCGCCAGGTAGGCGAAGTCGTCGGCCACGGCGGCCTGCGCGACGATCGCTCCCAGCACGTCCTTGCCGTTGCGCTCCGCCCACTGCTCGGAGGCGACCACCAGGGCGCCGGCACCGTCGTTGACGCCCGGTGAGTTCCCCGCCGTGTGGCTGCCGTCCTTCTTGAAGATCGGCGGGAGCTTGGCCAGCGACTCCAGCGTGGCGTCGCGCCGCGGGGACTCGTCGACCTCGACGACGCTGTCGCCCTTGCGCCCCTTCACGGTGACCGGGACGATCTCCTCGGGCAGGCGGCCCTCGTCTGTGGCGGCGAGCGTCCGCTGGTGGGAACGCAATGCCCAGCGGTCCATGTCGGCGCGCGTCATCTCGAGCTCCTCGGCGACCTCGGAGGCCTCCTGGGCCATGTGCTTGCCCGAGAAGGGGTTCGTGAGCCCGTCGTGGACCATGGCGTCGAGCAGCTGCCCGTCGCCCATGCGGTAGCCGAAGCGGGCGCTGGCCATCAGGTAGGGCGCTTGCGACATCGACTCCATGCCACCGCCCACCCCGACCTCGAGGTCGCCCGCGCGGATTGCCGTGTCGAGGATGCCGGCGGCGCGGAGCCCCGAAGCGCAGACCTTGTTGATGGTCTCCGAAGAGACCTCCTTGGGGATGCCCGCGTGGATCTGGGCCTGACGCGAGGGGATCTGCCCCTGCCCGGCTTGGAGCACCTGGCCCATCACGACGTGCTCCACCTGCTCCGGCTCTACGCCGGCGCGCTCGAGCGCGGCCTCGATCGCGAGGCCGCCGAGCTCGGTGGGATGCAGAGAGGAGAGGCCGCCTCCGAGCTTCCCCACTGGGGTCCTGGCGGCGCTGAGTATCACGGTGTTTGGCATGCCGAAGACTCTAGTATCCGGCTACGGACATGGACGTCACCGCAACAACCGACGCGCCCGCGGACACTGGGGCAGACACGATTGCGGTTGGCATCTTCGAGGACGAGGGTGTCGCGCACGACGTCGAGGGCGGGGCGCTGCAGGCGCTGATCGACGCGGGCGAGGCCCGCCACGCGTTCCGCAAGCTGGCCGTCACCCACGCCCAGGGTCGCCGCTACGTGTTGGCCGGGCTCGGCCGGCGAGACCAGTTCGACCCCGAGCGCGCCCGCGTGGCCGCCTCCGACGTGCAGGCGCGGGCCGCAGAGCTGGGCGCGCGGCACCTGTGCTGGGAGCTCCCCCACCACCTCTCCGACGCTCACGCCAAAGGCGTGGTGGAGGGCACCATCATGGCCGCATACGACTTCCGCGCCTACAAGAGCGGCGGCGACGAGGACGAGGAAAGGCGGGCCGTCGAGCGTTTGAGCGTCTCCGCGCACCACGACGTGAGCGCGCCGGTCGCGCGCGGGCACGTGGTCGCCGAGGCGGCCAACGCCGCGCGCGACCTCCAGAACACCCCGGCCAACGACATGACGCCGCGGCGGCTGGCCGAGCGCGCCCGGGCGCTCGCCGCCGAGCACGATGCCCTCTCCGTCGAGGTCATGGGCCGAGCGGAGATCGAGGCCGCCGGGATGGGGGCGTTCGCCGGCGTGGCGCGCGGCACGCACGAGGAACCGCAGCTCATCACCCTGCGCCACGAGGCCGCGGACGCGAGGGGCCCCGTGCTGGGCTTGGTCGGCAAGGCGGTCACGTTCGACTCGGGCGGGATCTCGATCAAGCCCGGCGCGAAGATGAGCGACATGAAGTTCGACATGTCGGGCGGCGCGGCCGTGCTCGAGGCCACCGGCGCGATTGCACGGCTCGGGCTGCCCGTGCGGCTCGTCAGCGTCATCGGGGCGACCGAGAACCTCCCCTCGGGACACGCGATGAAGCCCGGCGACATCGTGCGCGCCAGCACCGGCACGACGATCGAGGTCATCAACACCGACGCCGAGGGGCGCCTCGTGCTCGCCGACTGCCTCGCTCATGCGGTCGGGCAGGGGGCCGAGCGGCTCGTGGACGTCGCGACGCTCACCGGGGCGATCGTCACCACCTTCGGCGCCACCCACGCCGGCCTGATGGGGACCGACGACGACTGGTGCGGCGCCGTGGCCGAGGCGGGCGCGCGCTCGGGGGAGCTCGTGTGGCGCCTGCCGCTGCACCCCGAGTACGCCGAGCAGATCAAGGGCCGCTACGGCGACATCGTCAACGCCGTGGAGAACCGCAAGGCCGGGTCGATCACGGCCGCCGAGTTCCTCCACCGGTTCGTCGGCGACGTCCCGTGGGCCCACCTCGACATCGCCGGCGTCGCGTGGGACACGGGGAAGGCCTACGCCGCCAAGGGCGGCACGGGCTTCGGCGTGCGGTTGCTTGTCGAGCTGGCCGCCGGCGGCGAGCGCTCTCCCGACGAACTCTGAGCGCCGAGATACGGGCATGGTCTTCGCCGGCCCGGTGTCACCCGAATGCCACCGGGGCCGATCTTCGAGATCGACCACGAGCGACCCTGAGGCAGAATGGCCGGATGGACTTCGACCTCTCGCCCGACCACGAGCTGATCCGCCGCACCGTCCGCGACTTCGCCGAGGGAGAGGTGGCGCCGGTGGCGGAGGACCTCGACCGCACGAAGAGCTTCCCGTACGCGATCGTGGCCAAGCTCGGCGAGCTGGGGCTGATGGGCATCCCCTTCCCCGAGGAGTACGGCGGCGCCGGCGGGGACTCGCTGGCCTACGCCATCGCGGTCGAGGAGCTCACGCGCGTGGACTCCTCCGTGGCGATCACGATGTGCGCGCACACCTCGCTCGGGACCCAGCCGGTCTACCTGTTCGGATCCGAGGCGCAGAAGCGCGAGTGGCTGCCCGACCTGACCGCCGGGCGCCGGCTCGGGGCCTTCGGCCTGACCGAGCCCGAGGCGGGCTCGGACGCGGGCAACACGCGGACGCGCGCGCGCCTGGAGGACGGCACATGGGTGATCGACGGCGCCAAGCAGTTCATCACCAACGCGGGAACGGACATCTCGGGCATGGTCTGCATCACCGCGCGCACAGGCGACGAGCGAAAGGGTGACGAGCGCGCAGCGCGAGGCAGTGAGATCTCCAACCTGATCGTGGCCAACGGGACGCCCGGCTACGAGCAGGGCGAGCCCTACCGCAAGATGGGCTGGAACGCGTCGGACACCCGGCCGCTGAGCTTCACGAACTGCCGCGTGCCCGAGGGGAACCTGCTCGGCCCGCGGGGCCAGGGATTCCGGCAGTTCCTGCACATCCTCGACATCGGTCGCATCGGGGTGGCCGCCATGGGCGTCGGCCTGGCCCAGGGCGCGCTCGATCAGGCGCTCGCCTACGCAAAGGAGCGCCGGGCCTTCGGCCGCCCGATCTCCAAGTTCCAGGCCATCCAGACCAAGCTCGCCGACATGGCCACCGAGATCGAGGCGGCGCGGCTGCTGACCTACAAGGCCGCGCTGCTGAAGGACAGGGGCCGCTACTTCACGCTCACCGCGGCGCAGGCCAAGCTCAAGACAGGGCGCCTGGCGGTGCGCTGCGCCGAGGAGGCGGTCCAGATCCACGGCGGATACGGCTACATCGAGGAGTACCCGGTGTGCCGCTTCTACCGCGACGCGAAGATCCTCACGATCGGCGAGGGGACCGACGAGGTCCAGCAGATGGTCATCGCCCGCGCGCTGGGGGCCTAGCCGCTGCGGCTCGCCGCGCTCTGGGCGGTCCTGTTCGCCGCCTACGCGGCGACGCTCGGGGTGCGCGCCTTCGAGGACTCCGAGTACGGCGGCGACGAGCCCCACCACCTGCTCGCCGCCGAGTCCATCGTCTCCGACGCCGACGTCGACCTCACCGACGAGTACGCCACGCGAGCGTATGCGGGCTTCTACCCGAAGGTCCTGCACCCTCAGGGGCGCCTCACGCTCGGCCGGCGCCACGAGCCCCAGGGCGTCGGGTTCCCGCTCCTGATCGCGCCTGCCTACGCGCTGGGCGGCGCCGAGGTCGTCGAGCTCTTCCTGGCCGCCGTCGCGGCCGCCGGCTTCGTGCTCGCCGCCGTGCTCGCGCGCCGGATCGTTCCGGAGCCGTGGGCGACGGCCGCGGTGCTGCTCACCGGCCTCTCCCCGCCCGCCCTTGCCTACTCGGCGACGGTCTATCCCGAGCTCACCGCGGGCGCGTTGCTGGCCGGTGCGGCGCTGGCGACGCTTTGCGCGCGCGATCGCGCGCGGATGCGCCACGCCGTCACCGCCACCGTGCTGCTCGCCGCGCTGCCCTGGCTCGGCCCCGAGTACCTGCTTCCCGCCGCCCCGGTGGCGGTGCAGCTCGTGCGCTGGACCGCGCGCCAGGGGCAGCGGATGGCGGCCATCGCCGCCATGGAGGTGATGGTCGGGTCGCTGGTCTTCTACCTCACCCTGAACGACCGCCTGTTCGGCGGCCTCACACCCCACGCCGCCGACGCCGGGGCCAGCGCCACCGGTGCCGCCTTCCCGCTCGACTACCTGGAGCGCGTGCCGCGGCTGGCGGGACTGTGGATCGACCGCGACCATGGTTCGCTGCGCTGGGCGCCCGTGCTCGCGCTGAGCTTCTTCGCGGCCTGGCTGCTGTGGCGCTCGCGCCGCTCACGGGTGGCCCGCGTGGCGCCCGAGCGGCTCGACGCCGAGGTCGCCGCCGCATTGCTGCTCGCGATCTGCGCCGGTCAGGTCGCGGCGGCGGCCTTCGCCGCCCCGACGATGTCCGGCTCCTGGTTCCCGGGCCGGCATCTTGCCGCGGCGCTGCCGGCGGCCGCCGCGCTGGCCGCCTGGGGGCTGCGGCACGCGCCCCGCACGGGCTCGGCGCTGGGCGCCCTGACCCTGCTGGCCAGCGGGTGGCTGGCGGTCGGCCTGGCCCGGGGTGACGTCGACGGCTGGACCGGGGCGCCGGCCTCCAGCGCCCCCTGGGGCCCGGCGGAGCGGCTGCTCCCGGTCTACGGGACCGGGTCGACCTGGGCCGGCGTCGCTGCCTCGGTGCTCGCAGCCGCCCTGCTCGCGCTCGTCGCTCGCGAGTGGTGGCGCGCGCGCACGGCGGGCTAGCCCGAAGTTCCCCTCGTAGTCAGCGGCGATAGAGGGTGGGATCGGTGTGGGGGTGTTGGATTGCGGCTGTTCTTGGCTTGTTGGGTGTGGTCACTACTGTCTGTCTGATGGCTGGGGTAGATTGTCGTTATGGGCCGCAGTCCTCGTCCGACGGGCGCTATGCACGTGGTCACGACCAGGCGTCGTGTGGGTGAGCGCGAATACTCGACAACGCTGCTGCGGCGTTCCTTCCGGGAGGGCGGCAAAGTCAAGAAGCAGACGCTGGCCAACCTCTCGCACCTGCCGCCGGAGGTGATCGACGCGGTTCGGGCGACGTTGCGCGGCGACGTGCTCGTCGCCGCCGGCGGGGCGTTCTCGATCGAGCGCTCGCTGCCGGCCGGGCACGTGCAGGCGGCGTTGGCGATGGCACGACGGCTGGAGCTGGCGCGGATGCTCGACCGCATGCCCTCGCGCGAGCGTGACCTGTGCATGGCGATGATCGTCGGCCGGGTGATCGCGCCGGGCTCCAAGCTAGCGACGGTGCGCTCGTTGTCGCAGTCGACGCTCGCGGCAGAACTCGGTGTCGCCGGTGCCGACGAGGACGACCTCTACGCGGCGCTGGACTGGCTGTTGGCGCGTCAGCAGCGAATCGAGGATCGCCTCGCGCGCCGCCACCTGCGAGACGGCGAGCTGGTTCTCTATGACGTCTCTTCTTCCTACTTCGAGGGGCGCAGCTGCCCGCTGGCCAAGCTCGGCTACTCGCGCGACGGGCGGCGCGGCACGCCGCAGATCATCTACGGGCTGCTCTGCGACAAGCCCGGCCGCCCGATCGCCGTCGAGGTCTTCTCGGGCGAGCTGCACGACGACAAGACGCTGCCCTCCCAGATAGAGAAGCTCAAGGCGCGCTTCGCCCTCGAGACGATCGTCGTGGTCTCTGACCGCGGGATGGTCACCAAGGCCAACCTCGAGCTGATGCGTTCAAGCGAGGGGATCGACTGGATCACTGCGCTGAAGGCGCCGCAGATCAACAAGCTCGTCAAGTATGGGGCGCTGCAGCTCTCGCTCTTTGACGAGCAAGACCTGGCCGAGATCGAAGCGCCCCAGGACTACCCCGGCGAGCGCCTGATCGTCTGCCGCAACCCGCTCGTCGCCGCCGAGCGCACGCGCAAGCGCGACGAGCTGCTGGCCGCTACCGAGCGCGGCCTTTCAGAGATCGCCGAGCGCGTGCAGCGCGGCACGCTCTCCGGCGCCGACCAGATCGGCCTCGCCGTCGGGCCGGCCGTCAAGCGCTACCGGATGAAAAAGCACTTCGAACTACAGATCACCGACACCACCTTCACCTTCGAGCGCAAGCAGCCCCAGATCGCCGCCGAGGCCGCACTCGACGGCATCTACGTGCTGCGCACCAGCACCGACGCCGAGCGCCTGCCCACCGCCGAGGTCGTGCGCTCCTACAAGGGCCTTGAACAGGTCGAGCGGGCCTTTGGCACGTTCAAGGGCCCCGAGCTCGAGATCCGCCCGATCCACCACCGCCTCGAGGACCGAGTCCGCGCCCACGTCTTCCTCTGCATGCTCGCCTACTACCTGACCTGGCACCTACGCGCGGCCTGGGCGCCCCTGCTCTTTAAGGACGACAACCCGCCGATCCCGGCCGACCCCGTCGCCAAGGCCACCCGCTCCCCCGCCGCCCAGCGCAAGGCCCAGACCAAACGCACCGCCACCAACGAGCCCTGCCACAGCTACCGCAGCCTGCTCGCCGAGCTCGCCACACTGACGCAGAACACGATCCGCCTACACGACGCCACCGCCCCCTTCGACAAGCTCACCGAGCCCACCCCGCTCCAGGCCCGCGCGCTCGAACTCGCCGAAGCCGCGCCCGTCACCGCGTAGTCACCAACCAGACAGCCCCCTCAACGCCCAAACCCAGGCACAAAGACAAATCCCTCACCCCACCCAAGGGAACTTCGGACTAGCTAGATGGTTGATTCCGTATTCGGGCGCGGCGGCGTTGCGCGGGGGGACATAAGGAGGGCGCCGAAGGAGGCGTTGCTGATTGCAACGTCGACCTTGGAGGCCTCGTGCACGCCGACCTCGACGCCCTCGTCACCGCATTTTACGTGCGGGTTGACGATCTCCTGCCGAAGCGGCGCGGGCGCG
>DASQFQ010000122.1:0-4881 GCA_035633075.1 Solirubrobacteraceae bacterium | reverse complement strand
GTCGGCGAGGACGACCTCGGCGGAGACGAGGTTGTCGACCGTCATCCCGTCGCGGCGGCGCTGATGGGAGACGCCGCCGCTGAGCGCCAGCCCGGCGACTCCGGTCTCCGACACGACTCCGCCCGTCGTGGCGAGCCCCAGCGGGGCGGTCACGCGATCGACGTCGGCCCACGTCGCGCCGCCCTGCACGTGCACGGTGCGGCGGGCGGGGTCGAGACGGACGCTGCGCATCGCCGACAGGTCGATCACCAGGCCACCGTCGACCACGGCTGTGCCCGCGACGTTGTGCCCGCCGCCACGGACCGCGAGCGGCAGCCCGTGCTCCGCGGCGAAGCGGATGGCTGCGGCGACGTCGTCCACGCCGGCGCAGCGCGCTATCGCGGCCGGGCGCTTGTCGATCATGCCGTTCCAAACGCGTCGCGCGGCCTCGTACTCGGGGTGGTCGGGGGCGATCACGTCGCCGACCAGGCGCTCGGCGAGCGCGGCGGCGATGTGGTTGGCGGTGGTGAGTTGGACGGTCACGGCTGCACTCCTTGGTTGAGGGATGAGCGCAGCCTGCGCCGTGTCCGTCGGCGCAGCGTCCCGGCGACCGTCCCGCGACCGTCCCGGCGATTAGAGCGCCGCGGCGGCTTCGGCCGCGAGCGCCGGCATCGCGAGGGCCTCCGCGCGGGCGACGGTCTCAGTGAGCACGTCGCGCGCGCCCGCAACGTCCCCGCGCTCGGCGACTACGCCGCCGAGTCGCAGCATCGATATCGCGGCGAACGACCGGCTGTCGGCGGCGTCGTTTACGGCCACAGCCCGCCGCAGGCGGGCCTCCGCCTTGTCGAGGCGGCCGAGGGTGGCCGCGATGCGGCCCAGGTAGAGCTCGGTCGAGCAGTAGCAGCCGGCGCCGCGCGCCAGCACCGCGAAGAGATCGGCGAACGGCTCGAGCCGCTCCTGGAGGTAAGCGGCGGCGCCGGGGTCGCCGACGTCGGCGGCGGCGTCGGCGAGCAGGCAGGCCTGGAGCCAGTTGACGTTCATGGCGATCCCCGCCGCCGTCAGCCGTTCGAGCAGCTCTCGCGCGCTGTCGTGGCGGCCGTTTCGCGCGTCGTACCACGCGACGGCAGCGAGCCACGGCTCCGGTACGGGTGAGCTGCCGGCCTGCCGGAGGGACCAGTCGCGGTCGACTTCCGAGAGGCGGAACTGGGCCGCCAGCGAGAAATCATGCTGTATGTGAGCATGCAGCGGCGCATTCGGGTCGGCGGCGCGGCGGCCGAGCACCTCGGCCTGCCCAGTGAGCGTCGTGCCCTCGTCCCAGCGACCGGCCAGGATCGCCAGGCTCGCCCGCCACAGCGGAACGTACCAGCGGTAGTGCGGGAGGCCGAGGTCGTCTGCGAGCCGCTCGTAGCCGTCGATCTCGCGCCGCAGCTCGTGCGTGCGCCCGAGCTCCCAGAGGTCGACGACGCGCCAGTTTCGCGCCTGCAGGACGGATTCGCGGTCGCCGGCCGCCTCCGCCGCCACGATCATCTCATCGACGACGGCGAGCCGGCTGCGGGCGTGTACCGGGCGCCAGAGCGCCACGCGCCGGGCGTTGAGCGCGGCTGCCAGGGCGCCCGCGTCGCCGCTGGCGTGCGCGTCCGACACCGCCTGCTCGCTCAGCGACTCGGCGCCGGCCGGGTCGGCGTAGTAGCACTCCACCGCGAGCCGCGCCCGCAGGCGCGCCCGCCTGCCCAGCTCCGCGGCGGGCGCCACTTCGAGCGCCTCCTCGAGCAGCGCCATCAGCTCCTGGTCCGGTGCGGCGACGACCACGGCCACCCCTGCGAAACCCAGGCTCGCTTTCGCGAGCAACGCCGCGTCACCGGCGGCGCGAGCCAGCGCGGCGGCCTCGGCGAAGCTGGCCCGAGCGGCGTCCCGACCGCCCGCGCGATCGTGCGCGTGCCCCAGGGCGACGAGCAGCTCCGGGCGGTCGCGAGCCGACGGGCCGGCTGCCAGGGCGGCCACGAGATGCGCGGCGGCCTCGGAGTGCGCGAGTGCCTCGGTGGCCTCGCGTGCGGCCACCAGGGACCAGCGGGCGACGCGATCGGCCGGCGCCAGCGGCCCGGCGGCCTGGAGGTGCGACGCGACGAGGCCCGACGGAGCGCCCGACGCTTCGATCGCGTCAGCCAGCTGAAGGTGCAGCCGCGCGCGTCGTGAGGAGGGCAGGGCGGACGCGATCGCCTCGGCCACGAGCGAGTGCGCGAAGGCGAACCGGTCCTCCGGGCCTCTGACGACAAGCCCCGCCGCGACAGCCTCGTCGAGCGCATCGAGCAGCCCGTCCGAAGGCCAGTCTCCCGCCGCGGCCAGACCCCTGAGATCGAAGCGAAGCCCGGCGGTGGCAGCGAGCGCGAGCACCTCGCGCGCGGTGTCCGTGAGGCGCGCGAGGCGACGGTCGACCACGTCGCGGACCCCAGCCGGTGGGCCGTCCGCGGCGCCGTCGCGCTCCTGCTCGTCGCGCAGCAGTTCCTCGAGGAAGAAGGGGTTGCCGCCGGTGCGCGCGCGGTAGCGCGACGCCGCGGCGGCGTCAACGCCACGGCGTGCGAGCAGAACGGCGACCGCTTGGTCGTCGAGCCCGGTCAGCGCCTCGCGCAGCAGCGGTCCGGCGCGCCGCAGCTCCGCGAGTGTCTCGGCGGCGCCGGCGGTCAGTTCCTGCTCTCGCGCCATCACTAGCACCAGCAGGCGTGCCCGTACCAACGAGTTGGCGAGATGGCGCAGCAGCGCCGCTGAGTCTGCATCGGCCCAGTGGAGGTCGTCGAGGGCGAGCAGCACCGGCCGTTCGGCGGCGGCTTGCTCGAGCAGCCCGCGCACCGACTCAAAGGCGAGGTAACGCTCGCGGGCATCGCGCTCCGGCGCGCCTTCGCCGCCGCGGGCCGGCAGCAGCCTGGCCAGGGCCCCGTCGTGGGCAGTCAGCCAATGCTCGGCTTCATCGGGCGGCAGATCGCCGAGAAGCCCTTCGAGGACCTCCACCCAGGGCTGGTAGGGCACCAGCGCCTGCTCCATGCAGCGGCCGTAGAAGACGGCGGCACCGGCGGCGTGGACCCGGCGAGCCAGCTCGCCGGCCAGAGTCGTCTTGCCGATGCCGGGCTCCCCGGCCACCAGGGCCACGCGCGCGTCGCCGCCCAGGGCCTCGTTCCAGGTGCCCTCGAGTCGGTCGAGCGCCGGCTGGCGTCCTTCTGGCGCGGCCGTCCGCGTCAGGCCCGGCGGGAGCGAAGGCGGCCGGACGGGCTCTGGCGCGGCGCCGCCGTGGCCCAGGCCCCGGCCCCGGCGCACGTCCTCGACCAGCGTGCGTGTCTCGGGGGAGGGCGGCACGCCGAGCTCGCGGCGCAGGCGGTCGGCCAGTGCCGTGGCAGTGGTCAAGGCCGCCGGACGGTCGCCGGCCTGGGCGAGCCGGCGGATCAGGTCGCGATGCGCCTCCTCGGCGAGCGGCTCGGCCTCCAAGCGCCGGCGGGTCCACCGGACCGCGGCGTCGAGGTCGCGCCCGGCTTCCGCCTGCTGGGCGAGCGACGCGAGCACGCCGGCGAGCTCGGCGGCGTGCTCGTCGCGGGCGCGCAGCACCCAGTCGGCATCCATCCCGGCGAGTAGCTCGCCCATCCGGCCCTCAACTGCTGTTTCGAGCTCTCCCGCCGCCACGTGCCGCCGGAACTCCCACAGGTCGGCCCGCACGAGCGCCGGGTCGAGACCGACCTGTTCCCGCGTCGCCTCGATCGCATCGCGGCGAGCCGGGCCGAGCACCCGACGGAGCTCGTAGACCGCGTCGCGCAGCGTCTTACGTGCGCTCTCCTCTGAGACGTCGGGCCGGAGCCGGCCCGCGAGTGCCGACCGCCCGTGGAGTCCCGGCGTGACCACCAGCCAGCCCAGCAGCTCCCGGGCGCGGGCATCGGCGGGGAGTTGCAGCGGCCGGTCGTCCAGGTCGGCGGCCAGGCCGCCCAGGACGCGAACTTCGAGCACCCGCCGAGCTTAGTGCGCGGGACGGTCGCGGGACGGTCGGCGGGACGATGCCCCGACGACCAGCGGAGAGGCTGACGACCATGACAGATCTCCGGCTACTCGCGGGCGCCGTGTTCCTCTCGGCCGCTGGTGACCTCCTCGCCCTGGTCACGCTGGCCCTGCTCGTCCACGACCTGACGGGGGACGGACTCGCCGTCTCAGCCCTGTTCGCAGCGACGATGGTGCCGGTGGTGGCGCTCGCGCCGGTGGCCGGCCAGTTGGCCGATCGGGTCGAGGCCGTGGAGCTGCTGAGGGTCACCTCGCTGCTGGCGGCCGGAGTCGCAGTCGCGCTCGCGTTCGCCGGCGACCTCACGCCGATCTTGGGCCTGACGGCGCTGCTGGCGGGCGTCGGCGCAGTGGCGCAACCGGCCGAGTTCGCGCTCGTGCCGCACGTGGCCGCGCCCGGCGACCTCACGCGGGCCAACGGTCTGTTGGAGGCAGCACGCTACGCGGGCTTCGCCGTCGGGCCGGTCCTCGCGGGCGTGATCGTGGCGTTCGGCGGTGAGCGCCTGGCCCTGCTCGTCAACGCGGCCAGCTTCCTCGCCATTGCCGCAGCGACGGCCCTGCTGCGCGCCAGGCGCCCGCCACTGAAGTCGCCGGCTCCCGACCGGGCCCGCGACGGCGTCGTCCATCTCTGGCGCGACCCCGTGCTGCGAGTCACGCTGCTCGTGAACGTCGCCGCGCTGCTGTTCATCAGCGCGTCGATCACGATCGAGGTCTTCTACGTCAAGGACGTCCTGGAGGCCGGGGACGCCGCCTACGCCGCGATCGTCGGCGTGTGGATGGCGGCCATGGTCGCCGGCGCGACCGGGCTCGCCGGTCGGTTGCCGCAGCGCTCCGCTGCGACGGTCGCGCTGGTCGCGCTCGCCGCCCAGGGCG
>DASQFQ010000121.1:0-26872 GCA_035633075.1 Solirubrobacteraceae bacterium | reverse complement strand
CAAAAACATCTTGGAGTTTCGCGACGACTTCCCCGACGCCCACGTCGTCAAGCTCGAGCAGAACTACCGCTCGACTCAGACGGTCCTGTCGGCCGCCAACGCGGTAGTGGCGAACAACCGCGGTCGGATGGCCAAGGCGCTATGGACCGAGATCGGCGAGGGCGACCCGGTGAAGGTGCGCGAGCTCTCCGACGAGCACGCCGAGGCGCGCTACGTGGCCGCGGAGATCGAGCGGATGGTTGACGAGGGGGTCTCGCGCGAGGAGATCGCCGTCTTCTACCGCACCAACGCGCAGTCGCGGGTGCTCGAGGACATGCTCGTGCGAGCCCAGATCGGCTACCAGGTGATCGGCGGGACGAAGTTCTACGAGCGGGCGGAGATCCGCGACGCGATCGCCTACCTCACCTTCCTAGTCAACCCGCAGGACGCGGGCGCCTTCACCCGTGTGGCCAACTCGCCCAAGCGGGGGCTGGGCCAGACCTCGCTGTCCCGAGTGCTCTCCCACGCCGACGCCATGGGCGTCCCGGTGTGGGAGGCCGTCGAGGATCCCGAAGCGGTGCCCGGGCTGGGGACGGCGGCGCGCAAGGCGCTCGGGCGCTTCATGTCGACGATGGTGCGCCTGCGCGAGCGCGCGGAGAGCGGCGCGCCCGTCGGCGAGCTGCTCGACGAGACGCTGCGCGAGACCGGCTACCTCGAGGCGCTCGAGGCCGAGCGCACGATCGAAGCGCAGGGGCGGATGGAGAACCTCGAGGAGCTGGTGCAGGTCGCGCGCGAGTACGACGCGACCTCCGAGGAGGGGTCGGTCGGGGAGTTCCTCCAGCAGATCTCGCTGCTCTCCGACGCCGACTCGATCCGCGACGACCAGGGCCTCGTCACCCTGATGACGCTGCACAACGCCAAGGGGCTCGAGTTTCCGATCGTGTTCATCATCGGGATGGAGGACGGCGTGTTCCCGCACTCGCGCGCGCTGGACGAGGGCGGCCTCGAGGAGGAGCGCCGGCTCTGCTACGTCGGCATCACCCGCGCGATGCGCGACCTCACGCTGACGTACGCGCGCTGGCGCAACGCCTTCGGGGCGGAGTCCTTCGGGCTGCGGTCGCGCTTCATCGACGAGGTGCCGCGCGAGTTGACCGACCAGGAGGACAGCGCCGCGGTGGGGGCGGGGTGGGCGCCCGGCCGGGTCGCCTCCTGGGCCAACGCCGCGGCGGCCACAGCCGACCCGGCGCGGCCGCGCGGGGACGCCGCCGGCGCGGTCTTCCACCTCGGCGACGACGTCGTCCACGCCGCGTTCGGTGAGGGTGTGGTCACGGGCGCCGAGCCGGGGGGAATCGTCGTCGTGCGCTTCGCCGGCGACGGCTCGGAGCGCAAGCTCATGGCCGACTACGCGCCGATCCGGAAGCGCTAAGCGCCCTCGCCTAGCATGGCGCGCGATGCGCCGTCTGGTCGCCGCACCGGCCATCGGCACCGCCTTCGCCCTGCTGCGGCGCGTGAGATACCTGGAGGCTCCGGAGGTCGTATAGGGTCACGCTGGCCGTGGGAACCGTGCTGGCCATCGTGCTCTTCTCGGCGCTGATCGTCGCCGCAGTCGTCGTCTTCGTCCGCGGCCGCCGTGCCCGCACCGGCGTCGGCGGGCGGCGGGCAGGGGGCCTGCCCGCCGCTCCCGCACCACCGCCGTCGTCCGGCGTGCGCACCCTCAAACCCGGCGACGTCGTCAACCACGAGGGCGGCGACTGGATCGTCGAGGGCACCCTCCGGCTCGACCAGGACGGCTTTGCCTGGCAGGAGCACCGGCTCGTGGATGGAGAACGCAGCCTCTGGATCTCCGTCGAGGACGACGAGGGCCTCGAGGTCGTCGTCTGGGAGCGCGGGCGCTCCGCCGGGCTCGAGCCGGGAGCCGACCAGCTGACCCACGGCGGCGTCACCTACGAGCTCGAGGAGCGAGGCGAGGCGAACTTCACGGCGGAGGGCTCGACCGCCACAGCACCGTCTGGGCGCGTCGAGTTCGCCGACTACGCCGCCGGCGAGCGCCGGCTTTCCTTCGAGCGCTACGGGCGGGACGCCGGCTGGGAGGTCGGTGTCGGGCTGGTGGTCTCCGAGCACAGGCTCGACATCTACCCGGGCCGCGGGGGCGCCGGGTGAGCGAGCTCGCGGAGGCCGAGCGCACCGAGCGGGAGCTGCGCGAGCAGATCGCCGACCTGGTCCGGGCGCGGGCGCGCGCCGAGTCAGAGGCGCGGCGGCTCGGCGAGCGGGCGGGCCTCGAGGGTGCCGATCCCACCCTCGGCGACATCGCCGAGCGCTACCGCTCCCAGAGCGAGCGCCTCAGCGGCGAGGTCGACGCCGTGCGCGCCTCCCTGCGCGAGCACGAAGCCGATCTCGAACGGCTGCGGGCACAGAGCCGCGGAGCCTGAGGGGAGCGGGCGGCAGTGCTGATCCGCCTCGACGTTCCCTTCGCCGACGTTGGGGCCGGCGAGCTGTCGCTGACCCTCGGTGCTCCCCCGGAGCCCGCGGTGGAGGCGCTGCGGGCCACCGTCAACGGTTTCGACGTCGAGTTGCGGCTGCTCGGGTGCTCGCACCAGGCGCTCGTCGGCGAGGTCTCCGAGACCGTCGCGTGTCGGCCCGGCGCCCGCGGGCCGCTGCCGCCACGTGCGGGCGCCGGGGGGTACGCCTTCCGCGCCCGGACGACGGCCCACGACCCCGCGGGCTACGCGCGGCGTGCGCGCCTCGCGATCGCCGCCGCGGCGCAGGATCCCGCCGCGCTGGTCGGGATCTTCCCCGGCCTCGAGCACGCCTTCACCGCCCTGCGCCTACGCCCGCTGCCGCGCGGGATCGCGTGGACGACGTGGCACGGCTATCCGCAGACCGGCGAGCTCGTGGTGACCGCCAGCCGCCTGGAGCAGCGCGCGTGAGCCGCCACGCGCTCGTCGCGCTCGCGCTCAGCGTCACGGGGATCCTCGGCCTCGTCTTCGTGTTCATCACCCACGGGTCCGTGCGCGACGCCATCAAGGAGCGCTACCGCTTCGTGGGCACCGAGGCCGTGCAGGGCGACAAGGACCGCACGCTGGTCTACGCGTCCTCCAAGCCGGTCAGCGCGACCGCCAGGGAGATCTCCGACGCCCACCACCCGGCCGATCGCCGCACGACGGAGGCGGGCGCGTTCCTGCGTTACCGCCACGACATCGTCTCCGTGCTCCCCGACCAGGGGAGCCGCGGCCGCTCGCGCGTCCTGGTCGACGACGAGGACACGGGCTACCGGCGCAACTACCTCTTCCTCGGCGGCTTCTGGGGCTCCTACTCCGGGCGCGGCGAGTCCTTCCGCGGCGGCGGGCCCGGGGGCGGGAAGTGACGCCGCGGCTGATCGCCGTCCTGCTCGCGATCGGGCTGCTCGCTCCCGCCTCCGCGGCCGCCGGGACGCTGCTCCCGCCCGCCGACGAGACCGAGCTCGCGCAGACCCTCGCCGAAGCCCACACCGAGCAGGACGTCTGCTACGGCTGGGACGTCCACATCAACGGGATCCAGAGCGATCTCGGATCATCGCTCGGCCCCGGCGTCCCGCTCGGCACCGCGGTGGGCCGCTGTCAGCGCCGCGTGAGCCTGGAGGCGCACCTCACCTACGCATGCGAAACCTGCGAGGGATCGGATTCGGCGGATCTGGCCATCGAGTCCAACCTCCGAGACCCTCCCACGGTCAATGACATCGAAGACCTCGGCTACAGCGCCTCCGACCTCCTCGGCGACAAGGACGACGTCACTCTCATCGATATGGTCGGCGCGCTGCCGTTGCTCGCCGCCCAGCGCGGCAACGCGCCCTTCATCGAGTACGAGGCCGCCACGAGCGTGCCCGCCCAGGACGGCCCCACCGGCACCCCGGGGAGCGACCTGCTGCGCGACCGCTGGTTCGCCCTCGTGCTATTCGGGGGGCTGCTGCTGTTCGGTCCCGCTTGGTTCTTCTACAAGCGCGCCCAGCGCACAGCCACCAACCCCGACGAGGAGTAGGACAGCGATGGAGTATTGGGAAGACCTCGGCACCGACCTCGCCTCAGGCCTGCTCTACGGGGTGGTGGGGATCGCGCTGCTCGCGCTGGGCTTCCTCGTCATCGACATGCTCACCCCCGGCAAGCTGGGCCGCCAGCTCACCGTGGACCGCAACCCCAACGCGGGCATCATCGCCGCCGCCGGCTTGCTCGCCATCGGCATCATCGTCACCTCGGCGATCATCGCCTCGGAGGGCAGCCTCGCCAAGGGACTCGGCCAGGCCGGCGGCTTCGGGCTGATCGGCATCCTGCTGCTCGCACTCGCCTTCGTGGTCATCGACGTCATCACACCCGGCAAGCTCGGGGACTCGCTGATGGGAGAGAAGGGACACGAGCCGATGGTCCTCGTGATGGCCGCGGCGCTGCTGTCGGTGGGCGGGATCGTGGCCGCCGCCATCTCGTGACCGTCACCCGCCGCGCCCGGGCCGTCCTGCTCGGCACCGTCCTGCTCGTGGCGGTGTGCGGCTTCGTCTACGAGCTCGTGCTGATCGCGCTCGGGACGTACCTGTTCGGCAACTCGGTCTTTCAGGTCTCGGTCGTTCTCGCCGCCTTCGTCTCGGCCATGGGCCTCGGCTCGCTCGCCGCGAAGCCGCTGCTGCGCCGCCCGGTCGAGGCGTTCGTGCTCGTGGAAGCCGCGGTCGCGCTGGTCGGCGGCTTGTCGGCGATGGTGCTCTACGCCGCGTTCGCCTGGGCCGACCTTTACCAGCCGACCCTGATCGTCGTGGCAAGCACGATCGGCCTGCTCGTGGGCTGCGAGATCCCGCTGCTGCTGGAACTGATCCAGCGTGTCCGCGCGCAGGCGGCTGGCGTGTCGGTGGCCGACCTGCTCGCCGCCGACTACCTGGGAGCGGTCATCGCCGGTGTGAGCTTCCCGTTGCTGCTGCTGCCGTGGCTCGGCCAGATCCAGGCCGCGCTCGCCGTTGGGGCGCTCAACGCGTCGGCGGGGCTCGTGGTGGTCGCCCTGCTCGGGGAGCAGCGGCGCGCCGCGCTGGCGGTGGCGCCCCTCGCCGTGCTCGTGGTGCTCGGCGCCGCCGCCGTCGCCTCCGGCTGGTTCGAGGTGACGGCGCGCCAGAACCTCTTCGACGACCCGGTCGTGCGCTCGGAGCGCACGCGCTACCAGGAGATCGTGCTCACCGAGAACCCGCGCGACGGCGACGTGCGCCTGTTCCTCAACGGCGATCTGCAGTTCTCCTCCAAGGACGAGTACCGCTACCACGAGGCGCTCGTGCACCCGGCGATGGCGGGCCGGCACGCGCGCGTGCTGATACTGGGCGGCGGCGACGGGTTGGCGCTCCGCGAGGTGCTCGCCTACCCCGCGGTCCGCCGGGCGGTGCTGGTCGAGCTCGACGGCCGGATGCTCGAGCTGGCGCGGAGCGACCGGCGGCTCCTGGCGCTGAACCGCGGCGCGCTGGCCGATCCGCGCGTGCGGACCGCGCGGCGCGACGCGTTCGCCTGGCTGCGCGCGGCGCGCGAGCGCTTCGACGTCGTCATCGCCGACTTCCCCGACCCCGACGATGCCGCCACGGCCAAGCTCTACTCGCTCGAGCTCTACGACGGCGTGCGCCGGCGGGTCCTCGCGCCGGGCGGGCGCCTCGTCGTGCAGGCCGGCTCGCCCTACTTCGCGGCCGAGTCGTACTGGTCGATCGAGCGCACGCTGGCGGCGGCCGGCTGGGCCACGCGCCCCTACCACGTCGACGTCCCGAGCTTCGGCGACTGGGGCTTCGTGCTCGCGGCACCGGGGGACGCACCGCCACCGCTGCGCCTCGCGGCGCCGCCCCGCCCCCCCGTGCGCTTCCTCGACGCGCCGACCCTGGCCGCCGCCGCGGTGTTCCCGCGCGACCGGCGACGGCTGCCGGTCGCCGTCTCGACGCTCAACCGACCGCGCATCCTCGACTATGAGCGCCGTGGGTACGCCGACTACTGATGCCTGCTCGGATCATCGACGGCACGGCGATCGCCGAGCAGGTCCGCGCCGAGGTCGCGCGCCAGGTCGCGGCGTGGATTCGGGGCGGCCACGACCCGCCCGGCCTGGCCACGGTGCTGGTCGGCGACGATCCCGCGTCGACGGTCTACGTCGACGGCAAGCAGCGGGCGACGGCGGAGGTCGGCATCGCCGGCTTCGATCATCGCCTGGCGCCCGACACGCCGCAGGCCGCGGTCGCGGCGCTCCTGCGCGAGCTCAACACCGACGCCCGCGTGTCGGGCATCCTCCTGCAGCTCCCCACCCCGCCGCAGGTCGACGGCCCGGCGATGACGGGGCTGATCGACCCGGCCAAGGACGTCGACGGCCTCACTCCCGTGTCGGCCGGCCTGCTCGCACAGGGCCGTCTGGGCCTGCGGCCCTGCACTCCCTCGGGGGTGATGGAACTCCTGCGCCGCCACGACGTCGCCACCGGGGGCGCCGAGGCCGTCGTGGTCGGCCGCTCCAACCTCGTGGGCCGCCCGCTCGCTGCGATGCTGCTCGCGGGCCACGCCACCGTCACCGTCTGCCACTCGCGCACCCGCGACCTGCCGGAGGTGTGCCGGCGCGCCGACATCCTGGTGGCGACCGTCGGGCGCCCGCGGATGGTGCGGGGTGACTGGGTCAAGCCGGGCGCCACGGTCATCGACGTCGGGATCAACCGCACCGACCAGGGGCTGGTCGGGGATGTCGACTTCGAAGCGGCCGCCGAGCACGCCGGGCTGATCACTCCGGTGCCGCGCGGCGTCGGCCCGATGACGATCGCGATGCTGCTGCGCAACACGCTGACCGCCGCCCGCGCGCGCGGCCGTGGCCGGTAGCGTGGCGCCGTAATGGACCTGAGCCGGCTGCGCCGTGGGGAGGTCATCGCCGCCGCCGGCGGCGTCCTGCTCCTCGTCGTGATGTTCCTCGACTGGTACGCCGCGGGCGCGACCGACGGCGTCGGCTCGCAAGGCTTCACGGCCTGGCAGTCCTTCGAGGTGCTCGACGTGATCCTCGCGCTCGTCGCATTGCTGGCGATCCTGCTCGCCGGGCTCGCCGCCACCCAGCGCAGTCCGGCGCTGCCCGTCGCGGCCAGCGTCGTCACCGCGGCGAGCGGCATCCTCGCGGCGCTGTTCGTCCTCTATCGCATCCTCGACCAGCCGGGCCCGAACGACTTCGTCGAGGTCTCCTACGGCGCCTTCCTTGGCTTCCTGTGCGTGCTCGCCATCGCCGCCGGAGGCTGGGGCGCGATGAGCGAGGACGACACCTCCTTCGACGGCGCGCGCGTCGAGCCCGGCCGCCGCGGGACCACGCGTCCCGCTCCGCCCGCGACCCGCCCGCCCGAGCCCGCCGCCCCGCCGGAGGCCGAGCCCCGCGCCTAGAATCGGCTCATGCTGAGCCGCGACCAGGTCCTGTACGTCGCCCGTCTCGCCCGTCTCGAGTTCACCGAGGCGGAGGTCGAAAAGCTCGCCGGAGAGCTCTCCGGGGTGCTCGACCACATCGAGAAGATCGGTGAGCTCGACCTCTCCGAGGTCGCGCCGACCTCGCACGTGGTCGAGGTGCAGAACGCCCTGCGCGCCGACGAGCCGCGCCCCTCGCTGCCGCGTGACGTGGCACTGGACGCAGCGCCCGATGCTGTGGCCGGCGGTTTTCGCGTGCCCAGCCCGGGCGCGGGCACCGGCGAATGAGCGACCTGCTCGACCTCACTGCGGGCCAGGCGGCGGTACGCATCCGCACGGGTGAGCTCGATGCGGGCGACCTGTGGGGCGCCTACCGCGAGCGGGCGCTGGGCGACGAGTTCAACGCCTTTTCGTGGGTGTCGGACGAGCTGAGCGCGCCGCCGGTGGAGGAGAACGCGCCGCTGGCCGGCGTGCCCGTGGCCGTCAAGGACCTCTTCTGTACGAACGGGATCCCCAGCCAGGCGGGCTCGCGGATCCTCGAGGGCTACCGCCCGCCCTACACCGCCACGGCCGTCGAGCGCCTGAACGCCGCAGGCGCACCGCTGCTGGGCAAGACCAACCAGGACGAGTTCGCGATGGGCTCCTCGACCGAGCACTGCGCCTTCGGCCCGGTCCTGAACCCGTGGGACCGCACGCGTGTGCCGGGCGGTTCCTCGGGGGGCTCGGCCGCCGCGGTGGCGGCGGGGATCGCGCCCTGGGCGATCGGCACCGACACCGGGGGCTCGATCCGCCAGCCGGCCGCCCTGTGCGGGGTCGTCGGGCTCAAGCCCACCTACGGCGCGGTCTCGCGCTACGGGATGATCGCCTTCGCCTCCTCGCTCGACCAGGCGGGCCCGTTCACGCGCGATGTCACCGACGCCGCGCTGCTGCTCGGCGCGATGGCCGGCCAGGACCCGTGCGACTCGACGTCGCTGGGCCTGCTCGAGCCCGTCGCGCTGCCGAGCGCCACCGACCTGCGCGGGATCAGGCTCGGCGTGCCCGAAGAGCTCACAGGCGAGGGCATCGAGGCGGGCGTGCTCGATGCCTTCAACGCCACGCTCGATCGCGCGCGCCAGCTCGGCGCCAGCGTCGAGCCGACCCACCTCCCGCACGCCCCGCACGCCCTGTCGGCCTACTACCTGATCGCTCCGGCCGAGTGCTCGTCGAACCTCGCGCGCTTCGACGGGGTGCGCTACGGGCTGCGCGCCGAGGGCGCCGCCGACCTGCTCTCGATGTACACGAGGACGCGGGCGGCGGGCTTCGGCGCCGAGGTCAAGCGGCGCGTCATGCTCGGCACCTACGCGCTGTCGTCGGGCTACTACGACGCCTACTACGGCCAGGCCCAGAAGGTGCGCACCAAGATCTCCGAGGACTTCCGCTCGGCGTGGGAGCACTTCGACTTCATCGTGACGCCCACCAGCCCGAGCGTCGCCTTCGAGCTCGGCGCCAAGCTCGACGACCCGCTCTCGATGTATCTCAACGACGTCTGCGCGGTGCCAATGTCCCTCGCCGGCATTCCCGCCATCTCGATCCCCAACGGCCTGTCCGACGGGCTGCCCACGGGCTTCCAGATCGCCGGCCCCGCGTTCAGCGAGAACCGCATCCTCGACGCCGCCCACGCGCTCGAGCAGGCGATCGGCTTCGACGGCTCGAAGGCGCGCCGAGGCAAAGCCGGTGACGAGCCGCTAGGCGAGGCAGAATGAGCTACGAGCCCGTGATCGGCTTGGAGATCCATGTCCAGCTCTCCACGGAGACGAAGATGTTCTGCTCCTGCGCGCTGTCGTTCGGGGAGGAGCCCAACGCACGGACGTGCCCGGTGTGCCTCGGCCTGCCGGGCGCGCTGCCGGTGGTCAACGCCCAGGCCATCCATTTCGGGCTCGTGATGGGACTCGCGCTCGAGTGCGAGCTGGCCGAGCGCTCGATCTTCCACCGCAAGAACTACTTCTATCCCGACTCGCCCAAGGGCTACCAGATCTCCCAGTACGACATCCCGCTCGCCTCGGGTGGGCACCTGGGCGACGTGCGGCTGCACCGCATCCACCTCGAGGAGGACGCGGCCAAGCTCGTGCACCTCGGGCAGTCCGGCCGCATCCACGGCTCAGACGCCAGCGTCGTGGACTTCAACCGCTGCGGGACTCCGCTGGCCGAGATCGTGACCGAGCCCGACCTGCACTCGGCCGAGCAGGCGCGGGACTGGCTGAGCCTGCTGCGCGTCACCCTGCGCCAGCTCGGCGTATCGGACGTGAACATGGAGGAGGGGTCACTGCGCTGCGACGCCAACGTCTCCGTGCGCCCGGCGGGGAGCGAGGAGCTCGGGACCAAGACCGAGCTCAAGAACATGAACTCGTTCCGCTTCCTGATGCAGGGCATCAACGCCGAGATCGAGCGCCAGACGGCGCTGCTGGAGGCCGGCGATCGCGTGGTGCAGGAGACCCTGCACTTCGACCCGGCGAGCGGCCGGCTGAGCCCCCTGCGCTCCAAGGAGGAGGCCCACGACTACCGCTACTTCCCCGAGCCCGACCTCGTGCCCGTCGCGCCCACGCCCGAGATGCTCGAAGCCGCACGGGACGCACTGCCCGAGCTGCCGGCCGCGCGCGTCGAGCGCTACCTGCGCGACTGGGAGCTGCCCGAGGACACCGCGCGGCTGTTCGCCTTCCGTCCGGAGCTGGGCGACTACTTCGAGCAGGCCGCGACCGCCTCCGAGGAGGCCGAGCCCAGGGCGATCGCCAGCTGGGTCAAGGACGACCTGACGGCCCGCCTCGGCGCCGACGCCGACCCGGCCGCCTCCAACGTGACGCCGCAGGCGCTCGCCGAGCTCGCCGGGCTCGTGCAGGCTAGGACGGTGAGCACGGGCGCCGCCCGCCAGGTGCTCGACCGCCTGGTCGAGGCGGGCGGGGACCCCGCGGAGATCGTCGCCCGCGAGAACCTGGGGGCGATGGGCGACGGCGACGAGCTCGCGGCGATCGTCGCGCGGGTCATCGATCAGCATCCCGACGTCGCCGAGCGGGTCCGCGGCGGCAACCCCAAGGCGGTCGGCGCGCTCGTCGGGCCCGTGATGCGCGAGACCAAGGGCCGCGCCGACGGCGGCGAGGTCAACCGGCTCATCCGCGAGCAGCTCGGCCTCGACAAGGTCTGATTACAAACGTTTGCGGTACAGTCGCCCGCGGTGAGCGAGGAAGGTCGTCCGACGCTGGATGCGGACAGGCTTCTCGACGTTCTCGACGGGGTCGGCGTCTGCGTCTTCGTCAAGGACCTCGACGGTCGGTTCGTCTACCTCAACCGGGCCTGCGCGGAGGTGTTCGACCGCACCCCCGAGGCGATGCTCGGCGGGGACGGGAGCGACGTCGCGGGCGAGGAGATGGTGAGCGCGTGGCGCGCGCAGGACCTGCACGTGCTCGAGAGCGGTGCACCGCTCGACTTCGAGGAGAGTGCCTTCGGCCGGATCTTCCTGACGCACAAGGTCCCGCTCGTCGATCCGGAGGGGCGCGCCGTGGCCGTGATCGGCGTCTCCTCCGACATCACCGAGCGCAAGCGCGGCGAGGAGCGCGTGGCGCGCCGGGCCGCCGAGCTCGCCGAGGCTCAGGTGATCTCGGGGGTGGGATCCTGGAACTGGGACGCGGAGACCGGGGAGGTCACGTGGTCACCGGAGCTGCGCCGCATCCTCGGGCTCGACCCCGGCTCGCACGCGGCCGGATCGGAGGGGGAGCCCCTCGCCTTCGTGCACCCGACCGATCGCGACCGGGTGACGGCGGCGGCCCAGGCGGCGTTGGACGGTGCGGAGCCGCTGGACCTCGACCTGCGGATCGTCCGGGCAGACGGCGCGGAGCGCATCGTGCACTGCCGCGCCGAGGTCACGCTCAGGCCCGACGGCGCGCCCGACCGCCTCGGCGGCACCCTCGTCGACGTCACCGACCGGCGCCACGCCGAGGTGCGCCTGGCCGAGGCCCAGCGCCTCGCTCAGCTCGGGTCCTGGGACCGGGACCTCGAGCTCGACGAGGTCACCTGGTCGGAGGAGATGTACCGCATCTTCGGCGTCGATCCCGAGCACTTCCTCCCCTCGCAAGAGTCGGTGCTCGAGCTGGTGGTGCCCGAGGACCGTGAACGCCTGGCGGGGGACGTGGATGTCGCGCGCAGCAGCGAGGGAGCCTTCGACTCCTTCGTGCGCGTGCGTCGGCCCGACGGGGAGATCAGGGAGCTCCGGGTGCGCGGCGCCGTGCACTCCTCGCCCGGGAACGGCCCGATGCACATGCTCGGGATCTGTCAGGACCTCACGGACATCCGCGCGAACGAGCGCGCCCTCGCCGAGGCGGTCGAGCTGTTTCGCTCCACCTTCGAGCGCGCTCCGGTCGCGATGGGGCTCGTCGGCCTCGACGGCCGCTTCGAGCTCGCCAACGACGCCCTGTGCGAGTTCCTCGGGCGGTCCGCCGAAGAGTTGTGCAAGCTGTCGGTGGCAGACGTCACCCACCCCGACGAGCGCGCCGAGACCGCAGAGGGCATCCGCGGCATGCTGGCCGAGGAGCGCTCGGAGCGGAGCGCGCAGAAGCGCTTCGTCCGGCCCGATGGCGGGCATCGCTGGGGGGCCCTGCGGTCCCTCGTCGTCCGGGACGCCGACGGGCGGCCACTGCACTTCCTGGGGATCCTCGTCGACGTGACCGAGCGCCGGCGAGCCGAACGCCGGCGCGCGGCGCTGCACGATGTGGCGAGCGCGATGGCGCTGGGCGGCCCGCTCCACGTCGCGCTCCTCGCGCTCCTCGAGGGGATCGGGTCCTCCTTGGGTTGGACCCGCGGCGCCGTGTGGCTTGTCGATCCCGACGGTGGCCGCCTACGCCGCGAGGAGTCATGGCCGCGCGAGCCGCATGGCGGCCAGACGCTCGGCCGGGGCGACGGACTGCCCGGCCGGGCGTGGGAGACGGCGGCGGCGGTGTCGGAGGAAGTGGAGCTCGCCTTCCCGCTGGTCAGCGGCCCTGACGTGGTCGGCGTGATGGTCTTCTGCGGGCCGGAGGTCTGCGAGCTCGACGACGAGCTGACCGCCCTGGCAGGGGCGCTGGGCTCCCAGATCGGCGAGTTCGTGGTGCGCAAGCGCTCGGAGGCGCAGCTGCTCCACCAGGCGGTGCACGACCCGCTGACCGGGTTGCCCAACCGCATCCTGTTCTTCGACCGGCTCGACCACGCCATCATTCGCATGCGCCGCGGACCCGCCCCCCTCGCCGTCCTCTTCCTCGACTTCGACGGCTTCAAGGCGGTCAACGACCGTTTCGGCCACGAGGGCGGCGACGAGGCGCTGCGACGGGCCGCCGATCGCGTGTCGCGCGCGCTGCGCGCCGAGGACACGGTGGGCCGGTTCGGGGGGGACGAGCTCGTGATCCTCACCGAGCACGTCGCGGGGCCCGGGGCGGCCCAGCGGATGGCGGAGCGCATCCTGGCCGAGCTGGCCGCCCCGCTGGAGCTGCAAGGGGAGGCGCTCGAGCTGTCGGCGAGCATCGGGATCTGCATCGCGTCCGGTCCGGACCAGACCCGCGAGGAGCTCCTGCGGGCCGCCGACGCGGCCATGTACAGCGCCAAGGCGGCCGGCGGCGGGCGCTTCGTGATCTCGTCCTAGCCCGGCGCCGGCCCGGCGCGGCGCAGCATCCACCACAGCACCAGGCCGATCAGGACGAGCGAGGCCACGTTGGCGGGACCGAGCCAGCCCGGGTCGGCGTCCGCCACGTCCCACAGGTGGTTGACCACGTGCAGGGCGTACTGGATCGTCGCGAAGGCGAGCAAGGGCACACGCCAGGCCGTCCGGACGACCGAGACGAGCAGGACCGCGCCGAGCGCCAAGTAGAAGGTCGCGACGTCGCGGATGTAGTGGTCGTTGTAGCCGCCGTAGGCGGCGAACTGCTCGAAGAAGCTGCGCGGCGCGACGACCATGGCGAGCCCGAGCAGGAGGTGGTAGGCGCCCACGAGCAGGAGCAAGGGGCGCAGCGCGTGACTGAGCATGCATACCATCTTCCCCCCTGGCCCGCGTGTCGAGCCCACCGTGTGAAGTTTCGGCCAACGGTCCATGCCGGATGGCGCCGGGGTGCCCGATCATGCTGGGCATGAACCCCTCGCCCGCCCGCCGCCTGGTGCTCGTTCCCGCCTCACCGGCCCCCTCGCGTCCGGCTGGCCAGGCCGTGCGCCGCTACCGCATCGCCCGGGTGCGCCTGGAGGATCGCGACGTGACCCGAGCCGAGCGCTTCGAGCACCTGAAGCGAAGCTACGACTGAGCTACGCTCAGTCCGTGCAGAACTCGCCGCTCGGGCCGCTCGGAAAGCGGATCGTCGCCTACCTCGTGCTGATCGCGGCGGCGATCCTCGCCCTGAAGGTGATCGCCGCCGTCTTCATCGGGCTCCTGCAGGCGGTGTTCATGGTCGTGCTCATCCTCGCGGCGCTCGGCGGGGTGTTCTGGGCGCTGCGCCACATCTGAGCGCGCGTGCCCTACCTCATCATCTGCCTCTCCTTCGGCCTCGCCGGCGGCCTCGTCGGCAGGATCAAGGGCTCGTCGTTCTTCCTCTGGTTCCTCGTCTCGGCGGTCCTCCCGGTGATCGGGCTGCTCGCCGCGCTGCTCTACCGCTCCGACCGCGACGAGCTGCGGCGCCAGTGCCCGGGCTGCGGCAAGGTGGTCAAGCTCCACGACGCCCTGTGCACGCGCTGCGGTACCGAGCTAGAGTTCCCGGAGGTCGCCATCGCGCCGGAGTCGGCACGCGCCACGCCGCGACGCGAACCGGTGGCGAGCGTGGAGCGCGAGCCGGAGCGACGTTAGACTGGCCGCGCGATGATGCGTGCCGTCGATGCCGTGATGGAATGCCTGAAGGCCGAGGCGGTCGACGTCGTGTTCGGCTACCCGGGCGGTGCCAACCTGCCCACCTACGACGCATTCGTTGACGCCGGTATCCGGCACGTGCTCGTGCGCCACGAGGCCGGCGGGGGCCACGCCGCCGAGGGCTACGCCAAGGCGTCGGGCCGGGTCGGCGTGGTGTTCGCCACCTCCGGGCCCGGCGCGACGAACATCGTGACGCCGCTCACCGACGCGATGATGGACTCCGTGCCGCTCGTGGCCTTCACCGGCCAGGTGCGGACCGACCTGCTCGGCACCGACGGCTTCCAGGAGGCCGACACGTTCGGCATCACGATGCCGATCGTCAAGCACTCCTTCATGATCCAGCACCCCGCGGAGATCCCGAGGGCGGTCCACGAGGCCTTCCACATCGCCCGCACCGGGCGCCCCGGGCCCGTCCTCATCGACCTGCCGGTCGACCTCACCCGCGCCGAGATCGACTACCAGCCCGTCGGCGACGTCCGCCTGCCGGGCTACCAGCCCACGACCGAAGGCAACCAGAAGCAGATCCGCCTGGCCGCCAAGGCCCTGGCGAACGCCCGTCGGCCGGTGATCTACGCCGGCGGCGGGGTGATCAACGCCGATGCCGCCGCCGATCTCACCGAGTTCGTGCTCTCCGACCGCCTGCCGGTCACCTGCACGCTGATGGGGCTCGGCGCGTTCCCCGCGCCGCACGAGCAGTGGCTCGGCATGCTCGGAATGCACGGGACGCGCAGCGCGAACTACGCGATGGACGAGGCCGACCTCATCGTCGCCGTCGGCGCGCGCTTCGACGACCGGATCACCGGCAAGCTGTCGGAGTTCGCCCCGCGCGCGAAGTTCGTCCACATCGACGTCGACCCGGCGGAGATCTCCAAGAACATCCCGGCGCACATCCCGATCGTCGGCGACGCGAAGAACATCCTGCCGCGCCTGACCGCCGAGTACCGGGCGACCGGAGCCGACCGCGGCCGGCTCGCGGGCTGGTGGGAGCGCATCGAGCGCTGGCGTGCCCAGCACCCGCTGCGCTACGACGACTCGGTTGGCACCGAGATCAAGCCCCAGTACATGGTCCAGGCGCTCTACGAGGCGACGGGCGGCGACTGCATCGTGGCCTCCGACGTCGGCCAGCACCAGATGTGGGCCGCGCAGTACTTCCACTTCGCCAAGCCCCGCCGCTGGATCAACTCCGGCGGTCTCGGCACGATGGGCTTCGGGCTGCCGGCCGCCATGGGCGCCGCCGTCGCCTGCCCGGAGGAGACGACCTGCCTGATCGCCGGCGACGCGTCGATCCAGATGAACGCGCAGGAGCTCGCGACCTGCGCCGAGAACGGCATCCCCGTGAAGGCCTTCATCATGAACAACGGCTACCTCGGCATGGTCCGCCAGTGGCAGGAGCTCTTCTGGGACCGGCGCTACTCCCAGGTCGACATGGGCCAGTTCCCGGACTTCGTCAAGCTCGCCGAGGCCTACGGCTGCGTGGGGATGCGCTTCACCGACAAGACCACGCTCGTCGCCGACATGCAGCGCGCTATCGAGACGCCGGGGCCCGTCGTGGTGGACGTGCGCGTCACCCGCGAGGAGAACACCTACCCGATGATCGCCCCGGGCGCGGCGGCGCGGGACATGGTGGGGTAGGCGCGGTGGGCGAGCCCGGCACCAAGGAGGTCATCACGCTCGCCGAGCTGGAGGCGTCCGCCGGCGGGCGCACCGGGCGCAAGCACATCCTCTCGATCCTGGTCGAGAACAAGCCCGGCGTCCTGACCCGTATCGCGGGCCTCTTCGCCCGGCGCGGCTTCAACATCGACACGCTCGCGGTCGGTCCCACCGACGACCCGCGCCTGTCGCGCATCACGCTCACCCTCGACGGGGCCATGCACCCGATCGACCAGGTGACCAAGCAGCTGCACAAGCTGATCAACGTGATCAAGATCCGCGATCTCGAGCCCTCCGAGACGGTGGCCCGGGAGCTGGCGCTGTTCAAGGTCTCGGTCGACGGCGCGGCGCGCGGCGAGGCGATGCAGATCGTCGAGATCTTCCGGGGCAAGATCATCGACGTCAGCAAGCGCTCGCTGCTCATCGAGATCACCGGCACGTGGGAGAAGATCGAGGCCTTCGAGCGCATGGTGCGCCCGTTCGGCCTGGTCGAGATGGCCCGGACCGGCGAGATCGCGATCTCGCGGGGCCGCGGGGAGACCTAGCCTGACCGACCTGCACGTCCGGGAGCTGGGGGAGGGGCCGGCTGTCGTGTTCCTGCACCCGGGCCCGGGTGTCGACGGCTCGGTGTTCCTGCCCGGCGCGGAGCGGCTGGCCGCGACCCACCGGGTGCTGATCGTGGACCTGCCCGGCAACGGGCGCTCGGCCGACGGCGATCGCGGCGAGTGGACCCTCGCGGGCTTCGCCCGTGCCGTCGACGGCCTGGCGGGGGAGCTCGGCCTGACCGGCTGGACCCTGCTCGGCCACTCCTTCGGCGGCTACGTCGCCATGCAGCACCTGGTCGACTTCCCCGGCAGCGCCGTGCGTGTGGTCGCCTCCTGCACCGACGCCGAGGAGGAGCCCCCACCCGACGCGCCCGCCGACCCCTTCGCCGACCTGCCCGAGGACGTCGCCGCCCGGATCCGGGAGGCCTTCGACCGCGAGGCGACAGTGGCCACGGCGGCGGACTGCCGCGAGGTGTGGACGGCTCAGATGCCGTTCTTCGCCGGCTCGCCCGACGCCGTCCCCGCGCTGCGCGAGGCCTTCGCGGACGTCGAGTACCGGCCCGAGGTGCACCACCCGCGCGACTGGGGCGATCTGCACGCGCTCGAGGCGCTGGCCGCGGCCGACATCCCCGTCCTCGCGATCGCGGCCGAGCTCGATCGCCCGACGCCGCCGGCGTGCGCGCGGCGGATCGCCGAGACCGCGCCGCGCGGCGAGCTGTTGATGATCGAGGGCGCCGGGCACTTCCCCTTCGTCGAGACGCCCGACGCCTACTGGGACGGCCTCGCCGCCTGGCTCGCTCGAACGGAGGCGGCGTGAGCCTCGGTCTCACGCCCGCCCGCCCGCCGTTCGCGCTGCGCGAGGACGACCGCGCCGAGCTGCGCGGGCGCTGCGAGCACGCGGTGCGCCGGGCGCGGGCGGGCGCCGGCGAGGTGCTCGCCGGCCTGACCGTCCGGCTGGACCGGGACGTCGACCCCAGCGCCGTGGCGTTCGCCTCGCGACGAGCAGGCGAGCCGTGGTTCTGCTTCGAGCAGCCCGACCGCGGTGGGGCGGCGCTGGCGGCCCTGGGAGCCGTGTGCCGGATCGAGGCCGCCGGCGAGCAGCGCTTCGCCCGGACCGCCGCGGCGTGGCGCCGGCTGGCGGGCGGGGCGGTCGCCGACGCGCCCGACGGCCCGTCCGGCGCCGGGCTGGTCGCCGTCGGGGGCTTCGCCTTCGCGCCCGAAGGGGGAGCGGCCCCCCACTGGGACGGCTTCGGAGCGGGTGAGATGGTCGTTCCCGAGGTGGCGATCGTCCGGCGCGGCGAGGACGTGCGCCTCACCCTGGCCGCGCTCGCATGCCCCGACGACCTCCCCGACGAGCTCGCCCGGCGCCTGGAGGCGCGGGTCGGGGAGATGCGGCGTAGCCCCCTGCCGCTGCTGGACCCGGCCCCGGCAGGCCGCTTCCGGATCGCGAGCGTGGCACCGCCCGAGCACTACGAGGCCGCGGTGGCGCGCGCCGTCGAGCGCATCCGCGCCGGCGACTTCGAGAAGATCGTGCTCGCCCGCGAGGTCGCCGTGCACGCTCCGGAGCCGCCCGCCGCGGCCGCCGTGTTCGGCGTACTGCGCGCGGCCTTCGAGTCCTGCTTCGTCTTCTGCGCGGGCCACGGCGACGCCGCGTTCGTGGCCGCCTCGCCCGAGCTCCTCGTCCGCCGCGAGGGCCTGCGCGCGTCCACGGTCGCACTGGCGGGGTCCACGCGCCGCTCGGCCGACCCGGCGGTCGACGACCACCTCGGCGAGCAGCTCCTGCGCTCGAGCAAGGACCGCGAGGAGCAGGCGATCGTGGCGCGCCGGATCGCTCGCGCCCTGCGCCCGCATGCGGTCTGGGTCGCCGCTCCCGACGAGCCGGCGATCGTCAAGGTCGCCAACATCCAGCACCTCGCGACGCCGATTCGCGCCCAGCTCACGCAGCCGCGCAGCGCGATCGAGCTCGCCGGGCTGCTGCACCCAACCCCGGCCGTCGGGGGCGAGCCCCACGCGGTCGCGACGTCGCTCATCTCCGCTCTGGAGGGCCTGGACCGTGGGTGGTACGCCGGGCCGGTCGGCTGGACGGACGCCAACGAGGACGGCGAGTTCTGCGTGGCGCTGCGCTGCGCACTGCTGCGCGGCCGGGAGGCGCGCCTCTACGCCGGGGTCGGCGTCGTGCGCGACTCCGACCCCGCGGCCGAGCTGGCCGAGACCGAGGTCAAGCTCGGCGCGCTGCTACCGATCCTGTCGGGCTAGCCAGCGACAGCGCGAAGCGTCGCTCGAGGTCGGTGTAGGACTCCGCCAGGATGAGCCCCGATGCGGCGAGGTCAGCCTCCACGCGCTCGGGCGTGAACTTGGCCGAGATCTCGGTTCGCATCTCCTCGCCGCGGGCGAACTCGACGTCGAGGTTCAGTGCGGCGACGTGGACACGGCAGGCGCGCCGCGCGCGCAGGCGCATCTCGATCCACTCGTGGGCGGGGTCGAAGAACGCGACGTGTTCGAACAGGCGGAGTTCGAAGTCGGCTCCCAGCTCGCGGTTGAGCACGACGAGCAGGTTGCGGTTGAACTCGGCGGTGACGCCCTGCGCGTCGTCGTAGGCCGCCTCGAGCACGTCGATGTCCTTGACCAGGTCGGTCCCGAGCAGGAGATGGTCGCCGGGGCCGAGCAGCGCGGCGACCGTGCGCAGGAAGCGGCGCCGGCTGCCGGGCGGGAAGTTGCCGATGGTGCCGCCGAGGAAGGCGACCACGCGGGGCTGCCCGGGCTCGGCGGCCGGCACCGCGCCGAGGTGGCGCTCGAAGTCCCCGACGACGCCGTGCACCCGCAACCCGGGGTACTCCTCGGCCAGCGCCGTCGCCGTGTCGCGCACCACCTGCTCGGAGACGTCGAAGGGGACATAGCGGCGCAGCGTGCCCGCCCGCGCCATCGCCTCGAGCAGCACGCGGGTCTTGGAGGCCGAGCCGGAGCCCAGCTCGACGAGCTCGGCGGCGCCCGTGGCGGCGACGATGTCGTCGGCCCGATCGCGCAGGATCGCCCGCTCGGCGCGCGTCGGGTAGTACTCGGGCAGCTCGCTGATGCGGTCGAACAGCTCCGAGCCGCGAGCGTCGTAGAGGTGCTTGGGCGGCAGCTCCTTGCAGGGCCGCGTGAGGCCGTCGAGCACGTCCTCGGCCAGCGAGCGCTCGGCGCCCGGGCCGAGGTGGGAGTCGACCACGACCGGAGGGGCGTCGGTGCTCGTCATGCGTGCCAGGCCAGTCGCAGGCCTGAGAAGATCTGGCGGCGCTGGGGGAGGTCCCAGTTGCGAAAGGTCGCGGTGGCGACGTGGTCGCGGGTCGCCCACGACCCGCCGCGCAGCGCCTTGTAGTCCGGCCCGAAGAAGACCTCGGAGTACTCGCGGTAGGGGTGTGCGACGAAACCGGGATAGCCGCGGAAGTCGCTCGCCGTCCACTCCCACACGTCACCGAGCATCCCGAGCGCGCCGCAGTGGGCGGCGCCGTCGGGGAAGGCGCCCACGGGCATCGGCCCGAGCCCCGTCTGGTCGAGGTTGGCCCGTCCGTCGCCCCGCGCCGGGGGCTCGTCGCCCCACGGGTAACGTCTCGCCGTCCGGGTGTCCCGGTCCCAGGTCGCCGCCCTCTCCCACTCCGGCTCGGTCGGAAGCCGAGCGTGGTGGGCCCTGGCAAAGGCGTCGGCCTCGAACCAGGACACGTGGACCACCGGCTCGTCGGGGTGCAGCGGCGCCCAGCCGTCCATGCGCCACTGCTGCCACCCATCGGGGCCGGCGGCCCAGCCGCCCGGGTGGGCGATGTCGTAGTCCTCCTTCCAGGACCAGCCCTCGTCGCTCCACCACTCGCGGCGCTGGTAGCCGCCGCCCTCGGCGAAGCGCAGGAAGGTCGCGTTGGTGATCGGCGTTCGCCCGATCTGGAAGGGCGGGAGCTGGACCGTGTGGCGAGGGCGCTCGTTGTCGTAGGCGAAGTCGTCCTGCGGAGCGCCCAGCTCGAAGGCTCCCCCCGGGACCTCGACCCGCTCCAGCCCCGTGTGCCCGCCGGCCGCCCGCGGGCGCCCGGACGACGTCAGCCCCGGCACGGTGCTCAGCCGGGCCAGCGCGATGGCCTGCAGCATCGTCTCGTTGTGCTGCTGCTCGTGCCGGAGCACCATCTCGGGCAGGGGGGACGGGGCGGCGCGGTCGAGCACGGCGACGGCGTGCTCGCGGACCTCCGCCAGGTAGTCGAGCGCCAGGCCCCGGTCGAGCAGGGGAAGGTTGGCACGGACCGGCCGCGGCGTCTCGAAGGCGTCGTACATGGCGAGCAGTTCCGGGCGCAGCAGCGACCGGCCGCCGTGGCGGTGCACCAACCACAGGTCCTCGTAAGCCGCGATGTGGGCGAGGTCCCACACGAGCGGGCTCATGAGCTGGGAGTGCGCGGTCTCGACGTCGGCGTCCGACAGCGGCGCGACGAGGTCGAGCGTCCGCTCCCGCGCCTCGGCGAAGGCGTCCGTGATGGGTGCGGTGACCGCCATCCGGGCAGGGTACCGTTGGCGGCGTGAGCGCTTCGCGCCACGCGCTCGCCGGCCTTGCTCATCTGGCGTGCGGCCTTCGCCGCGATCAACTGGGTGTTCTTCGTGCTCCACGAGGAGCCCCGGCCTCGAGCGGCGGTTCGGCGACGATTACCGCGACTACGAGCGCGCCGTGCCCCCGATGGGTTCCCCGCCGCACGCCGTGGGCGCCGCCGGCCTAGAGCCCGCGGCCGGCCTAGCGCGAACGGCCGCCTCGGCCGTAGCGTGTCTCCGGGGGGATCTCACTCGCGCCGACGTGGTCGTCGAGCCAGGCGTTGAGCGGAACGCAGGCGGCCCAGGTGGTGCGGGTGTGTTCGAGGGCGGCGTCTCGCGTGATCCCCTTGGCTCCGGGTTGCAAGCGGCGGCCGGCGATCAGGGACTTGTGGCGCAGCAGGTTCACCCGTCGGTGGTCGCGGGGGTAGCCGCGCGGAGCGGTCTTCAGTGCCTGGCCGAAGGTCTCGACGCCCGCGGCCTCTGCGGTGGCGATCGCCGTCTCGAGCGCGTGGCCCGTGGTGTCGTCGGCGATCGCGTCGCGAAAGCGGGTGAGCTGGTCGGCGGCCAGGACGTGGTAGCCGGTGCCGGCGAAGAGCCCTCGGGCCGAGAGCTGGGCGTAGACGGCGGCAAGGCTGTCCGGGCGCTCGACGATGAGCCCGTAGGTCGTCGTCTTGTAGGGCGACTTGTCAGCCGAGAACCGGATGTCCCGGTTCTGGCGGAACATCCTCACACGGCCGCCGAGCTCGTCGGCGAGCTGCTCCAGCATCGCCTCGAGGGCTCCGCGGACCGCGTTGTCGTAGGTATCTCGGTGCGCCGTGAAGTAGACCTTCGAGTTCTCCGCCTCGAGTCCGGCGAACCACCTGAACGTTTCGCGCGGGAAGCCCTCGAAGGACAGCGCGGAGGTGCTTTCGGCCATCTGGGAAGTGTCCGCGATCCGCGCCGTCCACCACGAACGGCTAGTGCGGGATGAGCACCAGCTTGCCGCGGACGTGGCCGTCCTGGCTGATTCGGTGGGCCTCAGGGGCCTGCTCGAAGGGGAAGGTCTGCGCGACGGGCATCGTGAGCTTTCCCGCCTGGTGGAGCTGCGCGGCCTGGCCGAGCGCTTCCCAGGAACGCTCCTCGGCGCCGGTCGTGATCCGTACGCCATGCTCGGCGGCACTGTAATCGGCGATGGTGACGACGCGGTCCGGGCTGCCGGTGATCTCGATCAGCTCGGGCAGCGCGCCCCGCCCGGCGGTGTCAAGCGCGCGGTCGACGCCGTCGGGGGCGAGCTCGGAGACGCGGTCGACGAGGCCGTCGCCGTAGGTCGTCGGCTCGGCGCCGAGGGTGCGCAGGAACTCGTGGTTGCTCTCGCTGGCCGTGCCGATGACGCGCGCGTCGCGGACGCGAGCGAACTGCACCGCCGCGATGCCGACCCCGCCGGCGGCACCATTGACGAGGAGCGTCCGGCCGGACTCCAGTCCGAGCAGATCGAGCGTCCGTACCGCGGTCTCCACCGCCACGGGCAGTCCGGCGGCCTCGGCCCACCACAGGTCTGCCGGCTTGGTCGCGTAGTGCTCGAGCACAGCGTGCTGCGCGGCGCCGCCGCCCACCGCGAACCCGAACACCTCATCGCCGACGGCCACGCCGGTCACGCCGTCGCCGACCTCATCGACGACGCCGGCGACGTCGCTGCCCGGAATGCTCGGCAGGTCGACCGGCATCACCTCGCTCATCATTCCGCTGCGGATCTTCCAGTCGATCGGGTTGACACCCGCGCCCTCGACCGCGATGCGGATCTGGCCCGCGCCGGCGTGAGGCTCCTGAGCGTCGGCGACGTGCAGCACGTCGGGACCGCCGTACTCGCTGAACTGAACCGCCTTCATCTCACAGCGATCCTCGCAGAACCCGCCGCGCTACTGCTGCTCCATGTGCATCAGCTCCCAGACGTGACCATCGAGGTCCTGGAAGCTTCCGCCGTACATGGGGCCTTCGTCCATGGTCGGCTTCCATGGCTTCCCACCGGCTGCGATGGCCTTCGCCACCGTCTCGTCGACGTGCTCCCTGCTGTCGGCCGACAGGCAGTTGATCGCCTCTGTCACTCGCGTGGCGTCGGCGAGCTCGTCGTTGATGAAGTCCTTGAAGCGCTCCTCGACGAGGAGCGTGACGAAGATGTTCTCGTCGACGATCATGCACGCGGCGTTGTCGTCGGAGTACTCGGGGTTGAAGTCGAAACCGAGCTCGCCGAAGAACCCCTTGGACGCCTTCAGGTCCTTGACCGGCAGGTTCACGAAGATCATGCGCATCGTGGTCTCCTCTCCTTGGTCGGGTCCTCCGCACTCTGGCAGCAGACCTCGCGGTGGGATGGTTGTGCTTCTGGAGACCGACCGAAGCGCGACGACTCATCGGTCGACGAGCGGAAGCGGCCGGTCGTGGCGCCAGAGCCACAACTGACGGTCCTCTCCGTCTGCGACCTCGCCGTCGCGGGCGAATCCCGTCTTTTCGAGCACCCTCGTGGAAGGCCCGGGTTCCGCCGGTGTGTGCGCCCTGACCGCCTCCACCTCGCTCTCCGAAAAGGCCTCTCTCAGCATCTCTCGCACGGCGGCGCTGGCGATGCCGCGACCCCGGAGATCGGGCGCAATCGCGTACCCCAGCTCGACCAATCCGTCGGCCGGAGGGCCCTTGAAGCCTCCCCAGCCGACGAGCATCCGGGGCTCGTCGAGAACGAACAGGCGCGTTCCCCAGCGAGTGCTCCCCGGATCCTCAGCGACAGCCTCACACTTGGCTCGGAGGGCTGCGGGGAAGACCTCCCAGCCCTCGGCGACCTCATAGCCATCCAGCGCACGCGAAAGCGCCTCCGCCCCAACGGTTGCGGCATCGAGGATCGAGTGATCGGCGACCACGAGCGTCACGCGAAAGGGATCCATCGCCGGACCGTATTGCAGGCATCTCCTGCTTCGCGAAAGCGAGCGCGGGCCTAGGACCTGCGAGCCTTGCGCCAGACCTCGACGACCTCGCGCACCGTTGCGGTGCGGTAGGTGACGCGCGAGTCCAGCGGGCGCACGCAGAGCTCGAAACGCCCGGATTCGTGCTGGTCGAGCTCTGTCACCAGCGCATGGAAGCGCCGCCCCCTCTTGTCGAGCAGCACGATGTCGCCGGGCCCGATGCCCTTCGAGGTGCTCCGGCGCTCGGCCGCGCGGGCGCCCGGCGCTTCGTCGATGAGACTCTGCTGCACGGCCGGGACGCTAGGGGGCGGGCCGGACGGACCCGGCGACGGCGTCCCACACCCGACGGTGCAGTTCGACGTTGGCGCCGCGCTCGGTGCGCACCACGATCAGCGTCGAGCCCTCGGCCGCCAGCGCCCGCTCGAGCGCGGCGCGGAAGCCCGCGGGATCCGTGGCACGCTCGAAGCCGCACCCGTACAGCGCCGCGGCGTGGGCGAAGTCGAGCCCGTGCGGCGTCGCCACGTGGGTCTCGAAGTCGGCGCCCTCCCTCGCGACGGGCAGGAAGTTGAAGATGCCGCCGCCGTCGTTGTCGAGCACGACGATCACGAGCCTGAGGCCGAGCCGCGGCGCCGCGAGCAGGCCGCCGACGTCGTGGGCGAGGGCTACGTCGCCCGTGAGCAGCACGACGGGCCCGGCCGCGGCGGCGGCCACGCCGAACGCGGTCGAGACGGTGCCGTCGATCCCGTTCGCGCCCCGGTTGGCCAGGACGCGCGGCGGGTCGTCGCGCACCGGGAAGAACGTCTCGACGTCGCGCACGGGCATCGAGGAAGCCACTACCAGCGTGGCGCCGGCGGGCAGCCGGACGCCGAGCTCGGCGGCCACCCGCGGCTCCGAGAGCCCGTCGAGGGTCTCCGCGATCGCCGCCGCCGCCGTGCGGTCCGCGCGTCGCCAGGCGTCGAGCCAGCCGCGCTCGCGGGTCGGGCGGCGCACCCGCGCCGCAAGCGCTTCGACCACGAGGCGGGGGTCGGCGGTGACGATCGTGCCGACGCGCCCGGCCGGGTCCTGCCAGGCGGCCTCGGAGTCGAAGGAGACCTGCAGGGCCTCTAGGCCCTGCAGCCACTGGCGCAGCGGCTTGGACGTCGGGAGGTCGCCGAAGCGCAGCACCAGCACCGGCGCCTGCGCGGACGCGAAGCCAGGATCGCGCAGCAGCGCGTCGTAGTGGGCGATGGCCGCGGCGCCGCGGCGTGCGCCCGACAGCGGCTCCGCCAGCAGTGGCAGCGCCCGCCGGTCGGCGAGGTCGGCGAGCGCGGGCCCGAGGCCGGGGTCGCGCTCGGCGCGCCCGGCCACGATCACCGCCCGCGGGTGCGCGTCGAGCTGGGCCTGGAGGCCGTCGAGGAGGGCCGGCGCGGGCGAGACGAGCGTCCGCGGGCGCGTGACCCACGGCCGCCCGCCGTCGCGGCCGCCGCCGCCGGGCTCATCGGCCGACAGCGGCTCGGCGAGCACGAGAGGCTCGCGCAAGGAGAAGTTCAGGTGCACGGGCCCCGGGCGCCCGTCGAGCGCCGTCCAGTATGCGCGGCAGGCGAGCTGGCGCAGCCAGCGCACGCGCTCGGGCTTCGCCGGGTGGTCGTCCACCTCCAGGTACCACTTGGCCGCGCCGCCGTAGAGCTTGACCTGGTCGATCGTCTGGCCCGCGCCGAGGTCGCGCAGCTCGGGCGGCCGGTCGGCGGTGAGCACGATCAGCGGGACGCGCGCCTCGTGGGCCTCGATGACCGCCGGCGCGTAGTTGGCGGCCGCGGTGCCCGAGGTGCACGCGAGCACCACGGGGAGGCCGCTCGCCTTGGCCAACCCGAGGGCGAAGAACGCGCCGCAGCGCTCGTCGAGGTGGGACGTGGAGCGGATGCGCTCCTCACGCACGAGCGACAGCACCAGTGGTGTGGAGCGCGAGCCGGGCGAGGTGCATGCCTCCCGCAGACCGCAGCGGGCGAGCTCGTCGGCGAAGGCGCGCAGGCCGAGGTGGGCGTCCGTGGCTGTCATCTTGGGCGCGTGCCCGAGGACGTCGTCCTGCTCCACGGCTTCACCCAGACGGGGGCGAGCTGGGAGCCGGTGATCCGGGCGCTCGGCGCACGGTATCGCGCGCTGGCCCCCGACCTGCGCGGCCACGGCGCGGCCGCCGGAGTGCGGCCCGTCTCGCTCCCCGCGGTACTCGGCGACCTCGACGCGGTCGTCGCGCGGGGCGCCGCGCTCGTCGGCTACTCCATGGGCGGCCGGATCGCGCTGGCCTACGCGCTCTCGCGCCCCGGCCGCCTCGGCCGGCTGGTGCTGCTCGGCGCGAGCCCAGGCCTCGACGACGGGGCGGAGCGGGCCGCGCGCCGCGGCGCCGACGAGGCGCTGGCCGCCCGGCTGGAGCGCATAGGGCTTGCCGCCTTCGCCGAGGAGTGGGGGGCTCAGGAGCTGTTCGCCGGACAGCCGCCCGAGGCGGCCGCCGCCGCGCACGCCGACCGGTTGCGCAACACGACCGCCGGGCTCATCGCCGCTCTGCGCGGGCTCGGCACCTCGACGCTGGAGCCGCTGTGGGACCGCCTCGGCGAGCTGCGGATCCCCGTCACGCTCGCGGTCGGGGAGCGCGACGCGAAGTTCCGCGCGACCGCGGAGCGGATGGCCGGCGCGCTCGCGGACGCCCGTCTCGTCGTCATCCCCCAGGCGGGACACGCCGTCCAGCTCGAGCGCCCCGAGGCGGTGGCCGGCCTGCTTCAGCGCTCGTCGTAGAGGCGAAAGCCCCGGCGCTCGTAGGCCGGTCGCGCGGCGGGGGAGTCCAGCGAGCACGTGTGCAGCCAGACGCGGCGCGGGCGCAGCTCCCAGGCGCGGCGTGTGGCGGCAGAGAGCAGTACCCCGCCGAGGCCGCGGCCCTCGAACCCGGGCAGCAGGCCGAGGTAGGCGATCTCCACCGCGTCGCCGGCG
>DASQFQ010000120.1:0-4980 GCA_035633075.1 Solirubrobacteraceae bacterium | reverse complement strand
CAGGTTGAAGAACAGGACGAGCCCGAGCGCTGTGCAAAACGACACCGAGGATCCCCAGCGACATGAGCGCCTTGGCCTCTCGGCCGGTCGCCGGGCGAGAGGCGGACGGCGAGCAGCGCGATGACCAGCGGCATCGAGGCGATCAGAATCGCGGCCAGCGAGGAGGACACGTGGCGCTCGCCGATGGCGATCAGCGTGAACGGTACGGCGATCTCACACGCGGCGTAGGCCGCGATCGCCCAGCCTCGGCCCTCGAGCCGGCGCAGCGTGGCGCGCCGTGCGGCGAGCGGCAGCAGGATCGCCGTCGCCAGCACGATCCGCGACCAGGCGACGAAGACCGGAGGCACGTCGGCGTCGACCGCGACCTTGATGAAGAAGTAGGGCGTGCCCCAGATCACGGAGACGGCCGCGAAGAGGATCCAGCCGCGCGCGCTCACGGTCAGGTCAGTAGGGCGCGGGCGAACTCATCGGCGTCGAAGGGGCGCAGGTCCTCGAGCTGCTCGCCGATGCCGATGAGCTTGACGGGGATGCCGAGCTCGCCGGCGATGGCGAGGGCGATGCCGCCCTTGGCCGTTCCGTCGAGCTTGGTGAGGACGATCCCGGTTACGCCGACGGCGTCGCCGAAGAGCTTGGCCTGACGGACGCCGTTCTGCCCCGTGGTGGCGTCGACGGTCATGAGCGTCTCGTGCGGGGCGCCGGGCAGCTGCTTGGCGATCACGCGCCGTACCTTGGTCAGCTCGGCCATCAGGTCGCGCTGCGTGTGCAGGCGCCCGGCGGTGTCGATGATCACCACGTCGGCCCCACGCTGCCGGCCACGGGCGATCGCGTCGAAGGCGACCGCCCCCGGGTCGGTGCCCTCGGGCCCGCGCACGAAGTCGCAGTCCGCGCGCTCGGCCCAGCGCTCGAGCTGCTCTACCGCGGCGGCCCGGAAGGTGTCGGCGGCGCCGATGAGGACCTGCTGGCCGAGCGTCCGGCGCAGGTGCCACGCGAGCTTGCCGATCGTCGTCGTCTTGCCCGTCCCGTTGACCCCGACGACGAGGATGACCGTGGGGTGTTGCCGCAGGTCGATCCGGTCCGCGTCCGTGCGCGCGAGCTCGGCGAGCAGCAGGGACAGGCGCTCGGTCAGCGCCTCGCCGCCCGCGATGTCGCCCTCCTCGGCCTCACGCTCGAGGCGTTCGATGACCTCGGCCGTCGTGCGCGCGCCTACGTCCGCGTAGATCAGCGCCTCCTCCAGGCGCTCCCATGTCTCCGCGTCGAGCTCCCCCTGGAACAGGGTCGCGTGGACCTCGGCCTGAAGCGCCTCGCGCGTCTTGCGCATGTTCTCGCGCAGGCGGCCGAAGAACCCGCGGCGCTGCTGCTCGCGCTCGGCCTCGGGTTGCTCGGGCGGCGCCGCGCCGTCGGTGATGAACAGGTCGAACCAGTCGCGGGCCACGGGGCGGCCAGAATAGAGGGATGCCCGCCACGATCGAGACGCGGCGCGAGCGCGCCGACAGCCCGGTCGCCCGCGGGCTCGTCGCGGCGATGGAGGCCGAGGTGGATCAGGTGTTTGGCGCCCCGCGCATGCCCACGAGCGCGCGCCCGGAGCAGCTCAGCCCCCCGGACGGCGCCTTCGCCGTCCTCTACGAGGACGGCCGGCCCGTCGCCGGCGGCGGCCTGAAGCGCCTCGGCCCGGAGGTGTGCGAGGTCAAGCGCATGTACGTCGAGCCGCGGGCGCGCTCGCGCGGGCACGCCCGCAGGCTGCTCGTCGCCCTCGAGGAGGCGGCGCGCGACCTTGGCTACGCTCGCGTGCGGCTGGACTCCGCAGCGCGCCAGCCACATGCGATCGCGCTCTACCGATCGGCCGGCTACCGCGAGATCCCCGACTACAACGGCAACCCGCTCGCAGACTACTGGGGGGAGAAGGTGCTGTGACGGCGTTCCTGCTCACCCTCGTGGCCGCTGCGCTGGCCGTCGGCCTCGAGCTGCTCGAGGCGCTTGCCATCGTGCTCGCCGTCGGCTCGACACGGCGCTGGAGCGACGCGCTGCTGGGCGCGGCGGGGGCCGTCGCGCTGCTCGCGGTCGTTTGCGTGGTCGTGGGCCCGCTCGTGCTCGCGAGGCTGCCGCTCGGCCCGCTGCAGGTGGTGATCGGGGTCGCCCTGCTGCTGTTCGGCCTGGAATGGCTGCGCAAAGGGGTGCTGCGCCTCGCGGGCCGCCGCTCGCCGTCCTCCTCGCTGCAGGAGTACCTCCAGGAGCGCGACGCCCTGGAGGCCTTGCCGCCGCCCGCCGCCGGCCGGCCCGACTGGCCCGCACGGGTGATCGCCGGCAAGGGCGTGCTCCTCGAGGGCGTGGAGGTGGTGCTGATCGTGGCCGCGCTGGGAGCCGGGCCCGACGGTCTGACGCCGGCGCTGGCCGGAGCCGCCGTGGCGGTCGGGCTGACGGTCGGGGTCGGCCTCGTGCTTCACCGCCCGCTGGCGCGACTCCCGGAGTCCCACCTCAAGTACGCCGTGGGGATCGTGCTCTCGTCGTTTGGGATCTTCTTCCTCGGCGAGGGGCTCGATGTCCACTGGCCGCTGGCGGACGGCGCACTGCTCTATGTCGCCGCGGCGCTCCTGTGCGTGTCCCAGATCCAGGTCGCGACGCTCGCCCGCGAGCCGGCGACGGCGTGATGCGGACCCTTCGCAAGCTCGTCCTGGGCGAGACGGTGGCGCTGCCGGTGGGCGTCGCGGTGGTCCTGCTCGCCGCGCTGGCGCTGCATCGTCTCGCGGGCGGCATCTGGAGGGACGCGGGGGGGTTCGTCTTGCTCGTGCTGGTGCTCGCCGTGCTCAGCGTGGCGCTGGCGCCCGCCCACCGGCGGCGTCGCTAGCGGCGCTCGCCCGCGCGGCCGACGGCGCCGCGCAGACCGACGCACCCGACGCAAGCCACACAGCCGACGCAGTCCACGCAGCCCACGCACGCGACGCAGCCGAGGCAGCCCATGTTCGCGACCCCGGCCACGATCCCCGCGCTGCCCACCACCGCCGCGCCGAGCAGCACGCCGGCGCTGCCCACGACGCCCGCGCTCCCGAGGGTGCCGGCGCTCCCGACCACACCGGCGCTCCCGACCACGCCGGCGCTCCCGAGGGTGCCGGCGCTCCCGACCACGCCGGCGCTCCCAACCACCGCGGCGCCGCCGTGCAGCTCGAAGCTCCCGCAGTCGGCGCGCTCGGCGGGACGATCGCCCATCATTAGGCCGCCGCCCGCTCCGGCAGTCGACGCGAGACCACCTTGGAGACGCCGTTGCCGGCCATGGAGACGCCGTAAAGGCAGTCCGCGGCCTCCATCGTGCGCTTCTGGTGGGTGACGATCACGAACTGCGCGCGGTCGGCGAAACGCCGCAGGAGCGTGAGGAAGCGATCGATGTTGACGTCGTCGAGCGCGGCCTCGACCTCGTCGAGGATGTAGAAGGGACACGGCCGGGCCAGGAAGACGGCGAACAGGAAGGCCAGCGCGGTCAGCGACTTCTCGCCGCCGGAGAGCAGCGACAGCCGCCGCGTGGCCTTGCCCGCCGGCGCGAGCTCGATCTCGACTCCGATGGCCTCGTCGGGGTCGCCCAGCTCCTGCGCCCCTGCCGCGCGCTCGATGCGCTCCTCGTCGGTCGCGACGTCCGGCTCGGCCTCGGCGCCTCCGAGGACCGGGCGCGGCCCGGAGTCCTCGCGGACGAGTCGCAGCTGCCCGCGGCCGCCGGGGAAGAGGTGCTCGACGACCTCCCCGAAGTTCCCCGCGGCGGCATTGAAGGTCTCCTCGAAGGCCTCGCGGATCCGGCGGTCGGTATCGCGGATCAGGACTTCGAGCTCGCGCAGGGCGGCCTCGAGGTCCTCGCGCTGGGCCTCGAGGTCCTCGACGTGCGCGACGGCCTCGGCGTACTCGTCCTGGGCGAGCGGGTTGACCGGGCCCAGCTGCTCGCGGCGCCGCAGCAGGCGCTCGACGCGCGCGCCCAGCTCGGCCCGCTCCTGCTCGGACAGCGAGTCGGCGGCGGGCTCGGGCGTGAGGCCGAGCCCGCCGGCGAGCTCGCTGAGCGCGGCGCCGGCCTCGCCCGCACGGTCGCGCGCCTGCTGCGCGCGCACCTCGCCGCGGGTGACCGCCTCGGCGCGCCCGGCGAGGCGCTGGTGGGACTCGTTCTCCGCGGCCGCGCAGTCGCGCAGCTCGGCTGCCAGGCGGTCGCCGGCCTCGCGGTCGGCGTCGAGCTCGGCCTGGAGGGCCTCGAGGGGCGTCGCGACCGCGCTCGCGGCGCCCTGGAGCGCAGCGGCCAGGCGAGCCGCGAGTGGTGCGAGTTCCTCGTCACGGGCGAGCCGGTCGCGCTCGAGCGCCAGCCGGCGCTCGCGCTCGTGGCGCTCGCGCTCGCCACGCTCGGCGAGGCGGCGCTCGAACGCCAGGGCGGCGCCGATCTGGGCGCGGCGGGTGGCCGCCGGGCCCTCGTCGGGCGCAGAGCGGCGCTGCTCGATCAGCCAGCCGGCGTGGCGCTCGGCCTCCGCGGCTTCGTCGCGGGCCCTCGCGGCCGCGCGAGCAGCGCGGTCGGCTGCATCACGCGCCGCATCGGCGGCGGCGACGGCGGCCGCGGCCCGCTCCACCTGGGCGAGCGCTGCGTGTTCGGCGCCAGCCGCGCGATCGGCGCCGGCGACGAGCTCGTCGCGGCGGTTGCGCTCGGCGAGCAGGCGGTCCTCGGCGCCGCCGGGGAGCTGGCGCAGCTCGCACGTCCGCGGCGACCATACGCGCCCCGAGCGGGTGACCGCGATCCCGTCAAAGCCCGGCGCGAGGTCCTCGAGCCCGTCCACGACCCACACGTCGGCGAGCATCCGCCGCGCAAGCCCGGCCGCGGGGCTGTCGGCCTGGGGGCGGACATGCGCGAGCAGCGGCTCGGCGCCGCGAGCCGGGCTCTGGGAGGGCGCGGCCACGGGCTGGGCGCCCTCACGCGCCACCAGCGCGGCCCCGCCGTCGCGCCCCGCCCGGTCGAGCAGTGTGCCG
>DASQFQ010000119.1:0-2915 GCA_035633075.1 Solirubrobacteraceae bacterium | reverse complement strand
GGGGGCCTCGTAGTCCACGACGCGCAGCAGCGGCAGCGTGCGGGCGTCGAACAGCTGAGCGGCGATCGCCCCGGGCTGGCGCAGGATCTCCGCGCCGTAGCGCGCGTAGGTGTAGTTGCGGAAGTCGGCGCCCTCGTCGAGAAAGCGCTCTCCGTCCCGGTTGACCACGAGGCCGACGGGATAGGACTGCCGCGAGAACCGGTTGGTGAGCGATCGGTCGCCGGTCGCCGGAGCGCCCGCGTCCCACGCGATGCTGTGGCAACCGCTCCAGTGGCCGTAGGGCATCGCGCCGGCGGAGAGCATCGCCTCGAGCGCCTCGCCCGTGTTGTAGGGAGTGCCGCGCACCTTCGCCACGTCCCAGCTCGGGCCGAGATAGGCCGCCCGCAGCCGGGGATTCGCCTCGAAGCCGCCCGCCGCCACCACGACCGCCGGGGCGGCAATCTCGACGTCCTCGCCATGGACGCGGCAGCGCACGCCGGTGACCGCGCCGCCGGGGCCCTCCAGGAGTCCCGTGACGGCGTGCTCGTAGCGCACCTCCACCCCCGCCCCTTCGGCGGCGGCAAGGTGCCCCTCGATCAGGCCGCGACCACCATCGACCGTGCCGACGTGGAGCCCGCCCCAGAACACGTGCCGGCCGTCGCGTGAGTAGGACTGCCTGTCGTACATCAGGCGCAGCGCGAGCCCCTTCCCGGCCAGCCACCCCAGCGTCGCGCGTGAGTCGTCGACGAGCAGGTCCACCAGCTCCGGGTCGCAGCGCCCCTCGGTGAGGCGGCGCATGTCGGCGCGGTAGTCCTCGGCCGTGTAGGGCGGGAGCTCGGTGGCCTCGGCCAGGTCGGAGTCCAGCGGCTCGATCAGCCCGAGCACGTCCTCCAGGCCGCCGTGGACCGTGCGGATCGCGCCGGCCGTGAAGTAGGAGTTGCCCCCAACCCACTCCCGCGGCGCCTTCTCGAGCACCAACACACGCGCGCCGGCCTCAGCCGCCGCGTGGGCCGCACAGAAGGCCGCATTGCCGGCGCCAACAACGATCACGTCGGCGTCCCGGGTCACGTACGGGCCATACCCTGACTGCGCTCTTGCCATGTTTCGCCCCCGCTCGCCGGGGTACGGGCCAAAGTGGTCGAGGAGGAGGGTCACGTGACGAGTTTGAGCATCGGACGCCCTCGGCTCGCGCTCGCCGCAGCACTGGTGCTGGCGGCGGCGCTGGGCGGATGCGGCAACAAGGCCTCGGAGTCGGGGGGCGGGGGCGACTACCCGTCGCGCAACCTCACCCTGATCGCGCCAGCCGACCCGGGCGGCGGCTGGGACATGACCGCGCGTGCGTTCCAGCAGGCGATCAAGGACGGCAAGCTCACCGACAAGAACGTCGAGGTGCGCAACGTGCCCGGCGCGGGCGGGACGATCGGCCTCTCCCGGTTCGTCTCCAAGGAGAAGGGAGACTCCAGCCAGCTCATGATCATGGGGCTCGTGATGATCGGGGCGATCGAGACGAACGACTCTGCCACGGACCTGACCCAGGTCACCCCGATCGCCACGCTGACGACCGAGACCGAGGCGGTCGTCGTGCGCGCCAAGTCGAAGTACAAGACGATCAAGGACCTGATGGCCGACCTGAAGAAGGACCCGGGCTCAGTGTCCGTGGCCGGCGGCTCGGCCGGCAGCACCGACCAGCTCCTGCTGGGCCTGATGGCCAAGGACGTCGGCGCCGACCCCGCCAAGACCAAGTACGTGGCGTACTCGGGCGGCGGCGAGGCCAAGACCGCGATGCTGTCCGGCAGCGTGGCCGCGGGCATCACCGGCCTCGGCGAGATCGCCGACCAGGTCGAGGCGGGCAAGATGCGGCTGCTGGCCGTGTCCTCCGACACGGCCCAGAAGGTCGCCGGCAAGACGCCGCCGACGCTGAAGGACTCGGGCTACGACGTGGAGATCACGAACTGGCGCGGCGTGGTCGCGGCGCCGGGGATCCCGGACGCCGACCTGGAGGGCATCACGAGCTTCGTGGGCAAGGTGCGCGGCTCGGCCGGCTGGAAGGCGGCGCTGAAGAAGAACGGCTGGACCGACTTCTACAAGACCGGTGACGACTACAAGACCTTCCTCGACAGCGAGACGACGCGTGTGAAGGCCACGGTCGACGACCTCGGGCTCGGGAAGTGACGACTCCCGGCGCCGGGGATCCGGGGCCGGGACGCTCGCTGACCGGGCCGCGGATCGTTGCGGCGGCCCTGCTGGCCGTGGGAGTGGCCGCGCTGCTGGCCACCTTCGCGATCTCCGAGAAGAGCGGGGGGCTGTCGGTCAGCGGCCCGCGGTTCATGCCGCTGGTCGTGTCGATCGTGCTGATCGCGCTCTCGGTCGCCTTCCTCGTGCGCACGACGATCGCGCCCGACGAGGAGCTGGCCCGGCTCGCCGCGGCCGAGGAGACGGTCACCCATTGGCCGACGCCGTCGCTGCTGCTCGGGTTGCTCGTGGTTTACGTGCTGCTGCTCGGGCCGCTCGGCTACGTGGTGGCGACGGTGATCTTCTTCCCCGTCGCGGCGCGCGTGCTCGGCAGCGAGCGGCCGGTGCGCGACGTCGCCGTCGGTGCCGTGCTGGCGATCGGGCTCTACTACGCGTTCACCCAGTTCCTCGGCGTACCGCTGCCGGCGGGCGTCTACCCCCTCTGAGCGGTGAGCGGGCTGCTCCAGCTCGCGGTGCTCGGCCAGCTCGCCGAGGGCTTCTCCACGGCGCTGCGACCGGAGAACCTGCTGCTGGCGGCGGTCGGGGTGACGCTCGGCACGTTCGTCGGAGTGCTGCCGGGAATCGGGCCGGCGGTGACGATCGCGCTGCTGCTGCCGCTGACCTTCAACTTCAGCGACCCGATCGGCGCCTTCATCCTGTTCGCCGGCATCTACTACGGCGGGATGTACGGCGGGTCGACGACG
>DASQFQ010000118.1:0-5903 GCA_035633075.1 Solirubrobacteraceae bacterium | reverse complement strand
GGGGCCCGCGGGCTGTGGCGAACGGCGTCGGCGCACCCGGGGCCGGCTCCGGACCCCGGCTGCGTGTGCGGGATCTACGCGCTCTTCACGCCACACCGGCCCGGGGGCCGCGAGCGGCTGGCGCTCGTGCGCGGCGCCGTCGTCCTGTGGGGCCGCATCGAGCTGCACCAGCGAGGCATGCGGGCGGAGTTCGCCCGGATCGTCGCGCTCGCTCTCCCGTCCTCGCGCAGGAACGCGGACGCGGTCGCGCAGGTCGCCGAGCTGCTGGACGTCGAGGCGGTGCGGGAGAGGGACCTGCCGGTGGCGGCGCTGGCCTACGGCGAGCCGCTGGAGCCGACGCTCATACCGACGTGAGCGCCTGTGGCCGGGCGAGCACGGGTGTCGTAGGATGAGCGGCATGTGCAGGGAGCTCGAGCCATGGCGGTGACGGTCGCCTCGCTCATGACCCCGGAGCCCGTGGTGGTCGACGCCGCAACGGACGTTCTCGTCTGCGCGCGGCTGATGGAGAGCCGCGAGATCGGCACGGTGGGGGTGGTGCTGGACGGGCGCCTGTCAGGGGTGCTGACCGACCGCGACATCGTGACCCGCGCGGTCGCGCGGGATCGCGACCCGCGCCCGATCCCCGTCGCCGAGCTCGCCACTGCCGACGTCATCACCGTTCCCGGCGACGCGACCGTGGAGGAAGCCGAGGAGCGCATGACCAAGCACGCCGTCCGGCGGTTGTTCGTCGTGGACGACGAAGGGCACCCCGTCGGCATCATCAGTGCCGACGACCTCACCGCCTTCCGCTATCCCAACTCGGTCGTGGCCGAGCAGATCGGCGAGTGGGGGCTGGGCCTCAGCGACCAGGGCTTGACCGGGCACGGCTAGCGGCGGCTAGCCGTCCGACCTGCGCTACAACGCTTCGCGGCCCGCATATCCCGCGTCCAGCTCGTGCCAGAACCCGATGTCAGGTTCGCCGTCGATCCAGCACAGGTAGACCTCGCGCCCGTCGCGGATCGCCGGGAAGTCGACGAGCCCGCGGTCGAGGTCGCGCAGAACGATCTCGCGCTCGGCCAGTGCGGCCGCGTCGGCCTGGAGCTCCACGAACGCCTCGCCGACGCGCTTCCCCGGACTCCCGCCGCCGTTTGTCGGAGAGCCCTCGGCTAGCGCCTGGCGCGCGTCGGCGTCGGTGAGGCGCTCGCGGGCGTCGCGCATCGCAACGAGCCGCTCGGCCACCCAGGCCAGCTCCGCCCGTGCTTCCTCGAGCTCGTAGTGACGGCGGTGCCTCACGCCCTCATTCTTCTGCACCGGCGATGCGGACGCCCGTGGGCACGGCGCGAGCCGTGCCCACCCTGTCCATCGAGGTCAGCGATCGGCGGATGCGGCGGGCGCGGGCGGGACGATCGGCTCGGGCGCAGGCTGCGTGATCCGGAGCTGATTGCCGAACGGGTCGCGCAGCCCGCAGTCGATTCCGTAGAAGTGCTCGGTGGGCTCCTCGGTGAACTCGACGCCGCGGGCGACGAGCTCCTCGTGGGTCTTCCGGCAGTCCTGCGTCGTGAGGATGAACGCGAGCCCGAGCGCGCCCTTGGTCATGAGCTCGCGGACCTGCTCGCCGGCGTTCTCGTCCATGGACGGCACGCCGGGCTTCTCGAGCAGGATCTCGCGGCCGGGCTCGCCCGGGACCCTGACGGTGAGCCAGCGCATGAAGCCCATGTCGACATCCGCGGCGACCTCGAGCCCGAGCTTGCCGACGTAGAAGTCGAGGGCCTCGTCCTGATCGAAAACGAAAATGGAGCTGTGAGTGATGGAGTTGAACATGCCGACGAAGCTAATCGACGTCCGGCGTTTTCGCTTCTCCAAAACTGCTCGGTCTCTTCCAGGCCATCACGAAGCAGTTCGGAACGAACTTGATGCTTCCGCGACTGCGGTGAGCGGTCGGCGTCTCGCCGACGATCTCCTGGAAGGTCCGGCCGAACGTGCCAAGGCTGTTGAAGCCGACGTCGAGGGAGATATCCGTCACGCTGCGATCGGTCTCGCGCAGCAGGAACATCGCGCGCTCGACACGGCGGCGCTGCAGGTAGCGATGCGGCGTCTCGCCGAACGTCGCGCGGAAGGTCCGGATGAAGTGCGCCTCCGAGACGTGGGCGATGCGGGCGAGCGTGGGAACGTCGAGCGGCTGCGCGTAGCTGCGGTCCATCGCGTCGCGAGCGCGCAGCAGGCGGCGATTGGACTCTTCGACCGCCCGGCTCATCGAGCCACTGAGCGTACTGCCGGGTGGTATGCGCTTCCACGCGCAGGGAAGTCATCGGCGCGAGAATCCCCGCCAGGAGGGAGCGCCGCACCGTCATGGAGACGTCGAACGTCGCCCGACTCCTCAGCTGGTTGGTCAGGGAGGGGGCATCGCCGTCCGGAACGCCTCAGCGGAGGATGCCCGAGAACCGCCGAGAAGCACTCCGCTGGAGGAAGGGGGCAGACGCCGGCGAGCTAGCAACTTCCGCCGCCGCCAGGCGCGACATCGCGATGGGCGGCTTACGGACGGTCTCGAACGCTGCCAGCGCGCCCGGACGGCCGAGTAGCCCCTGGCGAGCAGGATGGGCCAAAGTGCCGGTTGTAATCCCTCAGCGAAGACAGCGGGGCGGTGAGGACCTGGCGCCTCTCGGGAAGAAGCGACCTCGGGCCGCCCAACCGCGGCCCGAGAACGATGAGTTGGTTCGCGAGTTGTGGGAAGGGCTGATGCATGTCCCCAGCTACCCGCAGCCGGTGTTGTTGCCGCAGCTCGAGCACGTGTAGCACGAGCCCGTGCGCTGCATCATGCCGCCGCACTGCGAGCACGCCGGGCCGAGGTCGAGGCCGACGAGCTTCGCAGGCTGCACCGGGGGGCTGTCGGTCATCGCGGTCGTGGGCGCCTGCGTCGTGCCCCCGTTGCCCCCGTTGCCGCCCCCGCTCGGGCCCGCGGTGTCGCCGCCCGAGCCGCTCGCGATGTCCTGGGCCGTGCGGCGGGCGCGGACCTCCGGTGTGAGGATGCCGAGGTCCTCCTGCAGGTCGGCGTCGAGGAAGCGCGAGGCGAGCCAGCGCATGATGTAGTCGGGCATCGACTTGGCGAACGGGATCTCCGGGTTGGTGGTGATCCCTTCCGGCTCGAAGCGCATGTAGGCGAACTTGCGCACGAGCGTCTCGAGCGGCACGCCGTACTGCAGGGCGATCGAGATCGCGGTCGCGAACGAGTTCATCATCCCGCGCAGGGTCGAGCCCTCCTTGCCGATGTCGGTGAGGAAGATCTCGCCGACCGAGCCGTCCTCGTACTTCCCGGCGGTGATGTAGCCCTCGTGGCCGCCGAGCGAGAACTTGTGCGTGATCGACTCGCGTTCGCGCGGCATCCGCCGGCGCTGCGGCCCGACCGCGGCGCGCGTCGCGGTGACCGCCTCGGCGACCGCCGTCTCGATCAGCTTGTCCACCTCGGCCTGGGTGAACACGTCCTCGCCCGCCGCGGCGGCCTGCGCCTTGACCTCCTGGGCGTCGGTGCGCAGCGCCTGCGCGGTCTTCGACCCGTCGCGGTAGATGGCCAGCGCCTTGACGCCGAGCCGCCACGCCTCGAGGTAGGCCTCGGCGATGTCCTCCACCGTCGCGTTCTGGGGCAGGTTGACGGTCTTGGAGATCGCGCCGCTGAGGAACGGCTGCACCGCGCCCATCATCTTGATGTGGCCGGCGTGCGAGATGGCGCGCGAGCCGACCGCCACGTCGAAGACCGGCAGGTGCTCCTCGGCCAGCCCGGGGGCGCCGACGATCGTGCTCTGCTCGGTGATGTGGGCCTCGATCTGCTGGACCTGCTCGCCGGAGTAGCCGAGCGTGCCCAGCGCCATCGGCACCGTGCGGTTGGCGATGACCATGTTCCCGCCGCCGACGAGCTCCTTGTACTTCACGAGTGAGAAGTCGGGCTCGATGCCGGTGGTGTCGCAGTCCATGAGGAACGAGATCGTCCCCGTGGGCGCAAGCACCGTGGCCTGCGCGTTGCGGTAGCCGTAGAGCTCGCCGAGCGCGACCGCCTCGTTCCAGGTCTCGCGCGAGGCGGCGAGCAGGTTCGTGTCGGTGCACGCATGGTCCGGGATCGCGTAGGACGCGTCGCGGTGCATGCGCATGACGTTGTTGTGCGCCTCGCGGTTGGCGTCGTAGTGGTCGTAGGGCCCGAGCGCCGCGGCGACCTTGGCCGACTGCAGGTAGGCGCGCCCGGTCATCAGCGCCGTGATGGCGGCGGCGGTGCCGCGCCCGGCGTCGGAGTCGTAGGGGAGCCCGTTGGCCATCAGGAAGGCGCCGAGGTTGGCGTAGCCGAGGCCGAGCTGGCGGAAGGCGCGCGCGTTCTCGCCGATCTCCCGGGTCGGGTAGCTCGACGGGCCGACGATGATCTCCTGCGCGAGCAGGATGACGTCGACGGCGTGCTGGAAGCGGCCGACGTCGAGCGTGCCGTCGGGGCGCCGGAACTTCATCAGGTTCAGCGAGGCGAGGTTGCAGGCCGAGTCGTCGACGTGCATGTATTCACTGCACGGATTGGACGCGTTGATCCGCCCCGAGTTCGGCGACGTGTGCCACTGGTTGATCGTCGTGTCGTACTGGACGCCGGGATCGGCGCAGCGCCACGCCGCCTCGGCGATCTCGCGCATCAGCTCGCGCGCGGGGATCGGGTCGCCGACCGGCTCGCCGGTCACGCGGGCGATCAGGCGCCACTCCTCGTCGTTCTCGACGGCGCGCATGAACTCGTCGGTGAGGCGCACCGAGTTGTTGGCGTTCTGGTACTGGATCGAGTGGAAGCCGGCGCCGTCGATCGACATGTCGAAGCCCGCATCGCGCAGCGCGGCGGCCTTGTCCTCCTCCTTGGCCTTGCACCAGATGAACTCGCGGATGTCGGGGTGGTCGACGTCGAGCACGACCATCTTGGCCGCCCGGCGCGTCTTGCCGCCGGACTTGATCGTCCCCGCCCAAGCGTCGGCGCCGCGCATGAACGACACCGGCCCGGAGGCTGTGCCGCCCTTGCCCAGCGGCTCCATCGAACCCCGGATGTTGGAGAGGTTGATCCCCGCCCCCGAGCCTCCGCGGAAGATGTTGCCCTCCTTGGTGTTCCACTCGAGTATCGACTCCATCGTGTCGTCGGCCGAGAGGATGAAGCACGCACTACATTGTGGTATGTCCTCGAAGCCCACGTTGAACCACACGGGCGAGTTGAACGCCGCCATCTGGTGGAGCAGGACGTAGCTCAGCTCGGCCTCGAAGGCGTCGCCGTCCTCGACCGTGGCGAAGTAGCCGCGCTCACGACCCCAGTCGGCGATCGTCCCCGTCACGCGCGAGACCATCTGCTTGACCGTGCGCTCGCGCGTCGGCGAGTCCAGCTGGCCGCGGAAGTACTTCTGGGCGACGATGTTCGTCGCGTTCTGCGACCACGTCTTGGGGAACTCGATCCCGCGCTGCTCGAAGGCGACGCGGTCGCCGTGGCCGATGCGCGCGTCGCGCACCTCCCACTCGACGGTGTCGAAGGGATGGACGCCCGCCTGCGTGAACAGCCGCCGAACGGTCAGCGCCTCACCGGTGCGTGGCTCCGTCGTGAGGGCTGTGTGCGGCGTGGATTCCATTCTGTTACCTGCTCCTCTGAAGCTCATTGCGGGGGAAGACATGTTCCGCTCGGGGCCGGACGGAAAACACGGTCATCTCCCGAGGCGCACCCAGTCGAGGAAGTCGCCCCAAGCGCCGCCCCCACGGTAGGCCGCCTCGCCCCAAGCATGACGTGCTCCGGCGAGCCGCTCGTCGCCCCAGCCGAAGCGCCGCGCGGCGGCCGCGCCGAGCACCGCGAGCAGGACCAGGCCGAGCAGCGCGGCGGCGATCACCAGGCCGGTGGGCGTGCCCCGGTAGGGGCGGTTGACCAGCACCTGCTCGGC
>DASQFQ010000117.1:0-1865 GCA_035633075.1 Solirubrobacteraceae bacterium | reverse complement strand
CACAACGTCGAGCGCCTGGCCGAGGACCATGACAACGCGCGCCTGCTCGCCGACGGGCTCGCGGGCATCGACGGCGTGGCAATCGACCCGGAGACGGTCGAGACGAACATCGTCATCTTCGAGGTCGACGACGCGCCGGCGCTCGAGTCCGCACTGCTCGAGGAGGGGATCGACATCGGCGCGCTCGACGGCCGCCTGATGCGCGCGGTGACCCACCTCGACGTCGATCGGTCGGGAGTCGAGCGGGCGCTCGCGGCGATGCCAGAGGCCGTTGCCACGGTCGGGCGCGTGGCCGCGGTGCGGTGAGACTTCCTGTGTCAACCCCCCACGGGGTTGAGCTGCTGCAGACCGCGGTGAAGGGAGGGGTCGTAGGGCACCCGGTCCTGCCACATACGCCAGATCACCCGCAGCCATGCGCGGCCGAGGATGCGGATCGCGTGCTGGTGGTCGCATCCCCGTGCACGGGCGCGGCGGTAGACCGACTGCGCCCAGGGATGGTGATGGCGAGTGGTGTCTGCGAGGCAGGCGACGGCCGCCCGCAGGCGCTTGTCGCAAGCCCAGCGGAAGCTGACCGTGCGGCTGCGACCGGAGCTCTTCGAGACGGGCACCATGCCGGCGTCGGCGGCGAGCGCGTGAGCGCTCGGGTAGCGCCCACGCACGTCGCCGATCTCGCCGAGCAGTGCAGCCGCGCAGACGGCGGCCTTGGTCTTAAACAGCGAGCCGAAGAGCTCGCCGTCGGCGTGCGTCCTGACCGCTTGGCCGAGCTCGGCCTCGAGCAGCTTGATCTGCTCGACGAGCGGGCCGAGCACGGCGACGAGCGCGAGCACCGCCTGGCGCCGCGCCTCGGCCTCGACCTCGCCGCAGCTCGCCTCAGGCGCCGCCCGCAGCCGCGCAAGCAGCTCGGCGGGCGAGCGGCGACCGCAGTAGCTATGGCGCCCGAGGAAGGAGGCGAGGCGCTTCTCGCCGAGCGCGCGCGCGTCGTGTGGGCTCGGGTAGCGGGCGATGAAGGCGAGCGCGATCGGGGAGTCGACCTCGGCGAAGACGACCGCCGCGCCGGCCCAGCATGCCTCGAGCTGCGCCCGCAGCTGGTTGGCAAGCGCGACGCGGGTCTTGACGAGGTCCTCGCGCGTGCGCGAGAGGGCGCGGATCGCCTTGGTCTCGTCGCCGTCGGGGCGCAGGCTCGGGAAGCGGTGTCCGTCGGTGCGCAGCAGGTCGGCGAGCACGTAGGCGTCGAAGCGGTCGGACTTCTTGCCCGAGGCCGAGTGGCGCTCGCGTGCGGAGGCGAGCTTGTTCGGATGCACCGCAACGACGCAGAGCCCGGCGGCGAGCAGGCGGTCGCAGAGCAAGCCGTCGGGGCGCTCGAGCGCGACCCGCCTAGCGCCCGCCGCAAGCAGCGTCGCTGTGAGCTCGCGCAGGCCCTCCTCGGAATGCGCGAACTCGCGCGCGATCAGCTCGCTGCCGGTGGCATCGAGCACCGCCACGGCATGGGCGTCCTTTGCCCAGTCGATCGCGCTGAAGCACTCGGTCTCGTTGGATGTGGGCACGGCTCGTCCTCCCTCGATCGGGTCTTTGGCTCGAGGCCACGCCGGGGAGTACCGTTCCGAGTGCTCATAAGTCGGCGCTTGGGCCGAGCACGACTTCCTGTTGTCGGTTCAGGCGCTCCGTCCCGCCGGGAGGCGCAGGTCTCACCGTGGCCGTCTGATGCGGCTTGCGAAGAGGGCGCTCTCCCGGCGGTGGCGGTTCCTCAGGCGAAGCCCGTTTCGGCTTCGCCGACTGAGTCTCCCCGGTGCTCTTGGACGCCCTCCCTTCGGTCGGGCTCCATCCAGATAGGGAGACCAGTCACAGGGGAGGTTGCCTTATGAGCG
>DASQFQ010000116.1:0-11079 GCA_035633075.1 Solirubrobacteraceae bacterium | reverse complement strand
CGGGAGGGCCTACGGCCGGATGTTCTGGTTGAGGTGGAAAAGGTTGTCCGGGTCGTACTTCCGCTTGACGTCGACTAGGCGGTCGTAGTTTTCCCCGTAGTTCACCCGGACCCTCTCCTGGTCGTCGCCTGCCATGAAGTTGACGTAGCCGCCCTCCTCCGAGTGAGGCGCGGTGGCCTCGTAGAAGTCGCGCACCCACGCAATGTTGCGATCGTTCTCCGCGGGGTCCGGCCACATGCCGGCGATCACCGTGGCGAAGGTCGCGTCCCGGAACGCGAAGGCCGTCGCGTCGGGCGCGACCCGGTGGCAAGCGCCGTTGATCGGATAGATATGCACCGTCGAGTTGACGACCGGCACCTTCGGCCCGTGCTCGAGATGCGCGTCGATGGCCTCGTCTGTCAACTCCTTCACGAAGTTTGCCTTCCAGTAGTGCTGCAGACCGGGCGGGACAAGGGCGTCAAACGCGCTGTTGAGCGCCGGGTAGGGGGTCGGCCCGACGTGCTCGGCGACGACCGGCGCCACCTCGTGGAAAGGCTTGAGGGCGGCCTCTCCCTCCTCGATCGGCCCCGTCCAACAGGACACGAAGATGAGGAAGGTGTCGCCATGCCGGTCCTCCGGGATGAACGGCAGCGGCGGAGCGATCTGCCAGGCCGGGAAGCCGCCGAGCTCCTCCGGCGCGTCACGGATGAAGTCGCGGTAGAACTTCAGCACCGTCGCGGCGTCGCGCAGCTCGTAGAGCATCGGGCCGCCGTAGATCTCCCGGACCGGGTGCAACTGATAGTCGAACGAGGTGACGACGCCGAAGTTGCCCCCGCCGCCGCGAATGGCCCAAAACAGGTCCTCGTTCGCCTGCTCGCTGGCAATCAGCATCCGGCCATCCGCGGAGACGACCTCGGCCGAGAGCAGGTTGTCGCAGGACAGGCCAAAGCCGCGAGAGAGGTACCCGATCCCGCCGCCAAGCGTGAGCCCCCCGATGCCGGTCGTGGAGATGATGCCTCCGGTGGTGGCCAAGCCGTGGGCATGGGTTGCATCGTTGAAGACCCCCCAGGTTGCTCCGCCCTGGCCCCGCGCCGTCCTCGTTCCCGGATCGACTTCGACCCCTTGCATGCGAGATAGGTCGATCACGACTGCGTCGTCGGCGGTGCCGAAGCCGGGGACGCTGTGTGAGCCACCACGTACCGCAAGGTCGAGCTGGCTCTCCCGGGCGAAGTTCACTGCTGCCACCACGTCGTCGGCGCCGGCGCACCGGACGATGACGCGCGGTCGCCGGTCGATCATCGCGTTGTAGACCCTGCGGGCCTCCTCGTATGCGGGATCATCGCCGGTGATGATCTCCCCCCGCACCTGCTCGCGGAGCTGCCCCACGGTTGCCGTCGCCATCGTTGTCCCTCCTCACGAGTCGTGGTCACGATGTTCTTACTACGAATGGACCTCGGAGGGAAGGCGGGTGAGGTTTCCGCCGTCCGCATCAGGTCGGTCGCTGCTCCGATCGGCGTCCGTTGATCCCGAGAAGCGAGGACGCCCTCGTGCGCCGGCAAGGCGTATGGTGAGGACGTAGCGGACGGCGCGACACGCGGCCCGAGAGGAACGCGGCGTGCGTGGCCGATCGGATAGCCGGCGAGCCTGCCCTCGCCGGACGCGAGAGGAGGGCCCCATGGACCCGCGGTACCCCGTCCAATTCTCGGTCGAGTACCCCGACCGTGAGCTGAACCGCGTCACGACGTTCTTCCGCATCTTCACCGCGATCCCGATTGTCATCGTGTACGCGGGCGTGACGGGCGGCTACGGCGGCACGAGCGGGATCGAGTCCGGCGGGACCACGATCGCCATCTCGACCGGCGGGCTGCTGTTCATCCCGCCGCTGCTGATGATCCTCTTCCGCCGGAAGTACCCCCGCTGGTGGTACGACTGGAACCTGGAGCTGATGCGCTTCAGCTCGCGCATCAGCATCTACGTGGCGCTGATGGACGACCGCTACCCGTCGACCGACGAGCAGCAGTCGGTGATGCTCGAATTCCCCCACCCGGACGCCGAGCGCGAGCTGAGCCGCTGGCTTCCGCTCGTCAAGTGGTTGCTCGCCATCCCACACTACGTCGTGCTCTTCTTGCTCTACATCGGCTCGCTCTTCGTCGTCATCGCCGCGTGGTTCGCGATCCTCTTCACCGGTCGCTTCCCGCGCGGGCTGTTCGAATACCTCGTCGGCGTCGAGCGCTGGACGAACCGGGTGCTCGGCTACGCGATCGTGCTCGTCACCGACCGGTACCCGCCTTTCACCCTGAAGCCCTGACCATCGGGCGCGGCTGCAGGGCCAACGCGCCGCGTTTCTCGCCGGCAGGGCAGTGCCGGCACGGAGGCTGAGGCCGCGGCAACCGCTGGGTAAGGCCTGCCGCGGCGCAACTGAGGGCACCGCGCCCGGAACGCGCTCCATTCGCCCGATGTGCGGCAGCCGGGCGTAGCCGATCATCGAGACATGCCGAATTTCAACCGAAGGGGCTTCTCGATGCAAACGCTTCAGCACTACGTCGCCGCGGCGCAGTTGACCGACCGCCTGACCGCCGCCGACACATCGCGCGCCGTCCGCCGGGTGTTCCACGAGCGCCGCGCCACGCCGATCCAGTCCGTGGCCGCCGCGTCCGGTGAGCGCCTCGTCCTGCGCCGCGCTGTGCCCCACGATGGCGCCGCCCTCGCGCGGCTGGCGGAGCTCGACGGCGCCTCTCGCCCGGCCGGCGAGATGCTGCTCGCCGAGGTCGATGAGCAGATCGCCGCCGCGGTGCCGCTCGACGGCGGGCGCGCGATCGCCGACCCGTTCCGGCCCACCGCCGAGCTCGTGGAGCTGCTGCGCATGAGGGCGAGGCTGCTCGCCGGGGGCGGAGTCACCGCCGGGCGGCTGCAGAGGTTGCGCCCCCGGCTGCGGCACCTGCGGGCCGCTGCGTAAAGGTCCCATCCCGGAGCTGAAGGGTTCCCGTCGCGAATGCGCGCCATCCGCCCGCTGTCCGCAGGGCCCCCACTGCCCATCATGTCCAGATGATCGCCGATCCGAGTCAAGGAGCCACGTCATGCACGCCGATCTCCACATCCATGTCGCAGCCGCCCGCGTCGCGCAGATCGCCCGCGAGACCCACCACGACAGCGGCGCTCGCTCCGCCGTCCGTCCCCTCGGTGGATACTCAAGCCGTGGCGACACGCATGACGAGCAGCCGGCTCATCGGGCGCGTGGCGGAGCTCGTGGAGCTCGAGGCGGCATTGCGCGACGCGGCTGGTGGACACCCCTCACTGGCCTTCGTCGCGGGTGAGTCGGGCGTCGGCAAGTCCCGCGTGGTGGCCGAGTTCGAGCGCCGGACGAGGGAGGTGGGCGCGCGCATCGAGATCGGCGAGTGCGTCGAGCTCGGCGACGAGGAGCTGCCCTACGCACCGATCGTGAGCGTCCTGCGATCGCTCGCCCGCGAGGGCGACTCCATCCTCGACGAGCTGCCTGCGGGCGCGCGCGCGGAGCTCGCCACCCTCCTCCCGGAGCTCGGCGCCGGCACCTGGCCCGCGGGTCCCGAGCACCTGCGGGCCAACGAGACGACGCTCGGCCAGCCGCGCCTGTTCGAGGCGTTGCTCACACTGCTGGAGCATCTTGGGCGCGAGCAGCCGCTCGCGCTCGTGCTCGAGGACATCCACTGGGCCGACCGCTCCACGCGCGCCTTCCTCGTCTTCCTCGGGCGCAGCCTGTGGACCGAGCGCGTCCTCGTCGTCGCGACCTACCGGTCCGACGAGCTGCACCGCCGCCACCCGCTGCGACCGCTCCTGGCCGAGCTTGAGCGCGACCCGCGAGCGCGGCGAATCGAGCTGACGCGCCTGACGCGCGAAGAGCTTGCTGAGCTGCTCGCGGACATCCTCGGCGGACCGCCCGACACGGACCTCGTCGAGCGCCTCTACGTGCGCAGCGAGGGCAACCCGTTGTTCACCGAGGAGCTCCTAGCGGCCGGGCTTGACGGTCGCGGCGGACTGCCCACGACGATGCGCGACGCGCTGATGGTGCGGATCGAGCGTCTCAGCGAGCCCGCGCAGGAGGCTCTGCGGCTGCTCTCGGCCGGGCGGATGCTGTCGCACGACGTGCTCGCCGAGGCCAGCGGCCTCGGCGGCGCCGATCTGCGCGCCGTCCTGCGCGAGGCCGCCGAGTCCAACGTCATCGTCGCCGACACCCGCGGGCGCTACCAGTTTCGCCACGCGCTGCTGCGCGAGGTCGTCCACGATGATCTGCTGCCGGGGGAGCACGCCGAGCTGCACCTCGCCCTGGCCCGAGCGCTCGAGGGCCAGGCCTCCGAAACCGGCGAGGACGCGATCATCACCGCCGGCATCGCCCACCACTACCTATCGGCCGGCTGCCAGCGCGAGGCGCTCGTGGCGTCCGTGCGTGCTGCGGACGCCGCGGAGCGTGTTCACGCCCACGGAGAGGCCGGAGCCTTGCTGGAGCGTGCGCTCGACCTGTGGTTGCGCGTGGCCGACGCGCAGGCGCAGGTCGGCTGCGACCGGATCGAGCTGGTGCGGCGGGCGAGCCAGGCGCTGATCAACGACGGTGCCTACGGCCGAGCCGAGGCGCTGCTCCGGCAGGCGGTCGGCGAGGTCGACGAGCGGAGCGAGCCCCGTCTGGCCGCGGGACTTCTCGAGCTCCTCTCGCGAGCCCAGTGGTCTCTCGGCCGGGCCGAGGACGCGCGCGCGGCGATCGCCCGTGCCGTCGCTCTGCTGCCCGAGGACGACAGGAGCCGCGAACGCGCGCAGATCCTCTCGCGCCAGGCCAAGATCGCGATGCTGCAGGGCCGCTTCAGCGAGGTACTGCCATTTGCGCAGGCAGCGCTCGAGGCGGCCACCGATGCGGGCGCCAACGGCCCGCGCGCCGATGCGCTCAACGCCATGGGGCTGTCGCTCGTCCTCCTCGGCGATGTCGAGGAGGGCAGCGCTCACCTGCGCGAGGCGATCGCGATCTCGCCCGTCGGCTTCGAGCGGACCAGCGCGTGGGCGAACCTGGCGGACGCGCTGCATCTGGTCGGGCGCTCCCACGAGGCGCTCGCCGCCGCGGAGCGGGGCTTGGCTGACACCGCCGGTCCGAGTCGCGGCAGCGACTGGCTGACCCTCGCCTTGGGGGACATCCAATGGGACCTCGGCGACTGGGCGTCTGCGCGCCGCCGCCTGTCCCCGCCCGACCGCCGCCATGTCGGCGTCACCTTCGCCTACGTCGAGATGATCCGTGCGGAGATCGCGCTCGCCGACGGCGAGCACGATTTGGCGCGCGCCTCGCTTGACCGGATCGCCGACGTCGTGGCGGGCTCGCGCGAGCCGCAGTTCATCGGGCTGTTCGGCTCGCTGCGCGGAGAGCTCGAGCATCGCTGCGGTGACCTCGCCGCCGCGCGGGCCGCGATCGACGACGGCCTCGACGCGATCGAGTTCTGCTCCGAGGATCTCCCGCGGATCGCGCGGCTCTCGGAGACCGGTGCTTGGATCGAGGCCGACGCTGCCCAGCGCGCGCGGGACCTGGGTGACACCCCCGCGGTGCGAGCGGCGATCTCGCGGGCGGAAGGCTTCGTCGCCCGGCTCGAGGGCTGCGCCGGAAGTGTCCGGCCCGTCGAGTCAGCCCGCCTCGCGTCGGCCCAAGCCCACCTTGCGCGCGCTTCCGACGCCGCCGATCCCGAGCTCGATGCCGCGGCGGCCGATGCCTGGCGTGCGCTCTCACGCCCCTACCCCGTCGCGCTGGCGCAGCTGCGCCGCGCCGAGACGCTGGTGTCAGGAGGCGAGCGCGACGCCGCCGTCACCCAGCTCGTCGACGTGCTTGCCGCGGCAAGCGCTCTCGGCGCTCACTGGCTGCAGGCCGAGGCCGAGGGGCTGGCCACCCGCGCGCGGCTCACCCTGCCGTCAAGCGCAGTGCCCCCGGCGGAAGCCGGCCTCGACGATGCCATGAGCGGCGGGGATCCGTTCGGCCTCACGCCACGAGAGCGCCAGGTGATCGCCCTCGTCGCTAACGGCGCGACGAACCGCGAGATCGGGGCGCAGCTCTACATGGCGGAGAAGACCGCGAGCGTGCACGTCTCGCGGATCCTCGCCAAGCTCGACGTCCGCAGCCGCACCGAGGCCGCCGCGGTGGCGCATCGCTTCGGCCTCGAGGGGAGCACGGATCGGTAGTGCAGGGCATCCGCGCCTCGAAGTCCATCAAGTGGACCGACCGCTATGCCCCCGACCCCGGCTCCGGCACGGGGCTCCCTTCGGGCGCCGTTCGTCCAGGGCGGCTCAAGCCTTGGGACGGATGACGCATCGCCCGGCTCCGGCGGGGCGCAGGGCGGGAGCGGCACTCCAGGCACGGGGCCAGCTCCGAGCCCTGAGACCACGCCCCTGCCTCCCAGCCTGGATCCAATCCCGGATCCCACGCCGGCTCCGACCCCGGAGCACGAAGGCCCGTCAGTCGTGATCCCCCCGGTCGTGACCCTGCCGGTGGACATCCCGGACATCGAGATCCCGCCGGTCGCAGTCCCCCCGGTGGACCTCCCCGACATCGAGATCCCGCTTTTGCGCTGACGCCTAGCACGCACTCCCCGGTGCGGGCTGCGGGCTCGGGGGTGGCATCGGGAGCTCTCCACTCTGGAGAGCGAGAGCGACGGCATGGGGTCGGTTCTTGGCTCCGAGCTTCTCCAGGATGTTGCGCACGTGGCTCTCGACCGTGGCCCCCGTGATGCTCAGCTCCCGGGCGATCGTCTGCCCGGTTTCCCCCAGCGCCACCCGAGCCAGCACCTCGCGCTCGCGATCGGTTAGGCGCGATGGCGCGGTCGCCCAGGCCACGACGCGTCAGATGCCCGACTCTCGCCTACTCATCCCCAAAAAGGAGGATACGCGCAGCTGCGGCGGAGGCCGATAGGAGTTGGATGGGCCCTTGGGCATACTCGCCGCCGCGCTTGCCCGAGTCCAGGCCCCTCGCAGCAGGGCGTTTGCCCGAGGCGAGTAGTCGGGCAACGTGAGCACCCACCGGAATCCCGACACCGGTCGAGGGCGCGGGCGTGGGCGCCTCCGGCGTTTCGGGCCGCGCATGCTTCGGCTCCCTCTGCTCCTTCCGATCGTGGGGTTGATGGTCGTGACCCTCACTGGCGTGGTCGTCGCCGAAGAGCGCTCGTCCAGCCGCCAGGCCCGTCTCGAGCTGCGTGCCCGGGGGACCGCGGCGCTGCAGGAGTTCACGCGTGGCATCGACGACGTGGAGCGGGTGCATGCCACGTATGCCCGGCTGCTCGTCAACGATCCCCAACTGGCCTTGGCCGCAAGGCGCTCCAATCCCGCCGCGGTGGCGCGCCTGCTCGTGCCCATCGAGCGAGGCCAGGCGTTTCAGCAGATCGTCGTGTATGACCGCCGCGGAGCGCAGGTGGTGAGTGTCGGCTCACCGGTCGGCGATCGCCAGGACGCGTCGCTCTTCGCCTCGGCACTGTCGGGGTCGACCGACTCCCAGGCGGTCATCGATCCCAGCGGGCTCGTGGTGGCGGCCTCGGCGCCGATCCGCCGGGCGGGCAGGATCACCGGGGTGCTCGTGGTCGCGAGCACGCTGACCCGCACGGACCTCGCGCGCCTCGAGCATCAGCAGGGAGCCGAGCTGGCGGTGTACCAGAACGGCGTGCTCGCGTCGACGACCGCCCTGCGACCCGGCGTCCTGCGCACGCTCGGCGAATCGCGCCTGAACAGAGGCGGGCTGGCCGAGCTGGGGCGGGACCTGAAACGATCCGACCTTCATCCCACCGTCAGGCCCATGGGCGCGGAGGGCGCGCTGATGGCGCTGTCCTCGAGCGCAGACCTGAGCCTGTTCTCCCGCCAGCGCAGGATCCTGCTGCTCTGGGCCGCACTGGGCATCCTGGGCGCGCTCGGCGTGATCAGCTTCTTCCTGACGCGAACGATCCTCAGGCCCCTGGAGACGATGGCCGGCGTCACCGGCCGCCTGACCGAAGGGGACCTGAGCCTGAGAATGGCTCCGAGCCGCATCCCAGAGCTCGACACGCTCGCGACCGGGATGAACCATCTCGCAGAGCGAGTGGAGCAGCAGCTTCAGGACCTCTCCCACCAGGCGTTTCACGATCGTCTCACCGGCCTGCCGAACCGGGCGCTGTTCGTGGACCGGCTCGACCACGCCCTCGCACGCGTGAGACGAGGCGCCCGCTCGGTGTCGGTCCTGTACCTCGACCTCGACAACTTCAAGGACGTCAACGACACCCTCGGTCACGAACCGGCCGACCAGCTGCTGGTCGCGGTCGCCGAGCGCCTGTCGAGCTGCGTCCGCGCGGAGGACACGATCGCTCGCTTCGGGGGGGACGAGTTCACCGTGCTGCTCGAGGACATCGTCAACCTGGACGAGGCGCTCGTGTTGGTGACCCGCATCCAAGCGGTGTTCGAGCGTCCGTTCATGGTCGCCGGCCGCGAGCTGTTCGTGACGCCGAGCATCGGCCTGACGATCAACCAGGGTCAGGGCGACTCCGCGTCGATGCTTCGCGAGGCCGATCTTGCGATGTACCGGGCGAAGTCGACCGGCAAGGCCCGGGTCGAGATCTTCGACGAGACGTTGAGCGCACAGCTCGAGGAGCGAGTGGCGCTGCAGGCCGACCTTCGCCATGCGGTCGACCGAGGCGAGCTTCGGGTCCACTACCAGCCGATCGTCGACATGGCCACCGAGGAGATCGTCGAGGTCGAGGCGCTGGTCCGCTGGCAGCATCCCGAGCGTGGGCTGATCCCGCCGCTGGCGTTCATCCCCCTGGCCGAGGAGAGCGGCCTGATCGTGTCAATCGGATACTGGGTGTTGAGGGAGGCGTGCCAGCAGGTCACGAGCTGGCAGGAGCTCGGCGCGTGCATCGGCCTGAGCGTGAACGTCTCTCCGAGGCAGTTCCAGGATCCGTACCTGGCGGCCGACGTCGCCGGCGTGCTCAAGGCGACCGGGCTCGAGCCGGGCCTGCTCAGGCTCGAGATCACCGAGCGCGCCGTCACGGAGGACCACGACTCCCTGCTGGGCAGCATGCAGGCGCTGAGCGCCCTTGGGGTCAAGCTCGTCCTTGACGACTTCGGCGTGGGGACCTCCTCGCTGAGCAACCTCAAGCGCTTCCCCCTGCACGGGCTGAAGATCGACAGGGCGTTCGTCGCCGACATGGAGCGCAGCCCCGAGGATCTCGCCATCATCCAGGCGACGGTTGGGGTGGCCCAGGCCCTCGGGCTCGACGTGACCGCCGAGGGTGTGGAGAACTCGGGCCAGGCGGCCCAGCTGAGGTCCCTCCAGTGCGAGCGCGCGCAGGGGTACCACTACTCCCGGCCGGAGCCGGCCGAGAGCATCACCCGCCTGCTCGGCAGCCCGTCGATCGTCCTGCCGGTATCGCGATGACCGGCTCGCGCGTGGCTCGCATGCCGCGGTACCGGGCCGTTGCGCTGGGTGCATCGCTGATGCTCCTGGGTACGGGATGCGGCAGCTCGCCGAAGGCTCCGCCCGATGTCCGGTCGACCGGCGCCGAGGTTGCGAAATGGCCTACGTGGGTGCTGAGCGCTCCAGATGAGGTCGCCGTGCCACCGCCGCCGCGCCCGGGATCCCCGGCGCACACGGCGGACACCACCCAGCTCACCCGCGTCGCCCGCCGCCCGGGGCGACGCGGCGCGGAGATCGTGCGGCGCTGGAACCAGGCTTCCGCCACCGAGCCCTGGACCAACCTGAACGTGGCGTTCGTCTCGGGGACGAACATCGATCCGCCCCGCGCCGCGCGGGCGTATGCGCTCACGAGCGTCGCCATGTACGACGCGGTCGTCTCCGCGGCGTACTGGAAGCACCGGTATCGCCGCCCCGCGCCTCGCGCGAAGGGCGCGATGCTGCAGCCCAGCGTCGATCTCGGCTATCCCTCCGATCGAGCCGCGGCCGCCGGGGCGGCCTCGCGCACGCTGGCCTACCTCTTTCCCCATGAGTCGGCTGCCAGGCTCGACCGCATGGCCAACGAGGCGGCGCGCTCGCGCGTGCTCGGCGGAGGCAGCCACCCCAGTGACGTCAACGCCGGGCTCGCGCTGGGGCGGGCGGTCGCCGGCAAGGTCATCGCCCGCGCGCGGACGGACGGATCCCAGGAGACATCGCACGCGTCGCTACCGCGGGGACGGGCCCATTGGGCACCCCCGATCGGCGGCGCGCCGAACCCGGCGTCCCCCCTCGCGGGCACGTGGCGCCGCTGGGTGCTGACATCCGGGTCTCAGTTCCGGCCGCCTCCGCCGCCGCGGTTCGGTGGTGCGAAGTTCCTCTCCGAGGTGCATGAGGTCATGCGGGTCCGCGACGCACTGACACCGCAGCAGCAGCGGATCGCCCACTTCTGGGCGGGCGCCGTCGGCAGCCCGCTGCCCCCCGGCGTCTGGAATCAGATCGCCGTCGCCTACGCCGGCCGCGATCAGCTCGACACGCCGAGGGCCGCACGGCTGTTCGCGCTGCTCAACGTCGCGATGGCCGACACGGCGACAGCCACCTGGGACGCGAAGTTCGCCTACTGGTCGCCCCGGCCCGAGAACGCGATTCGCGACCTGGGCCTCGACCGTCGCTGGAGATCCTTCCTGGCCACTCCGCCCTTCCCGGCCTATGTCTCGGCCCACTCCTCGTTCTCCGGCGCTGCCAGCGAGGTGCTGGCCACGTTGTTCCCCAGCGACGCGCCGCAGTTCCGCCGCAAGGCGGAGCAGGCCGGCATCTCCCGCATCTACGGCGGCATCCACTATCGCGCCGACCATGTCGTCGGACTGAGCCTCGGACGCAAGGTCGGCCTCCTCGCCATCGCTGCGGGGCTCGAGGAACGACCACCCGCGCCGGGCCCCCTGACCCCGGCCCCTGGCGGGGCGCCGCTGCGCGAGGCTCGCCGTCCCTGTCGCCCGGTCGGCCGTGACGCCTGCTTGACAGCTGCCGCCAGGATCATGGAGGCTGCGCCGATGGGACCGCACTCGCCGTTTCCGGTCCTGTGGCGCCGGACATGACGTCCGCGCACGGGGTCGCCAGTGAGGTGGGCCGGCTCCGCACCGTGGTGCTGCATCGTCCCGGCGAGGAGCTCAAGCGGCTCACGCCTCGCAACAACGACG
>DASQFQ010000115.1:0-3041 GCA_035633075.1 Solirubrobacteraceae bacterium | reverse complement strand
GGTTGCGCGGCGCCAGCAGGCGCACGAAGCGGCGCGCGTCCAGAAAGAGCCGGCGCCCGCCGCCCGGCCCGACGCGCCACACCCGCCCGCTGCGCTCGAGCACGTACAGGGCACGCGGCTCAGCGGACGGACCCGTCACATGGACAGGCTGGCGAAAATCGCCGACGGGGGTGAGCGGCAGGCCGGCCGCGGTACCCACCGGGGGCGTGGCAGCGCCCACCGCCACAATCGCGGCAAGCAGGCGGCCAATTGGAGCAACTCTAACCGTCAACTTGAGCGTTATCCACGTTTGAATCGCTTCTCTGAAGGAACAATCGCCTTACCTGGACCGCGCAGGAGGGGCCGGAAGGGTGTCCAGTCCGCGGGAGGGCGGTATTGAAGTTATGGGGAGGGGCGGTCGATACAACGACGAGGTCTCGCAAGCCCGCCCTCGCGCGGGCACGCGAGCAGAGTCCTCGTCCCAACCCTACGGTTCCCCGTTGCAGACCACAAAGCCCTCAAGTACCGTTCAACCCGCAGCAGGCGGTTTTGAAACCCCTCGCGCGAGCGCGCACGGACGTCTGCGGCACCCCGAGGGAGGACCTGGAAAAGCACGGATGAAGACGCGGGTTATCACCCTCCTGCTTACAGCAGGCGTTCTTGCCGTGGCCGCCCTCACCGCCCTCAGCATCCCGGCGGCCGCCCAGACCCAGACCGTCTACGTCCGGCTCGCCTCGGGTGAGATCGTGCCGGTCACGGTGGACCTGCCGCCCGGCGCCTCGCTGGACGACATCCAGCTGCCGGGCACGCCCGTGCCCGCGCCCGCGCCCGAGACGACCGCCCCCGCCACGCCGCCCACCCCGAAGCCGCCGCAGGCCGAGGGGCCCGCGCCGGCGCCGCAGGACGACCAGGGGCCGAGCTCCGACGGCGGCTCGCCGCAGGAGCGCTCGAGCTCGGGCCGCCGCGTCCAGCGCAAGACCGACAAGAGCCGCGAGCTCGTCGGCGAGGTCGACGGTCACGCGAAGGATGACGCCAAGCGCCACGGCCGCCGCTCACCCCTCCGCAACGCCGACGGCACGCCCACCCAGACCAACCCCGGCTTCATCGACGTGCTGCCGGGCCCGTCCACGACCACCGGAGTGCCGAACTTCATCATCCGCAAGTTCCGCGTCCCGCCCTTCCTGCTCTCGATCTATCAGGCCGCCGGGATCGAGTACGGGATCCGCTGGGAGATCCTCGCGGCCATCAATGAGATCGAGACGGACTACGGCCGCAACCTGAACGTCTCGTCCGCCGGCGCGCTCGGCTGGATGCAGTTCATGCCCCCCACCTGGGAGATGTACGGGACCGACGCCAACAAGGACGGCCGCAAGGACCCGTTCAACCCGGTCGACGCGATCTTCTCCGCTGCCCGCTACCTCAAGGCCGCCAACTACGAGAACGACGTGCGCGCGGCGATCTGGGCCTACAACCACGCGGACTGGTACGTGGACTCGGTTCTCCTTCGCGCGCGGCTGATCGCCGGCGTGCCCGCCGACCTGATCGGCTCGCTCACCGGCCTCACCGAGGGCCGCTTCCCCGTCTTCGCACGCGCGAAGTATGCGGACGACATCGCCGAGCAGCAGCTGCTCAAGCGCGTCAAGCGCGGTGAGAACGCCGCCAACGTCATCGAATCGGACGACTCCCGCCGCAGCATCGACATCTTCGCCAGCAAGGGCGCCCCCGTGGTCGCCGTGAACGACGGCGTGATCAAGAAGGTCGGCCGCAACCGGAAGCTCGGCCGTCACATCGTGCTCCAGGACGTGTACGGGAACCGCTACACCTACGCCCACCTCGGCGAGGTCTCGCGCTTCTACCCGGTTCCGAAGAACGACACCGCCCCCGATCCGAACACGACGGCTCGCGCGGTGCACGCGAACGAGGATCCGAAGCCCGCCCAGCCCGCCTCGGCCGGCCGCCAGCTGGACGCCTCGGACAAGAAGGCCGAGCGCGACCGCGGCGGTGACGTGCCCGACGCCGCCACCCAGGCCTCCGCTCCCGTGAAGCAGCGGATGTTCGCGCACCCCGACTTCCCGGGCGCGCGTGACGCGGGCGGCCTCGAGCAGCAGCTCGACTCCCAGGCCCGCAAGAACGGCAAGTACGAGACCTACAAGAACTACTTCTCGCGCCCCTTCGGCCTCGACCCCTCCAAGGTCCGCCTGCGCCCCCTGAAGAAGGGCTCGCGCGTGATCGGCGGGACGATCATCGGCCGCATCGGCCGCACCCAGCCGGGCAAGGCCGCGCACCTCGACTTCGCGATCCGCCCGGCGGGCCGCGGCGCGCCGAACATCGACCCGAAGCCGATCCTCGACGGCTGGAAGCTGCTCGAGGCCACGGCCATCTACCGCGCCTCCGGCCGCAACGTGCTCTACGGCAAGGACGGCGCCGGCGCCATGTCGATCGGCCAGATCCTGCTGCTGCCGAAGCCCCTGCTCGAGAAGCGCGTGCTGTCAGACGAGCGCATCGACGTCTACGAGTGCGGGCGCGACGACATCCGCTCCGGCCAGATCGACCGGCGCGTTCTCGCGACGCTCGAGTACCTGGCCGAGTCGGGCCTGAGGCCGGGCGTGACCTCCCTGAAGTGCGGCCACGGCTTCTACACGAGCTCGGGCAACGTCTCGCACCACTCCTCGGGCAACGCGGTGGACATCGCGACGGTGAACGGCATCCCGATCATCGGCCACCAGGAGGCCGGCGGGATCACCGAGCAGAGCGTGCGCCGCCTGATGCAGCTCCAGGGCACCATGGCCCCGGCGCAGATCATCTCCCTCCTCGAGATCGGCGGCGCGACAGTTTCGATGGCCGACCACAACGACCACATCCACGTCGGCTTCCAGCCGATGTTCGGCGCGAACCGCAAGCTCGGCAAGCAGGCGCTCGCTGTGCTGGCGCCCGACCAGTGGTCGGACCTGATCGCGCGCCTGCGCGAGATCGAGAACCCGGTCGTGCCGACCAAGCCGTCGAAGTACTCGCTGCCCGCCAAGGGCAAGCGGGCGAGCAACGCCCACAAGGGCGAGTAGGGC
>DASQFQ010000114.1:0-6868 GCA_035633075.1 Solirubrobacteraceae bacterium | reverse complement strand
GCGCGCATCCTCGACGACCGCAGCCTGAACGGGGTGTTCCGCAACGGCGACCGGGTCGAGCTGGCCGAGCTGGCCGACGGCGACGAGATCTCGATCGGCCGCTTCAGCCTCTTCTTCGTGAGCGTGGTGGGCGAGCGCGAGAACGTGGCGGCGGCGGCTACGACGGGCTGAACGGGAGCGCCAGCTCCGCAAGGCCGTCCTCGCGGGACTTCAGCGGCCGGTAGCCGAGCTCGCGCTCCGCGCGCGAGATGTCGATCGTGCACTCCTGCGAGGAGACCCAGACCGCGAAGCGCGTGAGCGGCGGCGAGCCGGGCCGCTTCAGCAGGCGCCAGATCCGCTCCGACGCGGCCGCGGCCACGCGCGCCACACCGGCCGGGATCGACTTGTCCGGGATCTCCACGCCACGCGTGGCGAGCATCCGGCTCACGAACTCGCGGAACACCACCGGCTCGCCGTCGGTCACGAAGTAGACCCCGCCCGCGGGCGCCCGGGTGGCGGCGAGCCAGAGCCCCTCGACGGTGTTGTCCACGTGCGTGGTGGCGGTCAGGTGGCGGCCGCCGCCGATCCAGCGGAAGCGCCCCGAGCGGACCATCTCGGTGAGCGCCGGCAGCAGCGTGGTGTCCCCGCGGCCCCACACGAAGCGCGGCCGCACGGCGACCGTCTCGAGCCCGTCTCCGTTCGCCGCCCGGACGAGCTGCTCGGCCTTCGCCTTGGAGGAGGAGTAGAGGGCGGGCGAGTCCGGGCGCAGCGGCACGTCCTCGTCCACGGCCACCAGCGGCTGCCCGGCCATCAGCGCCGCCTCGGTGCCCACGTGCACGAGGCGGCGCACGCCGGCGTCCCGGCAGGCCGCGATCACGTTCGCCGTGCCGCGCACGTTGAGCCGCTCGAAGTCGGCCGGGTCGCCCCAGTCCTCCACCTTCGCGGCGGCGTGGAAGGCGACCTCGCAACCCTCGGCGCCCGCCCGCAGCGACCCGAGGTCGTCGAGGTCCCCCGTCACCGGCTCCGCGCCGAGCTCGCGCACCCGGCCGGCCGCCCGCTCCGAGCGGGCGAGCGCCCGCACGTCCCAGCCCTCCGATCGGAGGCGCTCGATGAGAGCGCCTCCGATGAAGCCCGACCCGCCGGTGACGAAGGCCGTGGGCATGTCAGCGCTCGTCGCGTGGGCCGGTCCAGAACGCGTCGCCGACCGTGACCGTGCGGGCGATCTCGGCCTGGTGGCGCAGCGAGTACGGATCGCCGTCCTCGTAGGCGAACATCGCCTCCGCCGTGATGCGCCGGACCTCGCCGGAGCCGCCCAGGTACTGGTCCACCACCCGGGCGCAGCGGCGGCCCTCGGCGATGGCCGTGACCACGAGCGACTGGCCGGTGCGGGCGTCGCCGCAGGCGAACACACCCTCGACCTTGGTGCCGTAGACGGGCGCCTTGACGTTCCCGCGCCCGTCGAGGTCGAGCCCCAGCTCCCCCACCGCACCCTCGTGCTCGGGGTGGTTGAAGCCGATCGCGATCAGCACGAGGCCGGCGCGCTCCTCGAATTCGCTGCCGGGGATGGCGTGCACGTCGCGCGACGAGCTGCCCTCCACGCGCCGGCCCGTCACCCCGGCCACGCGCCCGTCCGCGCCGCGCAGAGCCGTGACCTGCGTGCCGAAGCGGCGCTCGCCGCCCTCGTCGAGCGCGTAGGTGGTGGGCGTGCGCTTTGGCGGCAGCGGCCAGGGCGTGCCCGGAGGGCGGCCGCTCTCCGGCAGCTGCGGGTAGACGTCGAGCAGGAGCACGTCCTCGGCGCCCTCGCGCAGGGCGTTCGAGATGCAGTCCATGCCGGTGTCGCCGCCGCCGACCACGACCACGCGCTTGCCCTCCGCGCTGATCACCTGACCCGGCGGGGTCTGGCGGAAGGGCCTCCCCTCCGCCGCGGCCACGGCGCGGTTGCGCTGGTAGAGGTAATCCATGGCCAGGTGCACCCCGGCCAGCTCGCGTCCGGGCACCTCGAGATCGCGGTGCACCCGCGCGCCGATCGCGACCACGACCGCGTCGTGGTCGCGGCCGAGCTGCTGCGCGCTGACCTCACGGCCGACGTCCGCGCCGTAGCGGAACTCGATCCCCTCGTCCTCGAGCAGCTTCACGCGCCGGTCGATGATCCACTTCTCGAGCTTGGCGTCGGGCACGCCGAAGCGCAGCAGGCCGCCGGGGCCCTCGTCGCGCTCGTAGACCGTGACGGCGTGGCCGAGCTTGTTGAGCTCCGCGGCCACCGCGAGCCCGGCCGGACCGGAGCCGATCACGGCCACCGTGCGGTCGCTCCGGAAGTCGGGCGGCTCGGGGGCGATCCAGCCCTCCTCGAAGCCGCGCGTGACGATCGCGAGCTCGATCTGCTCGATCGTGACAGCGTCGTCGTTGATGTCCAGCACGCAGGCGGACTCGCACGGCGCCGGGCAGATCAGGCCGGTGAACTCGGGGAAGTTGTTGGTTGCGTGCAGCTTCGTGAGCGCGTCGCGCCAGCGGTCGCGGTAGACGAGGTCGTTCCAGTCCGGGATCAGGTTCCCGAGCGGGCAGCCCTCGTGGCAGAACGGCACGCCGCAGTCCATGCAGCGCGCCCCCTGGTCGCGAAGGGTGGGGTCGTCGGGCAGCGAGAAGTACTGGCGGTAGTCGCCGACCCGCTCCGCGGGGTCGCGCTTCTCGAAGCCGACCCGCTCGAGGCGGAGGAACGCTCCCAGCTCGCCCATCAGATCGAACCGCCGGCTGCGTAGCCGGGCGTGGCGGCCGGGCCCGCCGCGGCGGCGGCCACCTCGGCCTCGCCCTCGGCGGCGAGCTGCTCCGCGAGCGCGCGCTTGTAGTCGTGCGGCATCACCTTGACGACCGTGTTGAGCGTCCCCTGCCAGTCGTCGAGCAGGCGTGCCGCCACGCGTGAGCCGGTGCGCTCGCGGTGCTCCTCGACCCAGCCGCGCAGCTCGTCGGCCTCGTCGGGCGAGATGGCGTCGAAGCCCACCAGCTCGGTGTTGCAGCGGTCGCGGAAGCCGCCGTCGGCGTCGAGCACGTAGGCGATGCCGCCGCTCATTCCGGCCGCGAAGTTGAGGCCCGTGGGGCCCAGCACGACGACGCGCCCGCCGGTCATGTACTCGCAGCCGTGGTCGCCCACGCCCTCGACGACGGTGACGACGCCCGAGTTGCGGACGGCGAAGCGCTCGCCGGCGAGGCCGCGGAAGAACGCGCGGCCCGACGTCGCGCCGTAGAGCACGGTGTTGCCGACGATCACGTTGTGCTCCGCCGCGAACGCCGCGTCCTCCGGCGTACTCACGACGATCGTGCCGCCCGACAGGCCCTTGCCGCAGTAGTCGTTGGCGTCGCCGTCGAGCACCAGCTCCACGCCGCGGGCGAGCCAGGCGCCGAAGCTCTGCCCGGCGGAGCCCTGGAGGCAGATCTGGACGCTGCCGTCGGGCAGCCCGTCCTCGCCGTGCACGCGCGCGATCTCGCCCGAGAGCAGGCCGCCCACGGCGCGGTTCTTGTTCTCGATGCGGCGCTCGATCCGCACCGGGTGGCCCTCCTCGATGGCAGGGCGGCAGAGCTGCAGGAGGTCCACGTCGATCGAGTCGTAGAGCACCGGGTCGGGCCGGCGCACGCAGCGGCGCGGCGACTCGGGCTGCACGTTCTCGGGCACGACGAGCAGCGCGCTCAGGTCGATCCCCTGCGCCTTCCAGTGCTCGACGGCGTCGTCGGTCCGGAGCAGGTCGGTGCGGCCGATCAGCTCCGCCACGCTGCGCACGCCGAGGCGGGCCATGATCCGGCGCGCCTCCTCGGCGACCATGAAGAGGTAGTTCACGACGTGCTCGGGCTGGCCCTCGAAGCGCGCCCGCAGCTCAGGGTCCTGAGTGGCGATCCCGACGGGGCAGGTGTTGAGGTGGCAGACGCGCATCATGATGCAGCCGAGCGCGATCAGCGGCGCGGTGGAGAAGCCGAACTCGTCGGCGCCGAGGATGGCGGCGACCACCACGTCGCGCCCGGTGCGCATCTGGCCGTCCACCTCGACGACGATGCGCGAGCGCAGGTCGTTGCGCAGCAGCGTCTGCTGGGTCTCGGCGATCCCGATCTCCCACGGGATGCCGGCGTGCTGGATCGAGGCCTGCGGCGAGGCGCCGGTGCCGCCGTCGTGGCCGGCGATCACCACGTGGTCGGCGTTCGCCTTCGCCACGCCCGCCGCCACGGTCCCGACTCCCACCTCGGCCACCAGCTTCACGGAAACTCGGGCGCGCGGGTTCGCGCAGCGCAGGTCGTAGATCAGCTGCTTGAGGTCCTCGATCGAGTAGATGTCGTGGTGCGGAGGCGGCGAGATCAGCCCCACGCCGGGCGTGGAGTGGCGCAGCCTCGCGATGTAGCGGTCGACCTTGTGGCCCGGCAGCTGGCCGCCCTCGCCCGGCTTCGCGCCCTGCGCGACCTTGATCTGAAGCTCGTCGGCGTTCACCAGGTAGTGGACGGTCACGCCGAAGCGGCCGGAGGCCACCTGCTTGATCGAGGAGCGGCGCTCGTCGCCGAAGCGCGCCGGGTCCTCGCCGCCCTCGCCCGTGTTGGACTTGCCGCCGAGGCGGTTCATGCCGGCGGCGAGCGTCTCGTGCGCCTCGGGCGAGAGCGCGCCGAGTGACATGCCGCCGGACTTGAAGCGCTTGACGACCTCGGCGGCGGGCTCCACCTCCGCGAGCGGCACCGGCTCCGGCGCGTCGTTGAAGCTGAACAGCCCGCGCAGCGACGACTTCGGCACCGCCACCTCGTTCACGTAGGTGGCGAAGCGCTCGTAGGCGTCCGCGCCGCCCTCCTCGCGGGCGGCCTGCTGGAGCGTGGCGATCGTCTCCGGGTTCCAGCCGTGGAACTCGCCGTCGCGGCGCCAGGCGTAGATGCCGCCCGGCGGGAGCAGCTCGGAGCTGGCCGCCGGGTAGGCGCGCGCGTGACGGTCGAGGCACTCCCAGGCGAGGATGTTCATCCCCACGCCGCCCACGCGCGACGGCGTGCCGGTGAAGTGCCGCTCCACCAGCGCCTGCTCGAGCCCGATCGCCTCGAAGATCTGGGCGCCCGTGTAGGAGCGGATCGTGGAGATCCCCATCTTCGAGAGGATCTTCAGGAGGCCCTTGCCGATGGCCTTGATGGTGCGCTGCACCGCCTCGTCGGGGCTCATCCCCTCGGGCAGCCGCCCGTCGCGGTGGAGCGCGTAGAGCGACTCGAACATCACGTACGGGTTCACGGCCGCCGCGCCGTACGCGATCAGGCAGGCGAGGTGGTGGATCTCCTTGGCCTGGCCGGTCTCCGCGATGAGGCCGATCTTCAGGCGCGTGCCGTCGCGCACCAGGTGGTGGTGCACCGCCGCGACCGCGAGCAGCGCGGGCATCGGCACGCGCTCGGCGCCGAGGTTGCGGTCCGAGAGGATGATGATGTTCACCCCGCGCTCGACCAGCTCGGAGGCCTCCTGGCAGATCTCCTCGAGCCTGGCCTCCATCCCCTGCGCGCCCTGCGAGACCGGCCATGTCATGTCGATCGTGCGCGCCTCGAAGACGCTGTGGTCCACCTGGCGCAGCTTCTCGAGCTCGGGGCTGCGCAGGAGCGGCTGCGCCATCACGAGCTGGTGGCAGTGGTCGGGCGTCTCGTCGAGCAGGTTGATCTCCGGGCCGATGCAGGCCTCGAGGCTCATCACGATCGACTCGCGGATCGGGTCGATCGCGGGGTTGGTTACCTGCGCGAAGAGCTGCTTGAAGTAGGAGAACAGCGGCGGGCGCATGTCCGAGAGGACCGCCAGCGCGGTGTCGTTCCCCATCGAGCCGGTCGGCTCGGTGGCGTCGCGTGCCATCGGCACGAGCGTCACGCGCAGGTCCTCCTCGCTCCAGCCCAGGGCGAGCTGCTTCGCGCGCAGCGGCTCCACGCGCGGCACGCGCGGGGTCTTCTCAGGGAGGTCGTCGATGTGGACCACGCGCTCGGCGAGCCAGCGGCCGTAGGGGCGGCGACGGGCAAGCTCGAGCTTGATCTCGGCGTCCGGGACGACGCGGTCGCGCTCGAGGTCGACGAGGAAGAGCTTGCCGGGCAGCAGGCGGCCCTTGGCGGCCACGTCCCCGCCCGGCACCTCGATCACCCCGGTCTCGGAGGCGAACACGACCCAGCCGTCGTTCGTCACGAGCCAGCGCCCAGGGCGCAGGCCGTTGCGGTCGAGTGTGGCGCCGATCACACGGCCGTCGCTGAAGGCCACCGCCGCCGGGCCGTCCCAGGGCTCGACGAGCGAGGAGTGGTAGGCGTAGAAGTCGCGCACCTCCTGCGGCAGCTCCGGACGGCCCCGGTGCGCCTCCGGGATCAACATCGACATCGCGTGCTCGGGCGAGCGGCCGCCAAGCACGAGCAGCTCCATCAGGCCGTCGAGCGAGGCCGAGTCGGAGATGTCGTCGCGCAGCAGCGGGTGGATCTTCTCGATGTCGTCGCCGAGGAGCGGCGAGGCGAGCTGCAGCTCGCGCGCGCGCATCCAGTTGCGGTTGCCGCGCAGCGTGTTGATCTCCCCGTTGTGGGCGAGCATCCGATAGGGGTGGGCGAGCTCCCAGCTCGGGAAGGTGTTCGTGGAGAAGCGCGAGTGCACGAGCGCGAGGCGGCTCACCACCCGCTCGTCGCGCAGGTCCGGGAAGTAGCGCGGCAGCTGCGGGGCGGTGAGCATGCCCTTGAGGACCATCGTGCGGCTGGAGAAGCTGGGGATGGCGAGCTCCTCGAGCCCCTCGTGCTCGGCCACGCGCCGGATCACGTAGAGCTTGCGCTCGAGGGCGTCCTGGTCGGCGATGCCGTCGCCCGCGCCCACGAAGAGCTGCGCCACGCGCGGCGCGCAGGCCCGCGCGGCGCTGCCGCAGGCGCCCTCGGCCACCGGCAC
>DASQFQ010000113.1:0-1979 GCA_035633075.1 Solirubrobacteraceae bacterium | reverse complement strand
GTAGAGGAGCTCGACGAGCAGCGGGGCGCGCGGGCACCAGAGCGCGGCTACCGAGACGAGGGTCACCGCGTCGGTGAGCTGAAGTGGGAGATTGACGCGAGTCGTCCACTCGCCGCGGAAAACGTAGGTGAGGTGCTCGGTCAGGTAGGCGATGAGAATGCAGAGCGCCAGTCCTCGCGCGACGGGCACGGCCCAGGCGTCTCCTTGGCGTTGCGCGCCCCGGACGAGCAACCCGGCGGAGATCGCCGTCACCACCAGCGCCGCGATGTGCTCGACTGCGAACTGCCCCACCGGGCGAGCCATCGTGACATGTCGAACGGTCAGCCTCCATCTGTCTGCGCTCGAGCCGGCCGCGAGCCGCGCGCACGTCACGGGCGTACCCTAGGCGCCACCCTGGCGCTCGACACCGCACAGCCCTCACCGGTCGAGCTCGCCGTCCTGGACGGCGTGCAGCGGCGCGTGCTGTGGCTCGCAGCGGCGATCGTGCACCACGCCAACCACCTGCGGCCCAACCGCTCGGGGGTGAAGGTCGGCGGCCACCAGGCCTCGAGCGCGTCGATGGTGTCGCTGATGACGGCGCTGTGGTTCTCGTTCCTGGAGGCGCCCGACCGCGTGTCGGTCAAGCCCCACGCCTCGCCGGTGCTGCATGCGATCAACTACCTGCTCGGCCGCCTCGACCGCGAGTACCTCACGACGCTGCGGGAGTTCGGGGGCCTGCAGTCCTACCCCAGCCGCGCCAAGGACCCCGACCCGGTGGACTACTCGACGGGCTCGGTCGGGATCGGGGCGACGGCGCCGATCTGGGGAGCGCTCGCCCACCGCTACGTCGCGGGGCACTTCGACGTGCCCGTCGGCGGGCGCCAGATCGCGCTGCTGGGGGACGCCGAGCTGGACGAGGGGGCGTGCTGGGAGGCGGTCGCGGACCCGATGGTGGCCCGGCTCGGGGAGGTGACGTGGGTGGTCGACCTCAACCGCCAGTCGTTGGACCGCGTCGTGCCCGACATCGCCGCCGGGCGCCTGGCGAGCATGTTCGAGGGGGCGGGCTGGCACTGCGTCACCGTCAAGTACGGCGCTCGGCTGCAGGCGCTGTTCGAGCGCGAGGGAGGCGAGGAGCTGCGCGCGCGCATCGACCAGATGCCCAACGAGGAGTATCAGCGGCTGCTGCGCTCGAGCCCGGCGGAGTTGCGCGAGCGCCTGCCGCGCGGGAGCGGCGCACTGTCGGGGCTGCTCGACGCGCTCGAGGACGCCGAGCTGTCGGCGGCCCTGCGCGACCTGGGCGGCCACGACCTCGCCTCGCTGCTGGCCGCCTACCGCGAGGCCGACGCCGTGCGCGACCGCCCGTCGGTGGTCTTCGCCTACACGATCAAGGGCTGGAGCCTGCCGACCGAGGGCCACCCCGCCAACCACTCGGCGCTGCTCTCGGGCGAGCAGTACGAGCAGCTCGCCGCCGCCCTGGACGCCGACGCCGAGGACCCCTGGGCCGGGTTCGCCGACGGCACCCCCGAGGCCGAGCTGTGCGCGGCGGCCGCCCGCCGCCTCACCCGCGCCGAGCCCCCGCTCGTCCACGGGCCGCCCGCGGTGCCGCCCGACCTGGGCCGGTCCCACACCGGGCAGGAGTCCACCCAGCAGGCGTTCGGGCGCTTCTTCTCCGACTTGGTGCGCGAGGCGCCGGAGGTCGCCGAGCGCGTGGTCACGGTGTCACCCGACGTCGGCACGTCGACCAACCTCGGCGGCTGGATCAACAAGGCGGGCATCTGGTCGCTCGGCGATCGCATCGACTGGTTCGCCGACGACACGGACACGCTGGTGCGGTGGCGCGAAACCGATCACGGGCGCCACATCGAGCTGGGGATCGCCGAGATCAACCTCGTCGGCCTGCTCGGCGAGCTGGGCGCGACGTGGTCGCGCGACGGGCAGCCGCTGTTGCCGGTCGGCACGATCTATGACCCGTTCGTGGCGCGGGCGCTCGAGCCGTGGTC
>DASQFQ010000112.1:0-4387 GCA_035633075.1 Solirubrobacteraceae bacterium | reverse complement strand
CGCTGCGCATTCGACCCCGACGGGCTGGCGAACCCGGGAAAGGTCATGCCCACGCCGCGCCTGTGCGGCGAGGTGCCCGGCCCCTACCGCCGCCACCCGCTCGAACAGGCGGGCGTGGCGGAGCGCTTCTGATGCCCGTGGCGGAGGCCCCCGCCACTCGCGAGGAGCTCGGCTCGACGCTGAGCGCCGCAGCCGAGGCCGGCACGCCCGTGCGCTTTCGCGGGGGCGGCACCAAGCTCGGCTGGGCGCGACCGGCGCCGCCGGAGGCCCTGGAGCTCTCGACCGCGGGCCTGCAGGAGATCGTGGAGCACAACGCCGGCGACCTGACCGCGGTGCTGCAGCCCGGTGTGAGGCTCTCGCGCGCCCAGGAGGTGTTCCGGCAGGCCGGCCAGATGCTGGCGCTCGACCCGCCGGGCGGCGCCGCGACGATCGGCGGCATCGTCGCGAGCGGGGACACCGGCCCGCTGCGCGCCCGCTACGGCGGCCCGCGCGACCTCGTGGTCGGCATGAGGGTCGCCCTGTCCGACGGCACGCTCGCGAAGAGCGGCGGCAAGGTGATCAAGAACGTGGCGGGCTACGACATCGCCAAGCTCTTCACCGGCTCGTTCGGCACGCTGGGCGCCATCGTCGAGGTCGCGGTGCGCCTGCACCCGCTGCCGCCTCAGACGTCCACCGCGCTCGGCGCCGCGGGCGATCCGGACGAGCTGGCGCGCGGCGCGGCCGCGCTCTCGCAATCCGCGCTCGAGCAGCTTGGCCTGGACGTCCGCTGGGAGGGCGGGCGCGGAACCGTGCTCGCCCGCTTCGCCGGCAGCGCGCCCCGCGCGCAGGCCGAGGCAGCGGAGCTGCTCTTGCGAAGAGAGGGTCTCTCGACCGAGATCCTCGATGAGGACGACTCCGCCTGGGACGAGCAGCGCGCCGCCCAGCGCGGGCCGCTGGTGGTTAAGGTCTCCGGCCTGCCGACCCGGCTCCCGGAGCTGCTGCGCGCGGCCGACGAGCTGGGCGCGCTGGTGGTCGGCCGGGCGGCCCTCGGCCTGTCGTGGCTGCGGATCGAGGAGCCCTCCGCGAAGGCGGTCGAGCGCCTGCGCCGGGAGTGGATCTGCGCGGTCCAGGACCGGCCCGCGAACCTGGACGTGGACCCGTGGGGGCCCATGGACCCGGCGACACAGGCGCTCATGGGGCGAGTCAAGGAGCGCTTCGACCCGGCGGGCGTGTGCGTATGAGCGGCTACGACGACACGCGCGCCCCGCAGCTCGACCTGATCGGCGACTGCGTGCACTGCGGCTTCTGCCTGCCCACCTGCCCGACCTACGTACTCTGGGGCGAGGAGATGGACTCGCCGCGCGGGCGCATCGTCCTGATGAAGGAGGGCCACGAGGAGATCTCCGCGCCGCTCGTGACCCACCTCGACCGCTGCCTCGGCTGCATGGCCTGCGTGACGGCCTGTCCGTCCGGCGTCCAGTACGACAAGCTGATCGAGGACGCGCGCGCCCAGCTGGAGCGCAACATCGAGAGGCCGCCGCTCGAGCGGGCGCACCGGCGGCTCATCTTCGAGCTGTTCACGCGCCCGGGCCGCCTGCGCGCGCTGGCCCCGGCGGCCACGGCCGCCCACCGGCTCGGGCTGCCGCGCTTGGCGCGCCGGCCCCGCGTGCGCCGCCTCCTCCCCCGGCTGGCGGCGCTCACCGCGATGACTCCCGACGTGCCGCTGAAGCGCTCCCTGTCACGGCTCCCGCAGCGCTTCGAGGCGCGCGGGGAGCGGCGCGGCACCGTCGCCCTGCTCCAGGGCTGCGTGCAGCGCGTGTTCTTCGGCCACGTGAACGAGGCGACCGCGCGGGTGCTGGCCGCCGAGGGCTTCGAGGTGCACGTGCCGCGGGCGCCGCGCTGCTGCGGCGCGCTCGCGCTGCACGCGGGCGACGACGACGCGCGCGAGCTGGCCAAGGCGACGATCGAGGCGCTCGAGCGCTACGAGACCGTCGTCGTCAACGCGGCGGGCTGCGGCTCGGCCATGAAGGACTACGGGCACCTGCTGCGCGACGAGCCGGAGTGGGCCGAGCGAGCCGGCGCCTTCGCCGCGAAGGTGCGCGACGTGACCGAGCTGCTGGCCGAGGCGGGGCCGCGCGCCGAGCGCCGGCCGGTGGAGCTGAAGGTCGCCTACCACGACGCCTGCCACCTCGCCCACGCCCAGGGCGTGCGCGCCCAGCCGCGCGAGCTGCTGCGGGGGATCCCCGGCCTGGAGCTGGTCGAGCCGGCCGAGTGGGAGCTCTGCTGCGGCTCCGCGGGGATCTACAACCTGGTGCAGCCGGAGGCCGCCGCCGAGTTGGGCGAGCGCAAGGCGCGTAACCTCCTGGACACGGGGGCCGAGGCCGTCGTCGCGGGGAACCCGGGGTGCGTGCTGCAGATCAGCGCGCACACCGAGCGCCTCGGACGCCCGCTCCCTGTCCTGCACCCGATGGAGCTGCTCGCCCGAGCGGTCGACTGAATTGTCAGCTCAATACATCTTCACGATGTACAGGCTGTCCCGCGTCCACCCGCCCGACAAGAAGGTGCTGGACGACATATCCCTGAGCTTCCTCCCGGGGGCGAAGATCGGCGTGCTCGGCCCCAACGGGTCGGGCAAGTCCACCCTCCTGCGCATCATGGCCGGGCAGGACACCGAGTTCCGCGGCGACGCTCAGCTCGCCCCGGGAGCGACGGTCGGCCTGCTCGAGCAGGAGCCGCAGCTCGACCCGGAGAAGGACGTGCGCGGCAACGTCGAGGACGGCGTGCGCGAGCTGCGCGACATGCTCGACCGCTTCAACGAGCTGGCGGCGAACTACTCGGACGAGACGGCCGGCGAGTTCGCCCGCCTCCAGGACGCGATCGACGCCGCCGACGCCTGGAACCTCGACACCACGCTCGAGATCGCCATGGACGCCCTGCGGGTCCCGCCCGGGGACGCCGACGTGGAGACGCTCTCGGGCGGCGAGCGGCGGCGTGTGGCGCTCTGCCGGCTGCTCCTGAGCGCGCCCGACCTGCTCCTGCTCGACGAGCCGACGAACCACCTCGACGCCGAGTCCGTCGCCTGGCTCGAGAAGCACCTGGAGGAGTACGCGGGCACCGTCGTCGCCGTGACCCACGACCGCTACTTCCTCGACAACGTGGCCGGCTGGATCCTCGAGCTGGACCGGGGGCGCGGCCTGCCGTTCAAGGGCAACTACACGGCCTGGCTCGAGCAGAAGCAGGAGCGGCTCGCCCAGGAGGACCGGCGCGACAACGCGCGCCAGCGCACCATCGCCCGGGAGCTCGAGTGGGTGCGCGAGTCGCCCAAGGGGCGGCGCACGAAGGCGCGCGCCCGGCTCAAGCGCTACGAGGCGCTGCTGGCCGAGGAGCGCAACGTGAAGCTCGACCAGGTGCAGATCCACATCCCCGCCGGCCCGCGCCTCGGCGACGTGGTGCTGGAGGCCGACGACGTGCGCAAGGCCTTCGGCGACCGCCTGCTGATCGAGGATCTGAGCTTCACGCTCCCGCCCGCGGGCATCGTGGGCGTGATCGGGCCGAACGGCGCCGGCAAGACGACGCTCTTCCGGATGATCGTGGGCGACGAGGAGCCGGACGACGGAGACCTGCGGCTCGGCGAGTCGGTCGAGCTGGCGTACGTGGACCAGTCGCGCGACGCGCTCGATCCCGAGAAGACCGTCTGGGAGGAGATCTCGGACGGCTACGACCAGATCAAGGTCGGCGAGCAGGAGATGAGCTCGCGCGCCTACGCCGCGGGCTTCAACTTCCGCGGTTCAGACCAGCAGCGCAAGGTCGGCGCCCTCTCGGGCGGCGAGCGCAACCGCGTGCACCTGGCCAAGCTGCTGCGCCGTGGCGGCAACCTGCTGCTGCTCGACGAGCCGACGAACGACCTCGACGTCGACACCCTGCGGGCGCTGGAGGAGGCCCTGCTCTCCTTCGCCGGCTGTGCGGTGATCATCTCGCACGATCGCTGGTTCCTCGATCGCGTGGCCACCCACGTGCTGGCCTTCGAGGGCGACTCGCAGGTGGCCTGGTTCGAGGGCAACTTCGAGGCATATGAGGAGAACCGGAGGGCTCGTCTGGGTACGGAGGCAGACAGGCCGCACCGAATCACCTACAAGAAGCTCACGAGGACGTGATGAGATGGAAATTCGCGCGCAAGCCAGCGAACGGCACGACGAGGTCCTGAACGACGGGGCACTGAAGCTGGTCGGGACGCTGCACGAGGAACTCGACGCCCGGCGGCGCGAATTGCTCGACGCCCGGCAGGAGGTCCAGGCCCGGCTCGACGGCGGCGGCACGCTCGAGTTCGTCACCGCTCCCGAGGAGTTCACCGTGGCGCCCGTGCCGGAGGCGCTCCAGGACCGGCGCGTCGAGATCACCGGCCCGGCCA
>DASQFQ010000111.1:0-7160 GCA_035633075.1 Solirubrobacteraceae bacterium | reverse complement strand
GGTTGCGGAAGCGCTCGGGCGAGCGGGGCGCCGCCCGGAACCGGAGCGCCGGGGAGAGGCGGCGCGCTGCGCGCCCGCCGGCGCCTTACCGGCGGCCGGCGGCCAACCCGTCGCGGCGCCCTCGGCCTCGCGCTCGAGCCGGCCCTGCGCGACGCGCTCGCGGACCCCCTCGTCGACGGAGGCGGCGCGAAGGGTGCTGCGGATCTTCTCGGCGGTCGCCTCGCTCGCGCGCGGGCCGAGCTCTTCGCGTGCGAGGCCGGTGAGCCGGCGGATCGCGTCGCGCTCGTGCTCGCTCGCTGCGCGGACGGCGTCGGCGTCGCCGCCGCGCAGCAGCGCCTCGTGGGCCTCGCGCAGGGCGGCGCCCGCATCGAGCAGCGCCCGGGTCTCGTCGGGGTGGCCGCGCACCGACTGGTTGATCGCCCACGCCGCGAGGCTCGGCTTGCGCAGCGCCCGGACCGCGTCAGCCTCGTCGCGACGCTTCTCGGAGCGCAGCCGTTTCGCGAGCGCATCGCGCGCCCCGGTGAACTCGTCCAGCGCGAGCCCGTAGAGCGCGTCGGCGTCCTCCAGCACTCCCCGGACTGTAATGGCGGTCAGCGGGTAAGAACGGCGACCGTGGAGCCAGGAGTCTCCTTCGCGAAGCTCGACTTCGAGGCCGGCGAGCGGTTCCTGCGATTGCGCGACGCGCTCGGCGTGTCGAGCTTCGGCTTCAACCAGCTCCTCCTCGAGCCGGGCCAGGGCAGCCGCATCCACCGGCACGAGCGCCAGGAGGAGGTCTACGTCGTGCTCGAGGGGACGCTGACGCTCGAGTACGACGGCGAGCGGCACGAGCTCGGGCGCGGCGACGTGGCACGGGTCGCGCCCGACGTCCGGCGCCAGCTCTCCAACCGCGGCACCGAGCGGGTCGCGCTGCTCGCGTTCGGCGGGGCCGAGCCCCACGCGGGCCGCGACGGCGTGGCCTATCTCGCCTGGGACGACGAGCAGGGCAAGTCGCCCCAGGACGTGCCGATGCCCGACGACCTGACGGACTGACCACCGGGTACCTCCGGTACCCCCGAGGGGTATCATGGGACCCGCATGCGCGAGGTCCTCGACCAGATCCTGCAGGGCGTCGAGAACGCCCTGCTCATGGCCTACGAGGTGTGGTGGGCGCTCGTGCTCGGCTTCTTCATCTCCGCCGTCGTGCAGGCCTGGGTGCCGCGCGAGCGCGTGCAGGCCGCGCTGGCGGGCGAGGGGCCGGGGGCGGTCGCGCGGGCGACCGGCCTGGGCGCCGCGTCGTCGTCGTGCTCCTACGCCGCGGTCGCGATCGCCAAGTCGCTCTTCGACAAGGGCGCCTCCGCGGCCTCCGCCCTCGCCTTTCAGTTCGCTTCCACGAACCTCGTGTGGGAGCTGGGCCTCGTCCTCTGGGTGCTGATCGGGTGGCAGTTCGCGCTCGCCGAGTACGCCGGCGGGCTGATCATGATCGCGCTGATGACCGCCGGGCTGCGGCTGTTCGTCTCGCGCCGGCGCGAGGAGCAGGCGCGCGTGCATTCCCGCCGCGCCGACACCGGCCATCAGCACCATTCGGCCGGCAGCGAGCTCTCCTGGCGCGAGCGGCTGGGCTCGGCCGCCGCCTGGTCTGACGTCGCGCACAACTTCCGCGGCGACTGGCAGATGCTGTGGAAGGAGATCGGCCTCGGCTTCCTGCTCGCCGGGTTCATCGGCCTGGCGCCGATGGACGTCTTCAACGTGCTGTTCGTCACCGACGCGCCGCCGGTGCTGCGGACGATCGAGAACGTGCTCGTCGGGCCGGTGATCGCGATCCTGTCCTTCGTCTGCTCGATCGGCAACGTGCCGCTGGCCGCCGTGCTGTGGTCGGGCGGGATCTCCTTCGCCGGCGTGATGGCCTTCATCTTCGCCGACCTCGTCGTGCTGCCGATCCTGGCGATCTACCGCAAGTACTACGGGCTCGCGTACACGCTCAGGATCACGGCGCTGATGCTCGTGACGATGGTGCTCGCCGCGCTGCTCGTCGACGCGATCTTCGGCCTGGCCGGCCTCGTCCCCGCCGAGCGCCCGAGCGCCGAAGACGTGTTCGGGAGCGTCGAGGCCGACTACAAGCTCGCGCTCAACCTGCTCGCGCTGCTCGGCTTCGCGGCGCTGTTCTGGCTCACCGTGCGCCGCAGCGAGACCGACCCCGTGTGCGGGATGGCGGTCGACCGCGCGAGGGCGCTCACGCTGCAGGACGGCGGGAGCACGGTCTACTTCTGCTCCGAGCACTGCCGCCGCGCCTACACCCAAACGGCGTAAACCCGACCCGGGTTTGCGTGTACATTGTTTCCCTCGCAACTACCAAGGGGGACCGGCATGAGCGTGACCGACGACCTGCTCAAGAACAACGAGGGCTACGCCGCGAGCTTCGACAAGGGCGACCTGCCGATGCCACCCGGCAGGAAGATCGCGATCCTGGCCTGCATGGACGCGCGGCTGAACCCCTACGGGGCGCTCGGCCTGCAGGAGGGCGACGCGCACGTGATCCGCAACGCCGGCGGCGTGGTGACCGACGACGAGATCCGTTCCCTGGCCATCTCTCAGCGCCTGCTCGGCACAGAGGAGATCGTCCTCATCCACCACACCGACTGCGGGATGCTCACCTTCACCGACGACGAGTTCAAGCGCTCGATCCAGGAGGAGACCGGCATCAAGCCCGAGTGGGCGGCCGAGTCCTTCAACGACATCGACGAGGACGTGCGCCAGTCGATCGCGCGCATCAAGGCCAGCCCGTTCATCCCCAAGAAGGACTCGGTGCGGGGCTTCGTCTACGAGGTGGAGAGCGGGCGCCTGCGCGAGGTGTCGTAGCCTGCGCGCCGTGAGCGAGCACGGGGACCCCATCGCCTACACGGCGCTGCGACCCGGCACGCCGATCGTCTCCTCCGACGAGCAGGAGCTCGGCACCGTCGAGCGGGTGATCGCGAACGCGCGGGAGCACATCTTCGACGGCATCGTCATGCGCGCGGGTGAGCGCCGCGTGTGGGTCGACGCGCCGGAGGTGGCGCGCATCTTCGAGCACGCCGTGATCCTGAGCCTCGACGCGGCCGCGGCCGGCAAGCTGCCCGCCTACGAGCCCGGCGCGCCCGAGTACCGCGCCAACACGCGGGCCGGCCGCCTCGGGCGCTTCTTCGGCGGCGGCTGGAAGAAGTCCTAGCGGGCCGCGACGGCGCGCGGCTGGGCGGCGCGCTCGGCCTGGGGCGCGAGGCGGCCCGCGGCGGCGGTGGCCCACAGCAGCGACAGCCACGTCAACGCGGCGAGCGAGACGTGCACCCAGACGATCTCGGCGGGGACCTCGAGCGCGTACTGGAGGGCGCCGACCGCGCCCTGCACGGCGAGCAGCACACACAGCGTGGCGACGGCGCGGCGCAGCCGCGGGTCGGCGCGCCGGCGGCGCAGGAGGACGAAGACGCCCACCGCGGCCACCCCGAGCACGGTCGCGATGCGGGCGTGCTGGTGGATCGCCCAGTCAAGCGTGCCCACCCCCCGCCATTCGAGGCGGTCGATCCGGTCGCCCGTGCCGGCGCCCCCGGCGTGCGGTCCGGCAGCCGTCGCCGCGGTGCCGAAGAAGATCGTCAGCGCGCCGAGCGGCAGCAGCGCACGGGTAGCCCACACGCTCAAGCGGTCGCCGGCGCGCCGGCGCTCGCCCGGCTCGTGGCGGGCACCCCATGCCAGCGCGGCGGCCGCGATGAGGATGAGCATCGAGAGCGCGAAATGGCCCATGACGAACCCCGGCGCGAGGTGGTTGCGGACCGTGAAGCCCCCGAGGACCGCCTGGCCGACCACGCCGAGCGGCAGCAGCGCGCCGAGCAGCGCGAGGTCGCGCCGGAAGGGCCGCCGCCGCCAGGCCAGGGCGCCCGCCGCCACCGCGGCGAGGCCGACGAGGCCCGAGAGCAAGCGGTTGCCGAACTCGATCCACGCGTGGGTCTCCAGCGGCGGCGCCACGCCCCCGTAGCACTTGGGCCAGTCAGGGCAGCCGAGCCCCGAGCCCGTGAGCCGCACGGCCGCGCCCGTGAACACGATCAGCGTGAGCGCGACGAGCGCGAGCTCGGTCACGCGCTGGTAGGCCCGGGGGCCGATGGTCGGCAGGCGGCGGAGCATGCGCCGGACATTCTGGCGAACGCCGGCTACGCCCGGCCCGCCAGGACCTCCTCCCGCTGGCGCTCCGGGCACGGATGCACGAGCGAGGAGGGCCCATGCAGCCGCGCTCGCTGCGGCTCCTCGCGCCGGCGCGGGTTCTGGATCCCGACCAGCGAGATTACGCCGCCGGCGATCACGAGCGCCCCGCCGACACCGAGCCCCCAGCGATAGGCACGGATCGACGCGGCCTCGACCGCTCGGTCGACGCGCGGGCCGTCGACGCCGCCGGACAGCGGCTCGTCGCGCACCTGGCGCGCCGCCGCGCGCTCGGCCTGAGACAGCGGCGCGCCGGCCAGCCGGTCGTCGAGCGCGGTGGTGTACTGGTGCGAGACCACCGCGCCCACCACGGCGATCGCCAGCAGCGCCGCGACGCGGGCGGTGGCGTTGTTGGCGCCGCTGGCGACGCCCGCCATGTGCTGCGGCACCGCGCCGAGGACCGTGTTCGTGAGCGGCGCCACCGTCGCCGACAGCCCGAGGCCGAAGAGCAGGACGCCCGGCAGCAGGTCCGTGACGTAGTCGACGTGGCTCCCGAGCCGCCCCATCCACACGAGGCCGAGGCCGGAGACGATCGGCCCGCAGCCCATCAGCAGCCGCGGGCCGATCCGGTCCGAGAGCGCGCCGAAGCGCCGCGACAGCACGAACATGATCAGCGTGATCGGCATCAGCGTCAGCCCGGCCTCGACGGGTGAGTAGCCCGCCACCTGCTGCAGGAAGACCGTGACGAAGAACGTCGCCGCGCCGAGACCACCGTAGATCGTCAGCGTCGCGAGATTGCCGACGGTGAAATTGCGTGCGCGGAAGATCTCCAGGGGGAGCATGGGATGGTCCGAGCGGCGCTCGTGGAGCACGAACAGCACGAGCAGCACCACCCCGGCGAGCCCCGGCGCGGCGACCACCGGGTCGCCCCAGCCGTAGAGCGGCTGCTCAATCAGCGCGAACACCGGGCCGGCCAGCCCGAGCGCGACGAGCAGCGCGCCGAGGTAGTCCACCCGGTGCGTGGACTCTGGGTCGACCGACTCGAGCACCGCGGAGCGCACGAGCGCGAGCGTCGCGAGCACGAGCGGAACGTTGATGGCGAAGATCCAGCGCCACGACGCCACGTCGATCAGCGCGCCGCCACCCAGCGGCCCGACCACCATCGCGATGCCACCCCACGCGGTCCACGTCCCGATCGCCGCGCCGCGCTCCTCGGGCGGGAAGGTCGCGGTGATCACGGAGAGCGAGGAGGGGACAAGCAGCGCGCCCGCGGCGCCCTGCAGCGCCCTGGCCACCACGAGCAGCTCGGCCGTGGGCGCGAGCGCGCATAGCACGGATGTCGCGCCGAAGCCCGCGAGCCCGGCTACGAACACCTTCCTGCGCCCGAGCAAGTCCCCCAGTGAGCCGCCGACCAGCAGCAGTGCTCCGAGGGTCAGCAGGTAGGCCTCGACGATCCACTGCTGAGCCGCCAGGCCCGTGTCGAGGTCATCCCGGATCGTGGGCAGCGCGACGTTGACCACGGTGCCGTCGAGGAACACGACGGCGGAGCCGAGGATGCAGGCGATCAGCGTGACGCGCTTCGTCCGGGCCGCCGACACGACCGCAGCCTACCGCCGCTCGGTTCGGCCCAACGGCGGCGGGAGCAGCGCCGGCGGGCGGGATCTGCCCAGGATGCTGCGCTACGTCCACCGCCAGCCGAGCGTGAGTGCGAACAGGGAGACGGACAGCCTGCTCAGCATGCGGCCGCTGGGAGGCTGAGAAGGAGCTTCCGGATGGGTCGGGCACGGAAGGAGCGCGCCAGGTCGCTACGGTCACGGAATCCCCTCCTGCGTGGCAAGCCTCGATCGCTGACGCCGTGCCTCCGCCCGTCACCGTCGCAATCCCGGTCCGCAACGGCGGTCCGCTCCTCGCCGAGGTCCTCGACGCCGTTGCCGCCCAGCGCATCGACCGCGAACTGGAGCTGCTGGTGTGCGACTCCGGTTCGACGGACGGCTCCGTGGCGCTGGCCCAGGGGCGCGGAGCGCGCGTGCTGCGGATCGCGCCGGTGGAGTTCTCCCACGGCAGCACTCGGAACCTGCTGGCTCGCGAGGCGCGCGGCGCGCACGTCGCCTTTCTCACCCAGGACTCGTCGCCGGCCGGCGACGGCTGGCTTGCGGCTCTGCTGGAGGGATTCGCCGTCGCCCCTGAGGTCGCGCTCGTGACCGGGCCGTGTCTCCCGCGTCCGGGGACGACCGCCGCGGTGGCGCGCGAGCTGCACGACTTCTTCGCCGGGATGCACGAAGGCACGCCGCGCGTCTACCGCCTGGCTGACGCGGGGGATCCGCCGTCCCCGGGGCCGGCGACGTTCCACACCGACGCCAACGGCGCCGTGCTGCGCGCTGCCTGGGAGCGGGTACCGTTCCGGCCGGTCCCGTTTGCGGAGGACCAGCAGCTCTGCCTGGACATGCTGCGCGCCGGCTATTCGAAGGTTTTCAACCCGGGCGCGTCCGTCGTGCACTCGCACGAGTACCCGCCGCTCGAGCGCTTCCGCCGTCACTTCGACGAGTTCCGCGCTCTGCAGGAGACGTATGGCCACGTCGCCGACGTCCACCCGCGCCGCAGCCTCGGACGCGTGCGCGACCAAGTGCGCCGGGACAGGGCGTACGAACGCGCCCGAGGCTCCGGCGGCGCGGCCGTGGACGCCGCCACGTTGCAATCCGTCGGCTACCACGCGGCGCGGGTCGCGGCCGCTGCGCTCGGCTCGCGCGCGGACGCAATTCCCGCTCCGATCCGTCGCTATCTCTCGTCCGAGCGGCGGTCGTCGCCCGATGCGGTCGCCGATTCCTGACCTGCACGCCAGCGCGACTCGACGCCTTCCCCACCCCTTCGACGACACCCGTTCGACCAGGTGGACGAGCGCGAGCGCGGAGACGGCGATCGCGCCTTACAGGACCCAGTGCCCTCGCAGGACCGCGCGCAGCCGCGCAGGAGAGGTCGCCCTCGCCGCAGCGCAGCTCCGTGGCGAGCACCACCACGGGGAA
>DASQFQ010000110.1:0-2615 GCA_035633075.1 Solirubrobacteraceae bacterium | reverse complement strand
CTGGAGAAGTATCGTCCGCCGAACTTCTAGAAGGGCTCTGTCGAGCCGGCCACATGAGCACGATCTGGGAACTGACTGAGCCCTTCAACACCGAGTATTTCTTGGGTTTGGTGCGGGGCACCTGGGACCACGACCGAGAGGGGTGCGACACCTGTGGGCGGGTATTTGCGAGACGTGTATCGCCTCTACTTTTGGAATGGGAGACGGGGGCGAAGGGTGTGGGAGATTTCACGTTCGCCGGGTTCGGAGCCGGATTCGCGATCGTCGTGGGTCGCGACATCATCAAGGTTCTAGAAGCGAACTCGAGGGCGTGTAGCGTGCATCTCGCTTCTTCTGGTGGTTCGAAGTGATCTCACGGCCCCGCCCTGCTCGGCGGGGTCGTGCTACCGCGACGTGTGACCGGGCGCACCCAGCAGAGTTGGCGCGTTGGCGTTCTGGCGCCGGTCGATCCGGTCGGCTGTCGTTCGTCAATGGGTCGAACCGCGGCGGTCATGGGGGCCGGCGCACCACAGCCCGAGGAGGGACATGACGATGCAGTACCTGCTGACGATCTGGATGGAGGAGACGGACTTCGTGCCGACGCCCGAGGCGATGGCGCCGTGGAAGGCGTTCAACACCGAGGCCGCCGCCGCCGGCGTGCTGCGCGGCGGCTCGGGCCTGCAGCCGTCGACGACGGCGACCACCGTCCGCGGTGGCGGCGAGGTCGTGCTGACCGACGGCCCGTTCGTGGAGACCAAGGAGCAGCTCGCGGGCTACTACGTGGTCGACTGCGCCGACCTCGACGAGGCGATCGCCTGGGCCAAGAAGGTGCCGGCCGTCCTCTGGGGCGCCGCCATCGAGGTGCGCCCGGCGGCCGGCGGCACCGACGTGGCCGAGAACAGCGACGCCGCCGGGACGGCCGCCTCCTGAACGGCAGCGCCGCGCTCGAGGTCGACCGCCTGTTCCGCGACGGCGCGGGACGGGCGGTCGCGGTGCTGGCCCGCGTGCTGCGCGACGTCGACCTGGCCGAGGAGGCGGTCCAGGAGGCCTTCGTCGTCGCACTCGAGCGCTGGCCGCGCGACGGCGTGCCGGACGAGCCGGCCGCCTGGATCGCCCGGACGGCGCGCAACAAGGCGATCGACCGCCTGCGGCGCGCCAAGCGCTTCGCCGACAAGGCGGCGGTGCTGGCCGCCGAGCTCGAGCGGGCCGTGCCCGGCGAGGAGGACGACGACCCCATGCCCATCCCCGACGACCGCCTGGCGCTGATCTTCGCCTGCTGCCACCCGGCGCTCGCCCTCGAGGCGCGGGTGGGGCTGACCCTGCGGCTCGTCGGCGGCCTGCAGACCCCGGAGGTCGCCCGCGCCTTCCTGGTCTCCGAGACGACGATGCAGCAGCGCGTCGTGCGCGCCAAGCGCAAGCTGCGCGACGCGGGCATCGCCTTCGCCGTCCCGCGCGACGCCGCGCTGCCCGACCGGCTGCCCGCGGTCCTCGCCACGATGTACCTGATCTTCAACGAGGGCTACGCCGCGTCCAGCGGGGACGCGCTGGTGCGCCGGGAGCTGTGCGCCGAGGCCATCCGCCTGGCGTCGATCCTCTGCGCGCTCATGCCCGACGAGCGCGAGGCGCTCGGCCTGCTGGCGCTCATGACCCTCCACGACGCGCGGCGCGGGGCGCGCACCGACGCCGACGGCGAGCTCGTGCTGCTCGCCGACCAGGACCGCGCGCGGTGGGACGCGGCGGCCATCGCGCAGGGCCGCCGGCTGGTCGACCGCGCGGCGCGCCTGGGCCCGCCCGGCCCCTACGTCCTGCAGGCCGCGATCGTCGCCACCCACCTGGCCGACGGCCCCACCGACTGGCCCACCGTCCTCGCCTTCTACGACCGCCTGGTCGGCGTGCAGGACACGCCGGTCGTGCGCCTCAACCGCGCGGTCGCGCTCGCCGAGGTGCACGGCCCGGCCGCGGCGCTCGACGAGCTCGCCGGCCTCGAGCGCGCGCTGGACGGCTACCACCTGCTGCACGCCACCCGCGCCGAGCTGCTGCGCCGCGCGGGCGACCCCGACGGCGCCCGGCTGGCCGACGCCCGGGCGCTCGAGCTCGCGCCCTCGCCCGCGGAGCGCTCGCTGCTGCGGCGCAGGCTCGAGCCGCAGGCGTAGGCTTGGCCCACCATGGCGTGGGACTTCTCGACCGACCCCGAGTACCAGCGCAAGCTCGACTGGGCGCGCGACTTCGTCCGAACGCAGAAAGACCGCCCGCTTGCCGGTGTGCGCGTTGTTCTTACTCACAAGTTATGCCGCCTGGCATGCCATGTTTACCGTGACACCGCCGGTGTTCTTGTCACAGTAAGAGGATAAGTTGAATGCACGCGGCAGGCGACCCGCAGGTCGTGTCGATGAACGGCGTGCTCGCTTCGGAGGCTTGCAACGCAGCCCTCGATTTGGTCACCGCCTACAGCGGTGGCCGACGCGGCGGGAAAATGTGGCAGTACGAGGGACGTGCTGGTCAACTGGAACAGCACGACCTTCCCTCTCGTCGCTCCGGGTGCGCCGGATGCGCCCAGGAAGGTCACGGCGACCCGGTGCCGATTCGGCCGCTCGACGATCGCTAGCTCAGCGGCACTCCCCGCCGGCGATGCCTGA
>DASQFQ010000109.1:0-26943 GCA_035633075.1 Solirubrobacteraceae bacterium | reverse complement strand
ACCGACGCCCGCCGGGCCGAGGAGGAGACCGCCAAGGCGGGCGAGCAGCAGGAGAAGCTCTCGCGCAAGGAGCGCAAGGCCCGCGAGAAGGCTGAGAAGGAGGCGCGGGACGCCGAGCGCGCGCGCCACGAGGCCGAGGAGGCCGAGCGCCTGGCGCGCGAGAGCGCCGACCGCGCGCCCGACACCGAGCCCGCGACCGTATCGGCGGCGTCGCTTACCTCACCCGGCGTGGGCTCGCAGACCTCGCCCCGCGCCGCCGCCGCGGCCGGCGCCCGCGCCACCGCCATGCGCCCTGAGCCGGGTCCCGCCGCGGTGCCCGTCTCCGAGCGCCCCGAGGTCCTCGTGGGCGCCGCCTTCGCGGGTGCCTTCCTGCTGGCCAAGATCCTGAGGACCATCACCGGCGATGACTGACCCGACCCCCTCAGAGCTCGGCCGGGCGATCCAGGACGTCACCGAGAAGCTCCAGCTCCTGGTGCGCGAGGAGATCGCGCTCGCCCAGGCCGAGATGCAGCAGAAACTGGCCAGGCTCATCCGCGGCGTCGTGGCCGGCTCCCTCGCCGCGGTCTTCGCCATTTTCGGCCTCGTCTACCTGCTCCACGCCGCCTCGTGGGGCATCTGGGACCTCACGGGCGCGACCGACAACTACTGGCTCGGCTTCCTGGTCACCGCGCTCGTGCTGTTCCTGTTCGGCGCCATCGGCGCGGCGCTCGCCCTGCGCTTCGTCAGGAAGGCCACCCCGCCCACGCCGGCGATGGCCATCGAGGAGGCGCAACTCATCCGCGAGACCGTGAGCGGGGCCCATCCGCCCCAGCCGCCGGCCGCCGTCGAGGGACGCAGCTGATGGCCGCCACCCGCTCCCCCGAGGAGATCCGGCGCGCGGTTGAGGCCAACCGGGCCGAGCTCGGGGTGGCCGTCGAGCGCCTGCGCAGGGAGGTTGCCGTCGTCACAGACTGGCGCGGCCAGCTCAACGCGCACCGCAAGCAGGTCCTCGTCGGGGCCGGCGTCGCCGGCTTCGTGCTTGGCGGCGGGCTCGCCGCCGTCGGCGGTTTCCTGCGCCGGCGCTAGCCGGTATACGCTGCGCTCGAGGTGGCCGGCCAGACCCAGCTATCCACGCGGACCATCGTGCGGGTCTTCTTCACGCTGGTCGCGCTCGCCGTCCTGCTGTACCTGCTCTACCTCGTCCGCTCGGTCCTCGGGCTGATCTTCATCGCGGTGTTCCTGGCGGTGGCGCTGGGCCCCGCGGTGGACCGCGCCACGCGCCTGAAAGTGCCCCGGCCGGCGGCCATCCTGAGCGTGTTCGCCTGCCTGTTCCTCGTGATCTTCGTCGTGGGCCTGCTCGTGGTGCCGCCGATCGTCGAACAGGTGCAGGCCTTCGCGGACGACATCCCCAACTACATCGAGGACGTGCGTGGGAACCGTACGTTGCGCGAGTACGACGACAAGTACAAGATCTCCCAGAAGCTGCAGGACCAGGCCGCGTCTCTTCCCAGCCGCCTCGGCGACGCGGCGGGCGCGCTGCAGTCGGTCACCGTCGGCGTGTTCTCGGCGGTGCTGCAACTCCTCACCGTCCTGACCATCACGTTCTTCTTGTTGCTCGACGGTGGGCGGATCGTGAACTTCCTGCTGGCGCAGGCGCGCCCGGATCACGAGGTCCGCATGCGCGAGGTGGCCACGGACGTATACGGCACGACCGGCGGCTACGTGGCGGGAGCGCTGACGCTGGCAACCATCTGCGGCATCACGACCTACATCGTGCTGGCGATCCTCGGCGTCGCGTTCTCGGTGCCGCTAGCGGTGCTGATGGCCTTCCTGGCACTGATCCCGCTGGTCGGCGCGACGATCGGCGGGGTGCTCGTGGCGGTCGTCACGCTGTTCCACGACTTCCCCACGGACACGCTGGTGTGGGTGGCCTTCCTGATCTTCTACCAGCAGTTCGAGAACAACGTCTTGCAGCCGCAGGTCTACCGGCGCACGGTGAACCTGCACCCGCTGGCGGTGATCACCGCAATCCTCGTCGGCGCCAGCCTGCTCGGCGTGCTCGGAGCGCTCGTGGCCATCCCCATCGCCGCCGCCATCCAGGCCGTGCTGCGCGACATCTGGCGCCACCGCCGCTCGAACCTGGTCGACGCCACGGGGACGCCGCTCACGCCCGCCCACGAGGAGCCGCCGCCACGCAGCGTCGAGCCTCAGGTGGCTGCGCAGACGAAGACGTAGCGGCTCGAGGAGGCGTCCCAAGCCTCGCCGTCCCAGCCGCCGTGGCGCGCGACGGGCTCGAGCCGGGCCGCGGCGAGCAGCAGCTCGAGCTCGGCGGGGAAGTACATGTGCCAGCGAACGTCGCGAACGTGGCGCTCGGTCGCGCCGCCGGTGCGGTGGATCTCGTAGAAGAACGTGGAGGTCAGCGTCTGGGTGCCCGCGACGTAGCGGTCCACGCAGGAGCGCATGAAGCGCGCCAGCCCCGCCTCCGGGAGCTCGAAGTCGACGTCGAGGCGCACGGGTGGGAAGGGGTGCAGCGCCTCGGCAAGGTAGTCGAGGCGTGGCGCGAGCAGGTCGAACGCCAGCCGCCCGCCCGGCGCAAGGTGCCGGCGCGCCGTGCGCAGCGCCGCGAGCCGGTCCTCCGCGGTGTACAGGTAGGCGAGCGAGTTGAAGGGGATCGCGATCAGGTCGAAGCCTCCCTCGAGCGCGAAGTCGCGCATGTCGCCCCGCTCGAAGCGGACCGCGGCGCGCACGGCCGCCGGCTCGTCGGCCAGTACCGCCCGCGCGCGGGCGAGGAACGACTCGGAGGAGTCGATGCCGACGAGCTCGAAGCCGTCGCGCGCCGCCGCCCCCGCGGCCGCCATCGGCACGGTGAGGCGCCCGGTGCCGCACGCCAGCTCCAGCATCCGGCGCGGGCGCTGCTCCTGCACGAGCCCGCGCCAGAAGGGCAAGTCGAAGTTCGGATCGTCTGCGTTCTCGAGCTCGTAGAGCTCGGGGTCGACCCACGCCGAGTCGCTCATGCGGTGCTGGCCCCGGCCGCCAGGCCGCCCTGCTCGGAGGCCTCGGTCGGCTCGGGCCAGAGGTCTCGGAGGTGCGGGCGCACGACGACGATCATGACGAGCAGGGACAGTCCTCCGAACAGGAACATCGCCTGGACGCCGAGGGTCGAGATCAGCAGGCCGGCGATGATGAAGGAGAGCGCGAACGCGGCCGAGGTGCACGCCTTGTGCAAGGCGAAGAGCCGGCCGTGCAGCGCCTCGGGCACCGCGTGGGAGAGCAGCAGGCGGTCGTGCACGAGCGCGAGGCCGTTTCCGAAGCCGCCCAGCGCGAAGGTTGCCAGAAGCAGCCCGAAGTACGGGGCCACCGCGCACAGCACGAGGTCGGCGGACATGCAGCCCAGGCCGAAGAGGTAGGCCCGACGCCAATGCCAGCTCGTCCTCGTGCGCGCCCCCACCGCGGATCCGATCACGGTCCCGATCCCCGCCGCGGAGACCAGCGCCGCCAGCCCTGAGCCGCTCACGCCGAGCAGGTCGCGGGCGAGGACGACCTCGCCGACGTTGACCATGCCGACACACAGCACGGCGACGGTCGAGCTCGCCAGCAGGGTCCGCACCCCGGGCCGGGCGGCGATCTCGCGCGAGCCGGACACCAGGGCGGACAGCAGCGACAGCTTCACGCGGGGCGGGCGCCCGGGAAGGGGCAGCGTCGAGAGCACCACCGCCGAGATGAAGAAGGTCCCGGCGTTGATGGCCATCAGGCTGTGCGGGCCGAGCAGGAGCAGCAGCGCCCCCGCGACCGCCGGTCCGACGGTGAGCCCGAGGTCGTCGAGCGCGGCGAAGAGGCTCATGGCCGCCGGGCGGCGCGCGCCCGGCGCGATCCCCGGCAACGAGGCCAGGGCCGCCGGGTTGAACAGCGCGGTGCCGATCCCGGCCACCAGCGCGCTGGCGATCATCAGCGGGAGCGACGGGACCAGCGCGAGCGAGACGAAAGCCAGGAAGCGCAGCCCGTCCGCCGCGACCATGCACGTGCGCTGTGGCAGGCGGTCGGCCAGCGCGCCGAGCAGCGGCCCCAGCGCCACCGCGGGCAGCAGCTCGGGCAGCAGCACGCCGGCCAGGGCCCAAGGGGTGTGGAACTGCTCGTAGGCGAGCAGCGGCAGGCCGACGAGCGCGATCCCGCTGCCGATAGATGACTGCGCGTGCGCCGCGAAGAAGCGCCGGGCGCCGGGCGCGCGCAATGCGGCGGCGAGGGCGCGCACGGTCAGGCCTCGGCGCGACGGGGCGGGCGAGGGCCCATGGGGATGTAGGGCAGTCGCGAGCGGGTGGCCCGGTGCAGGACGAGGAAGGCGCCGAGGACGATGAGGACGTCCCCGACGCTGAAGACGTTGTGGATGGGAAACCAGCCCGGGACGGCGAAGGCGTCGCCGAGGAAGCCCAGCGGCGCGTCGTGGGTCGGCGCGGAGTTGGAGAAGCCGGCCTCCTCGGCGAGCCCGGCGGCGGCGATGGCATCGGGATCGGCAGGCATCACGCCGCCGTTGGTCGCGATGGCGGCGAAGTTCAGCGCCCCTCCGAGCCCCACCATGAGCAGGCCGTGCACGTGGCGGTTGGCCCACACGAAGGCTCCCAGCAGCGCGTAGCTGGCGAGGTGGATCTCCGCGCTGAAGCCGTAGGCGTCACCGGGGAGGATCGAGACGACGAGGACCTGGGCGGCGAGCGCCGCCACCGCGATCCACGCGCGCCGGAACTCGAGGTCCGCGAGCGCCGCCAGCCTCCCGCCCGCCACCGGCACGGTGAGGATGCAGAGCACGAGGGCGGCGCCGATGAGCATACGCGCGGTATCGACCCGAGCCCCCCGTGGCTTGAAGATCAGGCTCGGCGACGCATCGGACATACGTCCAGGGATCTGATCGTCCGCTCGCGGGTTGCCGATGAAGCCGCATGAGGCGGGCACAAGGATGCGCCTGCTCGGAGCAACAAAGGAGCTCAAATGAAGGCACGCATGTATCGGATGATCCCCGTTCTCGCTCTCATCGCCGTTGTGGTGGAGGGTCTGGGCGCCGGCGTCAAGTGGTCCTAGCCGTGATGCCCCTGTCCCGCCGTGGGCTGAAGGTGAGGTACGGCCGCAAGTGGTAGTCGCGATGGGTGCCCGAGCTCTAGAAGTCCGGGCACCCTCGCGCCGGTCCCCGCACCCCCGCCGGGCGGCGTCATGACCATGCGTCGACGCCACCTGCTCGCTGCCCTGCGCCAGCCGCTCACCCGCTACGTCACCGCCATCGTGGTCGGTGGCGCCGCCACCATCGTCGCCATGATGGCCACAGGTGGCATCAGCATCTTCAGCGCTCAGCGCCCGGAGCTGCTCATCCTCCTCGTCGGCTGCGCGGTCGTCGCGGAGCTCACGCCCCTGAAGGTCGTCCTGCGCGCCGCCGAGGGCGAGATCACGGCCTCCAACACCTTCGCCTTCGCGCTGCTCATCTGCTACGGCGCGCCCGCCGCGGCGCTCGCCTTCGCGCTCGGCACCGTCGTCGCCGACGGCGTGCGCGGCAAGCCGTTTCACCGCATTGCCTTCAACGCCGCCCAGTATGTCCTCACGGTCGCCGCCGCCGGCCTGGTCCTCTCCGCCCTCAGCGACCTCCCGCGCGTCTCGGACCCGACCCTCCTGCACCCCGGCGACCTGCTGGGCATCGTCGCCGCCGCGATCGTGTTCCACGCGCTCAACTCCACCTTCGTCGCGGGCGCCATCGCGCTCTCGGAGCGCATCGGCTTCTTGCGCTACCTCGCCCAGGACCTCTTCCTGCAGGCCTCGACCGCCGGCCTGCTGCTCGGCCTGTCGCCGGTGCTGGTGATCGCCGCCGACTTCTCCCTCGCGGTGCTGCCGCTGCTCTTCCTGCCGCTGCTGGCCATCCATCGCGGTGGTCGCCAGGCGATCGCCAAGGAGCACCAGGCCCTGCACGACGCGCTCACGGGGCTGCCCAACCGCGTGCTCTTCCGCGACCGCGCCCAGCAGGCTGTCCGGGCCGCCGAGCGGCGAGGAGGGGGCGCGGCGGTGATGATCATGGACCTCGACCATTTCAAGGAGGTCAACGACACGCTCGGCCATCATCACGGCGACGTCCTGCTCCAGGCGGTCGCCGAGCGGCTGAAGAGCACCCTGCGCGACACCGACACGGTTGCGCGGCTCGGCGGCGACGAGTTCGGCGTGCTGCTGCCCGAGGTCGAGGGCGAGGACGACGCCCTCGGGGTCGCGGAGATCCTCCAGGCAGCGCTGCGCGAGCCCTTCGTGGTCGACGGGCTGACGCTCGAGATGGGCGCGAGCATCGGCATCGCCTGCCATCCGGAGCACGGCGACCACGTCGAGGTGCTCATCCAGCGCGCCGACATCGCCATGTACTCGGCCAAGGAGGCGGGTCGCGGGTACTCGCTCTACGAGACTCAGCAGGATCACTACAGCCCCCGGCGCCTCTCCCTGGCCGGCGAGCTCCGCTCCGCGCTGGAGAGCGGCGAGCTCCAGCTGCACTACCAGCCCAAGGCCGACGTCGTCACCGGCCGCATCATCGGCGTCGAGGCCCTCGTGCGCTGGAACCATCCCCGCCACGGCCTGCTCGGGCCGGAGGAGTTCGTCCCGATCGCCGAGCAGACCGGCCTGATCGTGCCGCTCACCCATTGGGTGCTCGATGCCGCGATGCGCCAGTGCCGCGTCTGGCAGGAGCAGGGCTACGAGCTCAGTGTCGCGGTCAACCTCTCCGCCCGCTCCTTCCTCGACACCCAGCTCGCCGTCAACATCCCGCTCCTGCTGGCGCACCACCGCATCGAGCCGACGATGCTCGAGCTCGAGGTCACCGAGAGCACGATCATGCTCGACCCCGTGCGCGCCTGCACGACTCTCGAGCGGCTGTCGGAGATCGGGCTCACCCTCTCGATCGACGACTTCGGGACCGGCTACTCCTCGCTGGCCAACCTCAAGCGCCTGCCGGTGGACATGATCAAGATCGACAAGTCCTTCGTGCTGGAGATGGCGACGGAGCACTCCGACGCCGCGATCGTGCGCTCGACGATCGAGCTGGCGCACAACCTCGGTCTGCAGGTCATCGCCGAGGGCGTCGAGGACCGCCAGATCTGGGACGAGCTCGCCCGGCTCGGCTGCGACTTTGCGCAGGGCTTCTACCTCAGCCGCCCGCTGCCGGCCGAGAAGCTGACCCGCAAGCTGGGCATGATCACGGCCGACCCGGACAGCGTCGCCGAGCGCCCGCCGCTGCGCCTGGTCTCCGGCTACTAGCCCCCTCGCCCGGCGGTGCGCTCGCCGCGCAGCAGGCGCCCCGGCACCCCGGCCACCCCGAGCATGCCGGGCCCAGCATGCGCGCCCAGCACCGGGCCGACCTCCGAGACGTACTCCGGCTCGGAGCCGAAGATCTCGACGCCGCGCGCGACGATCCTCTCCACCTGGTCGGGCGCCTGGATGTGTTGGACGATCCACGCGTCGCAGCCGTCGTCGCGGCGCGCCTGGAGGTAGCCGACGAGGCGCTCGAAGGCGCGGCCCCAGGTGCGGACGCGGTCGACGGGGAGCACCTCGGACTCGATCGAGAGAATCGGCTTGAGCTTCAGCGCCGAGCCGAGCAGCGCCTGCGCGCCGCCGATCCGGCCGCCGCGGCGAAGGTACTCGAGCGTCTCCAGCGCGAACCAGATCTTCAGCTGCGCGCGCGCGGCGCGCGCAGCTTCGGCGGCCTGCGCCACGTCCGCGCCGGCGGTCGCCGCGCCGGCGGCGGACATCGCGACGATCGCCAGACCGGCGCAGGTCGTGGCGGAGTCGAGCACCACGATCCGCTCCGGGTCGATGCCGCGCTCGGCGAGTTGGCCGCGCGCCTGCTCGGCGGTCTGGCAGGTGCCCGAGAGGCCGGCCGACAGGTGCACGGAGACGATGTCGGCGCCCTCCTCGAGCAGCGGCTCGTAGACGGCGAGGAAGTCCCCGAGCGATGGCTGCGAGGTCGTCGGCATCTCGTTGGAGGCACGCAGGCGGTCGTAGAACTCGCCAAGATCGGTGATGTCGGACTCGCGCTCGGTGCGCCCGTCGAGAGTCACGTAGAGCGAGACCTCGTGCAGCCCATGCTGTGCCACCAGCTCGCGCGGCATGTAGTGCGTCGTGTCGGTCACGACGGCGACCCGACCCATGTGCGGGGAGCGTAACGGCCCGCGCTAGCCTCCGCCGGAATGGGCAAGACGCTCGTCACCGGCGCCGCGGGCTTCATCGGCTCGCATGTCGTGCGGGCGCTGCTCGAGCGTGGCGACGACGTGCGGGCGGCCGTGCGTGCGACCTCGAAGCTCGACACGCTCGACGGGCTCGAGGTCGAGCCCGTGGTGGCCGAGATCACCGACCGCCGGGCGCTGCGCCGCGTGCTGCGCGACGTCGAGCGCGTCTTCCACGTCGCGGGCTCCGTCAACCTGCGGATGGCCGCCGACGAGCTGTTCCGGGTCAACGTGCAGGGGACGCGCACGCTGCTCGAGGAGTGCCTGCGCGCGGAGGTGGGACGCGTCGTCTACACGTCCTCGGTGGCTGCCGTCGGGCCGGCTGCTCCAGGCGGCGTGGCCGACGAGCGCCTGGTCTGGCGCGCCGGCGGGCTCGGCATCCCCTACGTGGACTCCAAGCACGAGGCGGAGGTCGAGGCGCTTCGTATCGGGGCACAGGGGCTGCCCGTGGTCGTGGTCTGCCCCGCCCACGTGCTGGGCAGCGGCGATCCGCACAGGTCGTCCACGGACATCGTGCGGCGCTTCATGCTGCGTCGCATCCCCGCCTACGTCGACGGCGCGATCAACGTGGTGGACGTCAGGGACGTCGCCGCGGGCCACCTGCTCGCCGACGAGCGCGGAGTGCCAGGCGAGCGCTACATCCTCGGCAACCGTAACTACACGTGGGACCGGCTGTTCGCCGACCTCGCCCGCCTGTCAGGGATCGAGGGCCCAGCCGTCAAGCTCCCGGTGTCCGCGGCGCTGGCCCTGGCCGAGGCCGCCGCGCGAATGCCGGGACGGCCCCCGGTCACCGCGATGGAGATCCGCAGCGCCGCGCATTGGTGGACCTACCGCAGCACCAAGGCCCGCCGGCAGCTGGGATTCACGACGCGCCCGCACGAGGAGACGGTCGAGGCGACGGTGAGCTGGTACCACGAGCGCGAGGGCGCACGGCTGCTGCGCTCGGGCACGCGCCAGCCGGTCGCATGGCGGCTCGCGGGCTTCACGGCCCGCCGGCTTGGGGAGCTCGTCCCCTGAGCGACGCGACGCTCGAGCGGATGCGAGTCGCCCTGTGTCCCGCGCGCCCATCCGTTTCGTGGCCGAAGGGCGCCGGGTGCCGCCGAGGATCGGGTGCCAGGAGCGCCACATCGTCACGTCGGCGCCGCAGGTGGTCGCAGGCTGCACGCGGACGAGCACCTCGCCCTCGGCGGGCTCGGGCTCGGGCACTCCTGCACGCCCAGGTCACCGGGCCGTGCGGGATCGCCGCCCTCACGGCGCGTGGTGATGGATCGCGACCCGCTCGCGCTCGTGAACGCCGCGCACGTCCTCCCCGACGGCCACGACCTCGCCCGCGGGCTCATGGCCCAGGACCGCGGGGAGCTTGCGGCGTACGTAGAAGTCCTGCACGTCGGAGCCGCAGGTCGCACACGCGAGGACGCGGCAGACGACGTCGCCCGGGCCGCATACCCGGGTCGGGCACCTCCTCGATCCGCGTCTCCTCGGTCGCGATCGTGCGGGCGACCCTCATGCCACGCGGGCCACCGTCGCGCGGTTCACGGGCCTCGCCACGCCGCGCTCGGTGACGAGCGCCCAGTGCAGCCGCTCACCGTCCCGCCGCGGCGGCGGCGGGGCGAGGGTGCGGATCGCCGTCATCCGCAACGATGGTAGGGGCATATGCCCGCCGCCCTCTCCGTCTCCGGCCTGCAGAAGACCTATGGCTCCGTCCGTGCTCTCGTCGGGGTCGACCTCGAGGTGCGCGAGGGCGAGCTCGTCGGCCTGCTCGGCCCCAACGGCGCGGGCAAGTCCACGCTCGTGAAGGCGGCCTGTGGCCTCGTGCACCCGACCGCCGGGAGCGTGACGGTCTGCGGCGCCCCCGCCGGCTCCGCCGCCGCCCACGCCACGCTGGGCTACCTCGCCGAGCTGTTCCGGTTCCCCGACTGGTGCACGGGCGACGAGCTGCTGGCCCTGCACCAGCGCCTCGCGGGGTCGAAGAGCGGAGCGCCCGAACGCGCCGAGCTGCTCGAGCTCGTCGGCCTCTCCGAGGCCGCGGGCCGGCGCGTGGGGACGATGTCGAAGGGGATGCAGCAGCGCCTCGGGCTCGCTCAGGCGCTGATCGGCCGGCCGCGGCTGCTCCTGCTCGACGAGCCCACGAGCGCCTTGGACCCGGCGGGGCGGCGTACGGTGCGGGCGCTGCTCGAGGAGCTGCGCGGCCGCGGTGTGGCGGTGCTGCTGAACTCCCACCTCCTCTCCGAGGTCGAGCTGGTCTGCGACCGGGTCGCGATCATCGCCGGCGGCGGCCTGGTGGCGGCCGGCACCCCCGCCGAGCTGAGCCGGCCGGGCGGGGTGGAGGTCGAGACGGCGACCGGTCGCCGCCTGTTCGAGGTCGCCGAGCGCGAGGACGTGCCGCGGATCGTGCGCGACCTCGTGGCTGCCGGTGAGGAGGTCTTCGGCGTGCACGTGCTCAGCTCGTCGCTGGAGGACGCCTACCTGGAGGCGGTGGGCGACTCGTGAGCGCCGTCCGCGTGATCGCCGCCTTCACCCTGCGCGAGTCGGTGCGCCGGCGGGTCTTCGCGGTGGTCGCGGTGCTGACCTTCGCGTTCCTCGCCCTCTATGCGCTGGGCACCTGGCAGCTCTACCGCGAGGTCGACGACTTTCCGCCGGACCTCTCGGGGGTCGAGCCGCCGATCGTGGCGGGCGCCACGCTGCTCGGGCTGGCCATGTTCGGGACGCTGTTCCTGGGCACGATCCTCGCGGTCTTCCTCACCCTCGGCGCCGTGCGCGGCGACGCCGAGCGAGGGCTGCTGCAGCCGCTGCTCGTCCGCCCGGTGTCGCGGCGCACGCTGCTGCTCGGGCGCTTCGCGGCGGCGGCCGGCGTGTGCGGGGCGTACGTCGCCGCCGTCTTCCTGGCCGCCACGGTGATCACCTGGGCGCTCGGCGGCTGGTGGCCCGACCAGGTGCTCGCGCCGGTGCTGGCGCTCGTGCTGGGCGTCGCGATCCTCGCCGCGCTCTCGCTCGCGGGCTCGGTCTTCCTGGCCAGCACCGCCAACGGCATCGCGATCTTCATGGTCTTCGGCGCCGGCCTCGTCGCCGGCCTGCTCGGCCAGATCGGCGAGGCGCTCTCCTCCGAAACGCTCGACACCGTCGCCAAGGCTACGAGCTGGCTGCTCCCGTTCGAGGGCCTCTACCAGGCGTCGCTGAGCGCGCTCACGGCCGACACGGTCGGCTTCACGCGCCTGGCCATCGACCTCGGCCCGTTCGGCGGGGCCGAGCCGGCAGGGCCGGGGCTGTGGCTCTGGTCCGTCGCCTACCTGGCGCTGGTGGGCGTCGCCGCGGTGCGCGGCTTCGCCCGTCGCGACCTCTAGCGCTGGCGAAGCCCCTCGGTGTCGATCTGCAGTGGCGGTGCGCCCGGCTCCGCCGCGGCGGGCGCGTGCTCGGGCGCCCCGGCCGGGGGCTCGACTCCGATGGCCTGCGCAAGCTCGCCGGACTCGTACATCTCGGTCACGATGTCGCAGCCTCCGACAAGCTCCCCGCGCACGAAGAGCTGGGGCACGGTGGGCCAGTTCGAAAGGGCGGACAGCTCCTGGCGGATGCGCGGGTCGGGCAGCACGTCGACTGCCGCGAACGGCGTGCCGAGCGCCTCCAGCGCGGCGGCCGTGCGCGCCGAGAAACCGCACATCGGGCGCTCGGGGGTGCCCTTCATGAAGAGGATCACGTCGTGCTCGCCAATCGCCTCCTGGATGGCGTGGCGGATGGGGTTCTCAGTCGTGCTCATGCTGTGTCACTCCGCTCTGGTTTCGAGGGAAAGGGCATGGATGGGCCCGCCGATCTCAGTTCCGAAGACGCCGTAGACCCGCCGGTGCTGCTCGATCCGGCTCAGCTCGGCGAACACCGGCGCCACCACCGAGGCCCTGAAGTGGTCGCCCCCGCCGGTGAGATCCGTGACGTCCGCGCGAGCACCGGGTATGGCGGCCTCGATGCGCTGCTTGAGCTCCTCCGGACGGGGCATGGAAGTAGCCTAGCGGCCGCTACACTTCGTGAAGCGTTGGACGGAGCTGTGGGAATAGGAGACTGAGACTGCCGTGATCACCTTCACCGACAGAGGCGCCGAGAAGGTCCAGGAGTTCCTCGACTCCCAGAACGCCGACGCGGCCACCTCCGGCCTGCGCGTGGGCGTGCGGGGCGGCGGCTGCTCCGGCTTCCAGTACGCGCTGGCCTTCGACACCCAGCGCGACGGCGACCAGATCTTCGAGGACCACGGGCTGCGCCTGCTGGTGGACGGCCCGAGTCTGCCCTACGTCCGCGGCGCGGTCGTCGACTACGTCGAGAGCCTCCAGGGCGCCGGCTTCAAGGTCGACAACCCCAACGTCGTCGCCGCTTGCGGCTGCGGCTCCTCCTTCCGCGTCGCGGAAGAGGAAGAGGTCTCGGCGGTCTGAGCCCGGCGGGCCCGGTCCGGCGGACGGCTCTCGCGGCCGTCTGCGCCGCCGCGCTGCTCGCCGGCTGCGGCGGCGGCGACGCCGCCAAGCCCACCCCCACACCGGCAGAGACGCGCTCCCCCGCCGTCGCCCAGGGCAGTGCCCGCGGCGACCTGGTCATCGGCCTCACCGAGCAGAATCCGAACCTCCTCTGGGCCAAGGGCGCGCACCCGGTGCCCGAGCCGTTCGGGCACTGGCAGGACGAAACCGGCAAGCTCAAGCCCGCCTTCTTCCGCCTCGTCATCGACTGGCCGTCGATCCAGCCCGAGGAGGGCAAGCCGGCCAACCTCGACACGCCCCACGACGGGTGCCTACGGGGCACGCCGCCGTGCGCGAGCTGGCGCGGCGTCCGTGACCAGCTCAAGGCCCTGGCCTCCCGCCAGAAGGAGCACGAGGGGGGCTGGGAGGTCCTCGTCGTGCTGTCGGGCACGCCGGAGTGGGCGGCGCGCGAGGGGTCGGGCTGCGAGCGGGACAAGACCCTGGCACGCTCCCGCGCGCCCAGGCCCGAGGCGATGGGCGCCTACCGCCAGCTCGTCAAGGACCTGATCGCCGCCGGCGGCAAGGCGGGCGTGGACCTGCGCTACTGGAGTGCCTGGAACGAGCCCAACCACCCGTTCTTCATCTCGCCGCAACGGAACCGCTGCTCGCCCTCGGCGAAGTCCGTGGCCGTCGACCGCTACACCGAGCTCGTCCGCGAGCTCAGCCGCGCACTCGAAGAGGCGCCCGGCGACCAGCAGTACGCGCTCGGCGAGCTGGCCGGCCTCGACGAGCGCAGGGCCAAGAGCACGTCGATTCGCGAGTTCCTCACCGACATGCCGTCGAGCGTGGTGTGCGGGAGCACCATCCTCTCCCAGCACGGCTACGTCGGTGGCATCGACCCCGTCGACGATGCGGTCGAAGGGGCCGAGACGCACCACTGCAAGCGCAAGCCCGTGGTGTGGATGACCGAGACCGGCGTGGGCGCACCGCGCCGCGGCGAGGAGAAGCGCAAGACCCCGGAGTCCCAGCGCAAGGCATGCCGCCAGATGCACCGCCGGCTCGTGAAGTGGTACGAGGACCCGCGCGTCACCGCCGCCTTCCAGTACACGTTCCGCGAGGACGACATCTTCCCCACGGGGCTCGTCACGACCTCGCTCGACAAGCCCTTCCCGGTGCTGCGCGAGTGGCAGGCGTGGGGCGGCTCGGCGCGCCCCCGCCCCGAGGACCCGCCCCCCGCGCAGCCGCAGTGCTCCTCGGAGGACCAGTAGGCCGCCTCAGACGTTCGCCTGTGCCAGCAGCCACAGCGCGAGCGTGGTGAAGCCGACCATGATCCCGAGCATCCAGTACTGCGAGCGCACGGCGATCTTCGCCTGCCCGTAGAGGACGAGCGCCCGGTCGTGGGCGAGCGTGAGCGCGGCGACGTGGCCGAGCGCGACGAACGCGACCTGCACGTACCAGGTGGCGTTCTGCCCGATCAGCGAGTAGTCGATCGCCGCCGACGCCGTCCCGAGCAGGTCCCATCCCTGCCCGAACGGATCGGAGGCCAGGTAGCCGATCGACTGGCCCTCGAAGAGCAGGAAGGTCAGGTAGTGCGCGGCCACGTAGACCATCGCGATGGGGACGAGCGTGTGGGCGAAGCTCTCGCGCAGGCGCTCGGCGTCGTGCTCGCCGCCGACCGAGCGGGCCCCCTCGATGCCGGTCACGTAGAAGCCGGCCACGAGCGCGACGCCGAGCGCCAGGCCGAGCGTGGCCACGAGCTCGGGCGTGGTGCCGGGCGAGAAGCCGAGCGAGGCGAGCCCGTCGTTGAGGCGCACCGCGAGGTCCTTCCACAGACGTCCCTGGCTGAGGCCGTCGAAGGTGACGGTGCCGATCATCACCGTGACCAGGCCGACCGTGCCCGGCTCGGCGTCCAGGCGCGGCAGGCCCGAGAGCGGCGGGCGGACCCCCACCACCCCGTCGCGCTTCTCGAAGGTCGACAGTCGCGAGAAGAGGTTGAAGTAGACCGAGAAGGCCTCCCCCCGCCGCGTCCAGGCCTCCACGCCGTAGACGGCCATGGCGCCGAGCGTGACCGCGCTGTACACGAGCGCCGCCGTGACCAGCCTGGGGGGATGCTCGCCCCAGCCCGAGGCCAGCTCGATCCAGGCGAAGACCAGGATGCCTGCGGCGGCGGGCCAGCGCCCGAGCCGCGCGGGATATGGGCGCCGCGCGCGCCGGAACAGCACGCGCCCGATCGCGCGCCAGGGGTTGAAGGCCGCGAAGACGTCGCCGAGCAGCACGCTGGCGAAGACGAGCCCGACCCAGAAGACGATCAGGATGAAGGTCGGAGCGAGGTTGTCGAGCGGCGTCGGCGGCCCCACGTAGCCCGCCACGACCACGAGCACGAGGAGCGCCACGCCGATCGCCCCGCAGAACAGCTCGACCGCGCGGCTGCCGAGGACGCGGCCGATCCCGCCGGGCAGCGGCCTCCAGCCGGCGCGCTCGAGCCGCGGGGTGGGCCACAGCACCGCGAGCCCGACGAAGGACACGACGAGCACCGCCGAGACCGCCCACGCGAACAGCCACTCCGGGAGGGGCAGGCTCGACCGCTGTACGAGCCCGTGGGCGAAGAGGATGAGCCCGGCGTCGCTCACAGAGCGGTCTTGAGCGCGCGCTCGAAGGCGGCGAGCCCGAAGGAGCCCTCCATGCGCGCGGTGATCCGACCGTCGCGGCCGACCACGAACAGCCACGGCTCGGTGCGCAGCCGGAAGCGCCTGAGCGGCTCCCGCAGGCCGTTCTCGGGCTTGTTGTCGCGGTAGACCTCCTGGTGGATGAACTCCACGCGGTCGCCGTAGCGCGCCTTGAGCTGCAGCGCGACGTCCACCACCGGCCCGCACACGCGCGACTGGCACAGCTGCGGCGTCGCGAACAGCAGCGCCACGGCCTTCTTGCCCAGCACGTCGTCGAACGACCTCGCGTGCATGTCGTCGGGCGGCGCGCGCGTGTCGATCGACTCGACGTCGCCGCGGGCGGAGGCCAGCGTGTCGGTCTGCACGGGCGGCGGCCGGTCGCCGACCTCCGGGATCCGGTCGTCATCGGGCGAGATCACGGTGACCTGGCTCGGGGCCGCCAGCTGCCGGCCCCCGACGGTGGTGACCGCGAGCACGGCGTAGCGGCCGGGGCGCCTGAACGGGACCTGCGCGGCGTAGACGGCGGCGAACGGATCCTGCTCGGTGGCGGCCTGCTTGGAGCGGTAGCGCCCCTCGGTGATGAGGACGTCGGCGGGGGCCGGATAGGGCCCCTGGGCCGGCTTGTCGGGCGTGGGCGCGACATAGATCGCGGTCTTGCCGTAGACGAAGCCCGAGCGGTCGTCGATGATCCCGAAGGCCAGCCGGTTGCTGCCGACCGTGAACACGGAGGACGCCAGGCCGAGCTCCGGCCCCGTGGCGCCGACGGAGTCGGCCACCGCCTGCAGGGTGCGTCCCTGAGTCGCGGGGAAGTCGGCCCGCGTCACCTGTGAGGCCGCGCGGACCTTCTCGCGCAGCCCGGAGCCGGCCGGCACCTGTTCGACGGGATCCGAGGAGCGCTGGGAGGAGCCGCAGCCGGCGAGCAGCACCGACACGGCGATGAGCGCAAGGGGGAGCCTGGACATCGCCCTTCGAAGCTTAGGCGGGCGCGTTGTCGAGGCTGCGCCAGAGATACAGGCAGGCGCGTGTGCGGTAGGGGCGCCAGGGCTCGGCGAGCGCGGTCAGGTCCGCCGGCAGCGGCGGCCGGTCGAGCCCGTAGGCGGCCATCACGGCGTTGCGGACGCCGAGGTCGCCGGTGGGCAGCACGTCGGGCCGGTGCAGCGTGAACATGAGGAACATGTGCGCGGTCCACTCGCCGATCCCCTTGACCGCCTTCAGCTCGCGGATGACCTGCTCGTCTCCCAGCTCGCTCAGGCGGTCGAGCTCGAGCTCGCCGGCCAGGACGTGCTCGGCGAGCGAGCGCAGGTAGCGCACCTTCGCCCGCGAGAACCCGGCCGCGGCACGCAGCGCCTCGGGATCGTCGTCGAGGATCTCCTGCGGGGTGGGGGTGCGGCCGTCGAAGCGCTCGGTGAGCCGCCGCCAGATGGCGCGCGCGGCGAGCACGGAGAGCTGCTGGCCGGCGATCGAGCGCACGAGGGCGCCGTAGAGGTCGTCGGGGCGCCCGCGCGAATCGGGTTCGAGCGGGAGCGGGCCGCCCGCGTCGATCAGCCGGGCCAGGACGGGATCGGCCCGGCGGAGGTGCTGGTCGCTCAGACCTGGCCCTCGGCCGTGCCGGGGGCGCTCACCGGCTCGACGTAGGAGGGCGCGACGTCGTCGGGCGTCTGGCCCGGCACGCCCGTGTTGGTCGAGTAGGCGGGCTGGAGCTTCATGTCGGGCCGGATCGTGTGGACGGCCTGGGCGACGGCGATGGCCGACTCGGCGAAGCCCGTGGCGATCAGCTTGAGCTTGCCCTCGAAGGTGGTGATGTCGCCGCAGGCCCAGACCCGGTCGAGGCTCGTGCGCATCAGGGGGTCGACGACGATGGCGCCCTTGAGCAGCTCGAAGCCCCAGTCCTTGAGCGGCCCGAGCTTGGTGGAGAAGCCGAGCTGGAGCAGGACGGCGTCGCACTCGAGGCGCTCGACGCCGTCACCTTCGGCGTGGTGCAGCTCGACGACCTCCACCTGCCCGTTGCCCTCGACGCCCTTGATGACGTAGGGGACCTTGAGGTCGACGCGGCCGGCCTCGACGTGGCCCATGACCTCCGAGACCGTCGCCTCGTGGGCGCGGAAGGCCTCGCGGCGGTGCACGAGCGTGATCTCCGACGCCGTGTCGAGCAGGTTCACCACCCAGTCGCAGGCCGAGTCGCCGCCGCCGACGATGACCACGCGCTTGCCCTCGTACTCCTGCTTCTCGCCGACCAGGTACCGGGCGCCGCGGCCCTCCCAGGGCGTCATGTCGACGTCGGAGACCGGAAGCTTCTTGGGCTCGAAGGCGCCGTGGCCCCCCGAGACGATCACCGTGCGCGAGCGCAGCTCGCCGCGGTCGGTGCGCAGGACGACCAGATCGTCCTCCCAGGCGATCTCGTGCGCGGTGGTCTCGAGGTGGACGGGCACGTCGAACTGCTCCAGCGCCTGCTCGCGCAGCTGAGCGACGAGGTCCTTGGCGAGCACGCGCGTGTGGCCGGGCACGTCGAAGATCCACTTCTCCGGATACAGCGTGGTGAGCTGGCCGCCGAGCTCGGGGAGGGAGTCGATGATGCGCGAGGAGGCCTCGCGCATCCCGGCCCAGAACGCGGTCGACAGCCCCACCGGGCCGGCGCCGATGATCGTGATGTCGCGGACCTCGTCGAAGTCGGGATGGCGGGTCATGGGGCCAGCGAGAGCTCGTCGGGGAGCGGGAGGCCGTCGAGAGCGCTGAGCGCCCGCTCGACGGAGGTGGAGACGCATGTGAAGGTCGGGGTGTCGCGCTTGGTGTAGGCCGATGCCTCGGTCGTGCGCAGGCGCTGGACGAGGTCGAGGAAGGCCGCGGGCTCGTCGGTCTCGAACGCCACCACGAACTCCTGGTCGTCGAGCCCGAAGGAGTAGCTCGTGTTGAGGTCGACCTGGGGGTACTCGCGCCCGATCCGGATGTGCTCCTGCATGACCTCGTAGCGCTGCTGGGGCGAGAGCCGGTACCACTCGCGGGTCTTGACGAAGGGATAGACGAACAGGTACTTCGAGTGCTGCGGCCGCACCTCCAGGCGGGACTCGTCGGAGTACTCCGACGGCTTGGTCATGGCCAGGAAGGAGTGCGGGATCGAGCACCACTGCATCAAGCCGCTCTGGGCCAGGACGACGTGGAACTCGTGGATGCGCTCGAGGTTGGTGGCCTGGGTGAGCAGCATGAGGTCCGTGTCGCCGCGGGTGCCGATCGTCGAGAACGCGCGCAGCAGCCGCTCGGCCGCGAAGTCCACGCAGGCGGCGAGGAACTCGCGCTTGTCGGCGGCGCGCTGCTCGGCGTCGAGCCGGCGCCAGGCGGGATCGACCTTGAGGAACGTGTACTTGACGAAGTGGCGCTCGGGCATCCGGTACTCCAGTTTAGGAGCGCTCGTCTCGCGGTCCCGCTTGCGGCGCCCCGTCGCGGCCGTCGGGGAGGGTGGCGACCCGCGTCTGGTGCGCACACACCGTCACCGACGGACCGGTACGGGGTAGACGGGGGGTGCCCGTACCCTGCCCCGACTCCGGCGCCCTCTAGGATCGGCTGGATGCGAGTCGCCCTCGTCTCCCCGTACTCGTGGACCTATCCCGGCGGGGTCACACGTCACATCGAGTCGCTCGCCGGAGAGCTCATGGCCAAGGGCCACGACGTACGCGTTCTCGCGCCCTTCGACAAGGACACGCGGTGGACGGCGCTGGTGCACGCCGGCCGCCGGCCGCAGGCCCGCACTGCGCCGGAGTGGCTGATCGGGCTCGGCGGCACGATCGGCTGGCCAGCCAACGGCGCCGTGTCGAACCTCGCGATCACGCCGTACTCCGCGACGACGCTGCGCCACGAGCTGCGCACGGGCGGCTACGACGTCGTGCACGTGCACGAGCCGGTGGCGCCGGTCCCTGCCTGGGACGCGCTCACGGCGATCGACGTGCCGCTCGTCGGAACCTTCCACTGCTATTCCGAGAACACGCTTCCCCACGCCGTGGCGATCCTCGTGGGCGCCCGCCGCAAGCTCAACCGCCTCAGCGTCCGCATCGCGGTCTCCGAGGCCGCCGCCTGGACCGGCCGGCGCTACTTCGGGGGCGAGTACCGGGTTGTCCCCAACGGCGTGAGCCTTCCGCCGGAGGGGGTGCCCGCGGCGCGCGAGCGCTCGCGCGGCGAGCCGCTGCGCATCGCCTTCGTCGGCCAGGCCGTGGAGCGCAAGGGCCTGCCCGTCCTCCTGCGCGCGTTCGAGGCGCTCCGGAGCCACACGCCCGCCGAGCTGACCGTGGTCGGCGTCCAGGCCGACGAGCTGGCCCCGTTGCTCAACGACACCGAGGGCGTGACCGCGCTCGGCCGCGTGCCCGACGCCCAGCGCCATGCGGCGCTGGTGGCCGCCGACCTGCTGTGCGCACCCTCGCTCGGGGGCGAGTCCTTCGGCATGGTGCTCACCGAGGCGTTCGCGGCCGGGAGGCCCGTGGTGGCGTCCGACATCGCCGGCTATCGCGACGTCGTGACCGACGGCCAGGAGGGCGTGCTCGTGCCCCGCGGCGACGCGACCGCCCTGGCCGAGGCGCTGCACGACCTCGCGCTCGACCCCGCGCGGGTGGCGCGCATGGGCGCCGCCGCCGGGCGCAGCGCCGAGCGCTACGCGTGGCCGCGCGCCGCCGAGCAGGTGGTCGAGGCCTACGAGGACGCCGTCGCCGTCCCGCGGCCCGAGGGCGCCGTCGCGCGCACGACGGTGCGCTACGGCCTGCGCCCCGCCGATCTGCAGCCGCCGCGGCCGGCGCGCCGGCTGCCGTCGCTCGAGCCTGCCCCGGGCGGCCTGCGCCGTGTGGCGCGGGTGGCCCGCCGGACGGCGTTCGCCGTGGGCACACTGGGTGCCGCAGGGGGCGCGTTCGTCGCCCTGGAGCGCATCGGGCTCGATTCGATCGCCGCCACGCTGCTGGCCTCGAGCCCCAGCTCAGTGCTGCTGGCCGTGGCCCTGATGTGCGCGGCGATGGCGCTGCGCGCCGTCGCCTGGCACGCGATCCTGCGCGCCGCGCTGCCCGAGGCCAAGCCGCGCCTGGCCGATGCGTTGCAGGGCACGTCGATCGGGGTGCTCATGTCGGCCACCGTGCCCGCCAGGCTCGGAGAGCCGTCGCGCGCACTGATCGTGGCCCGGCGGCTTGGGCGACCGCGCGAGCGGCTTCCGGCGGTGCTCGGCACGCTCGTCTCCCAAACGCTGCTCAACATCCTCGCGCTGACGATCCTCGGCGCGATCATGTTCCACACCGTCGGCCTGTTCGTCGGGCGCCAGCAGGCGCTCGTGTGGTATGCGCTCGCGCCCTTCGTGGTGCTGTGCGCTGTGCTGGTCGCGCCCGGGCTGCTGCGCTCCGGCCTGCCGTCGCGCTCGGAGCGGGTGCACCGCTGGCTGGTCGCCGCGCGGGCCGAGCTGATGCGCGTGCGCTCCGGCCTCGCCGTGTTCCGCCGCCCCCGCCTGGGCGCCGCCGCGACCGGCATGCAGCTCGCGGCGTGGGGCGTGCAATGGCTGAGCTGCTGGGTGCTTCTCGCCGCCCTCGGCCTCGACGACCGGGCGGGAGCGGGCGCCGCCGCGGCGGTTCTCTTCGCGGTCAACGTCACCGCCGTGCTGCCTCTGACCCCGTCGAACCTCGGCGTCTTCCAGGCTGCGTGCGTCGCCGTCCTCACCGGCGCCTACGGCGTCGGGGCCGCCGACGCCCTGGGCTACGGGATCATCCTCCAGGCCGTCGAGGTGGCCACTGCGGTCATCTTGGGCGCCCCCGCGCTGGTCAAGGAGGGCGTTTCCTGGCGCGAGGTGCGCCTGCGCGCGCTGCACACCACGCCTGTGTCGCTCGCCTCACGCAGCCCCGCGCGCGAGGCGGAGTTCTAGCTCGTCAGCCGCTCGCACAGCGCCTCGATGTCGGCGGTGCGCTCGGCGATCAGGCGCTCGCCCTCGCCGCGCAGGCGGCGCAGGTTGCCCTCGCTGGCGTCGTCGAGGTCGTCGCGCGCATAGCGCAGCTCGACCTGGAGGCGGACGTAGCGGTCGGCGGCGAGCGCGCCCAGCTCGAAGTCGATCGTGTCCGACACCCCGTCGAAGACCATGTCGAGCACGGGCCGGGCCCACTGGACCTGCCCCCAGCGGCGGACGGCGGCGACGTCGTAGGAACGCGTCTGCGAGCCCGTGCCCAGCGAGGCCAGGACGTCGAGCCCACCGCCGGCGGCCATGACGTCGGTGTAGGCGCACAGCGCCGGGTTGTTCGCGAAGACCCCGCCGTCGATCAGCGGATAGGTGCGCGCGCCCGCTGTGTCGGTCACCTCCACGGGCTCGAAGTACGTCGGAGCGGCGGCGGTGGCGCGCGCGACGTCGCGCAGGGAGAAATCGTAGGTTGGGTCGCTGCGCGCCCGCGCGGAGCGGAAGAAGAACGCGAAGCGGTCCTTGATGTCATACGCCGTGACGAGCAGGTCGCAGAGCGCGCCGCTCAGCCGGGCGTCATCCAGGTAGCGCTCGAGGGCGGCCTCGAGCCCGTCGTCCTCGTAGCGCTCGTCGAGGAAGCCCTCGACGGAGAGGACGCGCTTGAGCAGCGACCGGTTGAAGATCTCGGGGCCCTCGGTGAGATAAACCTCCGACAGCTCCTCGGCGCTGAAGGCCGGCCCGCCGTCAGCGCCCGGTCGGGTCAGCGCGCAGGCGAGGATCCCGCCGGTGGAGGTCCCCGCCACGAGGTCGAACAGCTCGGCGGTGGGCCGCCGCGTGCGGCGCTCCACCTCCGCGAGGACCAGCGCGGGGATGAGCCCGCGGATGCCGCCACCGTCGATCGAGAGCACCTTCACGGGCGCGAAGACTAGGGATGAGTCCTCGTGCGGCGGCGCCCCGGCGTGCGTTCGTCAGGCCTCGACGGGGTCAGCCGCGAGCTCGCCGGCGTCGAACTCGTCGCCGAACAGCGAGGGATCGCGCTTGGAGCTCTTGATGACGTCATCGGGCGAGCCGTCGGGCAGCAGGCGGCCGTTGCGCATGCCGAAGTAGCCGGCCTGCGGGTGGTGGGCGACCAGCGCGAGCGTGGACTGCTCGGGCTCGACGGCGTGCCCCCCGGACAGGCGCAGGCCGATCTTCTCCACGCCGAGCAGGCGGAAGACCTTCTCGTGCTCGGACTGGTCGGGGACGGCGGGGTAGCCCCACGAGTAGCGGCGACCCTGGGTGACGGGGATGCCGAGCTCCTCGCGGGCGCGGTAGTGCAGCCACTCGGCCATGCCCTCGGCGGTCTGAACGCCGAGGCCGTGGGTGAAGAGCTGCTCGGCGAACTCGCCGTCGGCCTCGAGCTTCGCCATCAGCTCGGTGACCTCCTCGCCGGCGGTCACCGACTGCAGGGCGATCACGTCGAGCTCACCTGAGCCCTTGGGGCGGAAGAAGTCGGCCAGGGAGATGCGCTCGCCCTTGGGCTGACGCGGGCAGGCGAGGCGCTCGAGCACGGTCTCGCGATCCTCGGGGTCGAGCACGACGATCTCGTTGCCCTCGCTGTAGCAGGGGAAGTAGCCGAGCAGCGCGCGCGGGTGCAGCCAGTCCTGCTCCGCCCACATGCGCTCCAGGCGCGGCCGGAAGTCCTCGCGCACCAGGGTCTTCCACTCCTCGCCCTTCACGCCGCGGCCGCCCCAGTGCAGCTTGAACAGCACGTGCGTGTCGAGGTGGGGGTAGACGTCGTCGAGGTCGACCTCGATCTCGCGCACGCCCCAGAACGGCGGCTCGGGGACCGGGACGTCGGTACGTGCGGCAGAGCGCACGGAGTCGTCGCTCGTGTCGAGGACCTCCTCCTCCTCGCCCGTCTCGCGCAGCGTGGCCGCCGCAGCGCGAACCTTCGCGACGAGCTGCCCGCGCGCCTCGCCGTCGACGAGCTGGTCCATCACGGCCAGGCCCTCGAAGGCGTCCTTGCAGTAGTAGACGCCGGGCTCGTAGAGGTCGTCGGCGTCCTTGCCCTTCGGGTAGTTGGCGCGCAGCCCGAACTTGCGGTTGATGGCGGCGCCGCCGACCAGCAGGGGGTACTCGAGGCTGCGCTCGTGCAACTCGGCGACACACAGGGGCATCTGCTTGGAGGTCGAGACCAGCAGGGCGGAGAGGCCGATCGCCGTCGCGTCGTGCTGCTCGGCGGCATCGAGGATCGTGCCGATCGGCACCTGCTTGCCGAGGTCGACCACCGTGTAGCCGTTGTTGGTGAGGATCGTGTTCACCAGCGACTTGCCGATGTCGTGCACGTCGCCGAACACCGTCGCCAGCACGACCGTCCCCTTCGTGTAGCCCTCGAGCTTGTCGAGGTACTGCTCGAGCTGGGCGACGGCGCGCTTCATGACCTCGGCGGACTGCAGGACGAAGGGCAGGATCAGCTCGCCGGCACCGAACTTGTCGCCGACCTCCTTCATGGCCGGCAGCAGCACGTCGTTGAGGGTGGGGACCGCGCCGATGCCCTGCACCGAGGCGTCGATCTGGGCCTCCACGCCGTCCTTCTTGCGGCGCAGGATGTGCCAGTGCAGCGCCTCCTGGGGGGTCATGTCCCCCGTCGGGTCGGCGACCTCGGCCGCGTCCTCGGAGCCCTTGGTCTCGAAGTGGGCGATGAAGCGCTCGAGCGCGTCCTCGCGCTCGTTGAATACGAGCTCGTCGGCGAGCTTGCGCTCCTCGTCGGGGATCTCGCCGTAGGGGGTGATGTGGTTGGGGTTGACCATCGCGAGGTCGAGCCCCGCCTCGACGCAATGGTGCAGGAAGACCGAGTTGAGCACCGCGCGGGCCGGGACGCCAATGCCGAAGGAGACGTTAGAGACCCCCAACGAGGTCTTCACGTCCGGCAGCTTGGTCTTGAGCAGCCGGATGCCCTCGATCGTCTCGACGGCGGAGGGCTTCCACTCGTCGTCGCCCGTGGTCAGCGTGAAGGTCAGCGCGTCGAAGATCAGCGCCTCGGGGCCGAGGCCGTGCTCCTCGCAGACGAGCTCGTGGATGCGCCTGGCTACCTCGAGCTTGCGCTCGCGCGTCTTGGCCATGCCCTCCTCGTCGATGGTCAGCGCGATCAGCGCCGCGCCGTGGGCCTTGACCAGGGGAACGACGCGGTCGAGCTTGTCGCGGCCCGCTTCGAGGTTGACCGAGTTGACGATCGGGCGGCCGGGGATCTGCTCGAGCGCGGTCTCGATGACCTCGGGCTCGGTGGAGTCGACCTGGATCGGCGCAGGCTGCGTGAGCGAGACCTTCTTGGCCACGAGGCGCATCTGCTCGTCCTCGTCCTGGCGCTCGGTGAGGGCGACGCAGAGGTCGAGCACGTGCGCCCCGCCCTCCACCTGGTCCTCGGCGATCGTCACGATGCCGTCGTAGTCGTCGGCCAGCAGCAGCTCCTTGGCCCGACGCGATCCCTGCGAGTTGACGCGCTCACCGACCAGCGTCGGGCGCGGCTCCTGCACCAGCGGCGTCGCGGTCATCATCGAGGAGGCGTGCGGGGGGCGAGGGGCGGGCCTGGCCGCCGGCGTGTTGGGGGTGCAGCGCGCCTTGATGGCGCGGATGTGGTCAGGCGTCGTGCCGCAGCAGCCGCCGACGATGGTCACGCCGTAGCGCTCGACGAACTCGCCGAGGACGGCGGCCAGCGGCTCTGGCTCGGCGGGGAAGATCGTCTCGCCGTCCGGCCCCTGGTGGGGGATGCCGGCGTTGGGGATGCAGTGGACGGGCACGGGGGAGAACTCGCCGAGGAAGCGGATGGCGTCGCGCATGTCCTCGGGCCCGGTCGAGCAATTCAGGCCGATGACGTCGACCCGCAGCGCCTCGAGGGTGGCCAGCACCGCGGAGATGTCGGTGCCCAGCAGCATCTTCCCGCCGTTGGGCAGCAGGGAGACCGAGGCCTGAATCGGCAGCTCCCGACCCGTGACCTCGAAGGCCCGGCGGGCCCCGAAGATCGCGGCCTTGACCTCGAGGATGTCCTGCGCCGTCTCGATGATGATGAGGTCGACGCCGCCCTCGACGAGCCCCTGCGCCTGCTCGGCGAAGACCTCGACGAGCTTGCGGAACGGCATGTTGCCGAGGGTCGGATCGTCCGAAGCGGGCAGGTAGCCGGTCGGCCCGATCGAGCCCGCCACGAGGCGCTCCTCGCCGACCGCGCGGCGCGCGATCTCGCCTGCGCGGCGGTTGATCTCGGGCGTCTGGTCGCCAAGGCCCCACTCGTCGAGCTTCAGTCGCGAGGCCTGGAAGGTGTCGGTCTGCACGACCTCGGCGCCGGCCTGCACCATCGACTCGTGCACGCCCGCGATGACGTCGGGGCGGTTGAGCACGAGCGCCTCGTGGCAGCGACCGGGGAGCTTGTAGTCCTGCTCGAGGGAGAGGTCGTACTGCTCGAGCGTGGCGCCCATGCCGCCGTCGAAGACGACGACGCGCTCGTGGATGGCGGCGAGGAAGTCGCGCATTCGCAGGAGCCTAGCAGCGTTTGCGGCCAACCTTGACACAACCGTGGCAAGGTTGGGTATGGTCTCGAAATCCCGCTCTGGCAGGACTCAGATAGCCCCGCGGTCGCGGCGCTGCGCCGCGTTCGGCGGGGCCTGCTGCGGCGCTGCCGCGTCCTCGTGCACCGTGGCGACCGCGTCGAGTGCCCGCTCTGCGGTGGGCGGTTCCGCCACTTCAGGGCGGCCTGGAACCGGCCCGGCGCGATCTGCTGGCGATGCGGCGCCCATGAGCGCCACCGCGCGCTGTGGCTGCACCTGCAGCGCGATCCCGGCCTGCTCGCGCACGCGCGCACGCTCCTGCACGTCTCCCCCGAGTGGAGCCTCGAGCGCCGGCTGCGCCCGCTGGTCGGGGCCGGATACGCCACCTCGGCGCTCGAGCCCGGACGTGGCGACCTCGCCCTGGACCTCAGGGCGATCGCGCTGCCGGACGGCAGCTTCGACGCGATCGTCTGCAGCCACGTGCTCGAGCACATCGACGAGGACGCCGTGGCGATGCGGGAGTTGCATCGCGTGCTGGCACCCGGCGGCTGGCTGATCGTGATGGTGCCCCTGGACCACGGGCGCGAGCGCACGTTCGAGGACCCCGGCATCAAGGCGCCCGCGGAGCGCGAGCGCGCCTTCTGGCAGCACGACCACGTGCGCCTCTACGCGCCCGACATCGTGGAGCGGCTGTCCTCGGCGGGCTTCGACGTGCAGCGCGTGCGGCCCGCCCTCGAGTGCGGGCCGGCGCTCGCGGTGCGCCACGGGCTGCTGGACACCGACGACGTGTTCGTGTGTCGCCGGGGCCCGGCAGCGGGCGGAGCAGCTACTTGATGAAGATTCCAAGCGCCACCGTGTGACCACGGATGCCGCTCTAGAGCGCGGGATGGAGAGCGACGAAGGTGGCATTCGCGGTCACTGGTGTTCCCGTGGTGTTCCCCGCGCGTTCCCTGCGAACGTCGAACACCCTTGGGCGTTTCCCACCGCCGCAGTCGGGTATATCGTTGCGCGCGCAATGACCGTCGACCATCTCAGCGCCAAGACACGCCGAAGGCTCCAGCGTTCACCTTGGGCAGCGGTTGAACCTTCTACACGTGTAGAAGCGTTGAGGACTTGAACTGCTCGTAGTCCTCATCGTCCATCTCGGCGAGCTGCTGCGCCTGCGGCGACTGCTTCTTCGTAATGCCGAGATCTGAGAGTTTCAGCGGCTTGGAAACCGGT